>CAYFFJ010000016.1:0-40099 GCA_964342395.1 uncultured Hydrogenophaga sp.
CCGTCAAATTTCAGGATGGAGCCGCCACCGGCCGCCACGGTGTGAATGCTCATCATCGGCGCACGCATGCGCACGCCGGCCACCTGGGTTTCAAACTCGCGCTCGAACTCGCCCGCGTAATGGCTCACGTCGGTGCTGGTGCCACCCATGTCAAAACCAATCACCTGGCGCTCACCTGCAATTTCAGCGGTCCGTGCCATGCCCACGATGCCGCCCGCCGGGCCGGACAGGATGGCGTCTTTGCCCTGGAAGGCGTGTGCATCGGTCAGCCCACCGCTGGACTGCATGAAAAACAGCTTCACGTCCGGCATGTCGGCGGCCACCTGGTCCACGTAGCGGCGCAGGATGGGCGACAGGTAGGCATCGACCACCGTGGTGTCGCCCCGGCTGACGAACTTCATCATGGGGCTGGTCTGGTGGCTGGTGCTGACCTGGGTGAAACCAATGTCCCGCGCCAGCTCGGCCGCCCGCGCCTCGTGTGCGGTGTAGCGGTAGCCGTGCATGAACACCACGGCCACGCTGCGCAGGCCCGCGTCATAGGCCGCCCACAGGCGTTCGCGCAGGTGGGCCTCGTCCAGCGCTTGCACCACGTCGCCGTGCGCACCCATGCGTTCTTCGGCCTCGATCACGCGCTCGTACAACAGCTCGGGCAGCACGATGTGGCGGTCAAACAGGCGGGGGCGGTTTTGGCAGGCAATGCGCAGCGCGTCCCTGAAACCCTTGGTGGTGACCAGCAGCGTGGGCTCGCCTTTGCGCTCCAGCAGGGCGTTGGTGGCGACGGTGGTGCCCATCTTCACGCAGGCCACACGCTCTGGGCTGATGGCTTCGCCGGGCGCCAGGTCCAGCAGGTGGCGGATGCCGGCCACTGCCGCGTCGCGGTAGTGCTCGGGGTTTTCGCTGAGCAGTTTGTGGGTGAGCAAACGGCCATCGGGGCACCGGGCCACGATGTCGGTGAAGGTGCCGCCCCGGTCAACCCAGAACTGCCAGCGGGAATCGTTGTGTGTCATGGTGCGTGCTATTTTCAGGCTTGGCCCAAACCGTGAGAATGCTCGCATGCGTTTGCCCAACCCACCTTGCGACATGCCGCCCTGCATCATTGACATCGAAGCTTCGGGCTTCGGGGCGGGCAGCTACCCCATTGAGGTGGGCACGGTGCTGACCAACGGCAGCGCGTATTGCAGCCTGATCACCCCGGAACCCGATTGGCGGCACTGGGAACACAGCGCGGAGGGCCTGCATGGCATCACCCGCGAAACGCTGCGCGAACACGGCAAACCCGCCGCCGCCGTGGCCCTGGCCCTGAACGAACGTCTGCGCGGCCACACGGTGTACACCGACGCGTGGTACCACGACTACCAGTGGCTGGCCCGCCTGTACGACGCGGCCGATGCCCAGCCCGCGTTCAAACTGGAAGACCTCCGAAGCTTGCTGGACGAGCCCGCCCAGGCCCGCTGGCACGCCACGCGTGAACAGGTGTCACTGACCCTGCAGTTGTCACGCCACCGGGCCAGCAACGACGCCAAAGTGCTGCAACAAACCCTGCTGGCGGTGTTGGGCAACGGGTCTGCCTCAGAGGCGCATTGACACCTGACCACCCACCGGCCCGGGTGGGCTCAGCCCCCACCCCGGTGGGTGTACAGGTCAAAGCGCTTCATGAAGGCCAGCCGATCTGCATCGCCCACCCCACCGAACGAAAAACACACCTGCAGGCGGGGAATCACCGCCAGCCCCAGGCGGCGGGGCTCGCTGACTTGCCAGGTGATGTGCAGTTGCCCACCCGCCACCTGGGCAAACAGGGCATCGCCGTGCAACTGCCAGGGTACGTCCCCCAGGGCGCGGGGCAGCCAGCCCAGCCAATCGGCCGGGGTGCAGCCCATGTCTCGTTCGAACTGCTCGGCATAGAAGGACTGCATGGCGCAGCGGCGTGAAAACGGTCACCCGCCCGCAATGGGGGGCCAGATGGCCAGCGCGTCGCCGGGTTGCAGCACCTCGGTGGCGCGGTGCTCAGGAGCGATGTAGCGCCCGTTCACCAGCACCAGGTGCACCATTTTGTCGGGCAGGCCAAACGGGGTGTAGGCCTGCAGCACCGTGGCACCGTCGGGCAGTGCCAGGGTCACCTGGTTGGCCCGGCGGGCTTCGGGGGGCAGGTAGTCGGTCAGCGTGGCAAACAGCTTGAAGGTGATGTCCATGCAACAACCGCCGCTTCAGCGTCTGCGGGCATCGGCTGCCCCGCTCCACTGGCCTTGCGCCTGGGCGCTCGCCAGGTAGGCGTGCATCAGCTGGGTGGGGTCGGCCATGAGGCGGTCTTTCCACTCGCCCAGGGGCACACGGCCCTCCACCAGGCCGCGCATCACGCCCACGTGGTCGGTCCAGCCCACGCTGTTGCAGCCCACCATCACGTCGCCGTCGAACTGCAGGCTCAGGGCGCGGTGGTGGGCCGCGTCCACCCGCTCAGCACTTTCGCCGCCGGGCACCCCTTCCCACTGGCCGAAGCTGGTGGAGATGAGACCCAGGGTGTCGAGCACGTTGATCTGGGTCACACCCTTCAATTCGGTGTCGGGCCTGCCTGGGGTGCCCGCCATGTTGAGTGCGGCCACGCGGGCCTGGTCGGCGGCGTTGGGCTGGATGGCGCTGACAATGGGTTTGCCGCTGACTTTGTCAAACGCCTCCGCACAGTCACCCGCTGCGTAGACACCGGGCACATTGGTTTGCATGTGTTCGTCGGTCAACACGCCTTGCAGGCACATCACGCCTGAGCCGTTCAGAAAATCCATGGTCGGCTTCACACCCGTGGCGCTGATGATGAGATCGGCCTCCAGCGTTTGGCCATTGGACAAATGCACGGTCAGCGGCCCGGCCGGGGCATCACTGCCCAGCCCTATGGCCGAACCCAAGCGGGCCAGAAACCCGGGCTGCGCGGCTTCGATGCGCTCCACCCGTGCCCCCGTGTGCACCGCCACGCCTTTGGCCTCGACCCAGCGGCGGATCATGCCGCCCGCAGCGGGCCCCATCATGCGGGGCACCATGCGGTCGCCCATTTCCACCACGCTCAAGTGAACACCCCGGGAGGCCAAAGCTTCCATGATGATGCAGCCGATGAAGCCCGCCCCCAATTGCAGCACCCGCGTGCCGGGCTGGGCCTTGGCCATGATGTGGCGCGCGTCTTCCAGTGTCCAGCAGGTGTGCACGTTGGGGGCATCAATGCCGGGCACGGGCGGCTGCACGGGCTTGGAGCCACTGGCAATCAGCAGCCGGTCATAGGCCAGGGTGCTGCCGTTGTCCAGCAAGAGCTGGCGCTGCACCGTGTCCACCGCCGTCACCCGGGCGGTGCCGCGCTCGATGCGCAGGTCGGCAAAGTGCGTGGGTGTTTTGCGCAGGTGGGTGCCGGACTCGGCAATGTGGCCCATCAGCAGGTAGGGAATGGCCATGCGCGAGTAAGGGGCCTCGGGCTCATCACCCAGCAGGGTGATGCGGTCCGCCGGGGCGTGTTTGCGCAGGGTTTCTGCGGCAATCACCCCGGCCGGGCCCGCACCCACAATGACGTGGTGCAGGGCCATGCTCACAACCCCAGGCGCTCGCGCGTTTCGGGCTTGATGGTGCCGTCGGCGTTCCAGCCGCGCACTTCGTAGTACTTGGGCAGCATTTCGGGCAGCTTGCTGACCACGCCTTTGCCAGGGCCGGTTTTGGCGGCTTCGGTCAGCAGGCGCCTGGGCAGGCTGTCATCGGCGGCGGTGAAGCCGGCGTTGTTGTTGAAATCGCGCTCCATGTTCCAGATGCGCTCGCCGATTTTTTCCAGCTCTTCGGTGGTGTACTGGTCGCCACAGGCGGCGGCCACCTGGGGTGCCACGTCGGCCAGGCCCCAGGCAAAGCTGGTGAAGATGCAGATGCCGGCCGAGTCAAACGCAGCAGTGGCGTCCTGGAAGGCCTTCACCAGTTCGGGCTTGCCGTTGGACTCGGTGGGTTCGGTCTTGACCGGAATGCCCAGCACTTCCGACGCAATGGTGTAGCCGCGCAAGTGGCAGCCGCCCCGGTTGCTGGTGGCATAGGCCAGTCCAATGCCCTGGATCACACGACCGTCGTAAGCCGGGAATTCCTGGCCCTTGCTGGACATGGACAACTCGGGGTGACCGTATTTGGCGCACAGGCGTTTGGAGCCCTGGCCAATGTCCACGCCAAAGCCCCGGCCGTTCACGGTTTCTTCCACCAGGAAAGCCAGCGCACGGGCCGAGCCGAAGTTGGCCTCGATGCCGATTTGCGCTTGGGTCAGCACGCCCATTTCATACAGCTCCATCACCGCGCCCACGGTGGTGCCGAAGCTGATGGGGTCAATGCCCTCTTCGTTGCAAACCATGTTGGTGTATTGCAGCGCTTCCAGGTCGTTCACGCCGTTGGCCGCGCCCAGCGCCCAGGCCGCTTCGTATTCCAGGCCGCCGTTGGCACCCCAGTATTGCGGCTTGTTGGCCACGGTGAAGTGGCCTTCGTCCAGCTTGCTGATGCGGCCGCACGCAATGGTGCAACCAAAGCAGGCCTGGTTGGTGACCAGGTGCTTTTTGCCGTCGCTTTCGCGGGGGGTGACCATGGCTTCGGCGGAAATGTCCTTGGCGCCTTCAAACTGCACGTCGCGGTGGTTTCGGGTGGGCAGGCCACCCACTTCGTTGATGACGTTCATCAGCACCTGGGTGCCGTAGGCGGGCAGGCCCTGGCCGGTCACACCGTTTTCGGCCAGGATTTTTTTCTTCTCTTTGATGGCCGCCATGAAGGCCTTGGGGTTGTGCACATTGCCCACGCCCTTGGTGCCACGCACGGCAATGGCCTTCAGGTTTTTGCTGCCCATCACCGTGCCCACGCCCGAGCGGCCTGCGGCGCGGTGCAAATCGTTCACCACAGCGGCGTACAACACGCCGTTTTCGCCCGACTTGCCAATGCTGGACACGCGCAGCAGCGGGTCTTGCAGGCTGGATTTCAGGATTTCTTCGGTTTTCCAGACGCTTTGGCCCCACAGGTGGCCCGCGTCGCGCAGTTCGGCCGTGTCGTCGCTGATGAACAGGTACACGGGTTTGGGGCTCTTGCCCTCAAAAATCACCATGTCCCAGCCGGCCATTTTCAGCTCGGCACCCCAGTAGCCGCCCGAGTTGGAACAGGCAATGGCCCCGGTCAGCGGGCTCTTGGTGATGACGGTGTAGCGCCCGCCGGTGCTGGCCATGGTGCCGGTCAGCGGGCCCGTGGCCCAGATGATTTTGTTGTCGGCAGACAGGGGGTCCACCTTGGGGTTGACCTCTTCCACCAGGTATTTGCTGCCCAAGCCGCGTGAGCCCAGGTAGGCGCGCGCCCAGTCCATGCTCAGCGGTTCGGGGGTGACGGTGCCAGCGGTCAGGTTGACGCGCAGAATTTTTCCAGCCCAAGACATGTGAAGTCTCCTTTTTCAATAGCTATGAATGCACGCCCATCAAGCGGCAGATGCCGATTGATTGCCCAATTTGTTGGCCCACTGCTTCATTTTGTCGATGCCGGTCCAGTTGGCATCGACATAGGTGATGGCACTGGTGGGGCAGGCATCGGCACAGGCCGGGTCGCCACCGCAGAGGTCGCACTTTTGCACCTTGCCGGTTTCCTGCACGTAGTTCACCGTGCCGAACGGGCAGGCAATGGTGCAGACCTTGCAGCCCACGCAGGTGCTTTCGTTCACCACCTTGGCACCCGTTACCTTGTCCACCGTGATGGCCTCCACCGGGCAGGCGTGCAGGCACCAAGCTTCGTCGCACTGGGTGCAGGTGTAGGGCACTTTTTTGCCGGTGTGGTGGAAGTCGAACACCTTGATGCGCGACTTGCTGGTGGCAAACGTGCCGTGGTTCTCAAACGAACACGCCATTTCGCACTGCAAACACCCGGTGCATTTGTCGGGGTTGATGTGCAGGACTTTTTGCATGGTGGGGTCTCCTTTGGGTGGTGGCGGGCTCATTTGCGTATGAACAGCCATGCCTATGAATGAATGTGCATAGGCATTGTTCGACTGCACCCCTGCCCCACTTCCTCGGGAAAACCCCAGTGGGGAAAGGGTTGAACGTTGAATTTCTCAAAATGAAACACTGCTTGCGCCTCACACCCCCAAGCCAGACCGCCGCTTGACCCACGCCACGGGCTTCGCGCAAGATGTGCGCCCATGCACACGCTGCCCCACCCCTGCGCGCCCGAGCGGTTGGCCCAAATTGCGCTGGCCCGCCAGGCCGTGCTGCAAGACGGCGCGCCCCCTGCCCAGCACCTGGTGCCCTGGCTCAGCCGCTCGTGGCAGCGCTGCCTCGCACGCGGGCAAGTGCCCCAGCGCAAGCTGAGTTTTGAAGCGGTGAACGCCGCTGGCGTGGCCCATGCGCTGGAACGCAACCAGCCCCTGCTGAGCGCTGCACGGCCGGTGATCGCCTCGCTGGCGCAGGCCGTGGCAGACACGGGGCACTTCACCCTGCTGACCGATGCACAGGGCGTGGTGATTGACATCAATGGCCCGGTGGACCGGCACGACAGCCGCGCCACGGCGCTGGCCCGCCTGGGGGTGGATTTGTCTGAACCAGCGGTGGGCACCACCGCCATCGGTGCCACGTTGGCCGAGTTGCAGCCCGTGTGGCTGCACCGGGGCGAGCATTTTTTTGACGACACCGCCGTTTACAGCTGCGCGGGGGCCCCCGTGTTTGGCCCCGATGGCTGGTGCGCCGGCATGCTGGACCTGACCGGCATCGAAGTGCCCGAGCGCCCTGCCCTGCGCCACCTGGTCGCCCAATCGGCCCGGCGCATTGAAAACGCGCTGGTGCAAGCCCGCGCGCACGAACTGCTGCTGCGCCTGGCCTGGCCTGGCCACGGCGTGGGCAGCGAAGCCGATGGCCTGCTGGCGGTGGACGGCAACGGCACAGTGGTGGGTTTCAACCCGGCGGCGGCCGACATGCTGGCCCTGCAGCCCGGGTGGCCGGCCCCGCACCTGGACCAGCTGTTGGCCACCGCCACCGGCCCTCTGTTTGACCACACCCGCCTGAGCGCCGCCACGCTGGAACTGCCCCTGTGGTCAGGCCTGCGGCTGCAAGCGCTGGTGGTGCAACCGGGCCAAGGCAACCGGTGGCCAGCGCACGCCAGCCCAGTCAACGCCGGCAGCGATGTGCCGCTGAAAGACGTCGAAGCCTCCCTGATACGCCGCGCCATCGACACCCACCGGGGCAACGTGGCCGCAGCCGCCAAGGCGCTGGGCATCAGCCGCGCCACGGTGTACCGCAAGCTGGGCAAAAAGCCGCCCTGATCGGACGGGAGTGGCCATGCGGCCATTTGTTGACGGCCATGCGGCGGAATGCCGGTTGCGGGCCGCGGGCCACCAGGGTGCTTCCGGTCAATGGTCGGTATGTGTTTTCCAGCTCAGGTTAAACGCCACGCCGTGCCCGCCCAGACCATCTTCCACCGCTACTTTGGCCTGCATGCGCTCAGCCGCCCGCTGGACGATAGCCAGGCCCAGGCCGCTACCGGGTACGGTTGGTGCGGCGGCGCGGTAAAAGCGGTCAAACACCTTGGCGCGCTCGGCTTGGGCTATGCCGGGGCCGTTGTCGGCCACGCGCAGTTGGGTCTGGGTGCCGCTGCGGGCCAGCCTCACTTCCACCGCGCTGCCGGGCGGGCAGTGCACCAGTGCGTTTTTGAGCAGGTTGGCCAATATGGAGCGGTAGGCCTGCACGTCCAGCGTGTCTGCCAGTGTGTCGGGCGATGCCAGTGACATGTCCACGCCCTGGCGCTCGGCCAGCGGTGCCATATCGATCAGCAACTGGCGGGCGAGGTCCACCACATCGGTGAGCTCTGCAGGGCTGGGGGCACTGTGCTCCAGCGCGGCCAGCGCCAACAGTTGGCTGACTTGGTGCGATGCGCGCTGCACGCCCTGCTCCAGCGCCTGCAAGGCTTGCGCGCGAGCCTGGGGGTGTGGCGCGGTGGCGAGCACATGGGCCTGCGCGGCCACCACCGCCAGGGGGGTTTTGAGCTCATGGGCGGCATCTTGCACAAAGGCCTGTTCCCGCTCTCGCTGGTGGCGTGCCCGGCCCAGCAGGGTGTTGAAGGCGCCAACCAGCGGGGCCAGCTCGGCGTAGCCGGTGGGCTCTTGCAGGGGCGACAGGTCGTTGTGGGTGCGCTGGCCCATGCGGCTGACCAGTGCACGCAGCGGCAGCAGCCCGCGCCACACGGCCCACACCATGGGCACCACCACCAGTGGCAGGGCCAGCAGGACGTAGGCCAGCACGTCCAGGCCGATGTGTGCCAAGGCGGTGCCGTCGGCCATGGCGGGAATCCACAGGGCCATGCGCCAGCCGTGGTCTTGCACCACCACTGGCCAGTAGGGCCGCCCCAGGTACCACACCTTTTGCGCATCGGTAGCCACGCCCAGCAAGTCAGGCAGCGTGCTGGCCGGGTCTGAGCGGTACACCAGCGTGCCGTCTGTGTGGTTGAGCTGAAACAACAGCGCACCTTCGGCCTGGGGGTCGGCGCTGCGGCGCAGCGCGTTGTATTGCCGGTCTGCGGCCAGCATGGCCCAGCGGGCCTGTTCGGTGTCAAACCCACCCAGCGACTGGATCAGAGTGCGGGTGGTTTGGCCCAGGGCTTCGCGGTTGCTGACCTGGCTTTTGAACACCCAGTAGTCTTTCAGCGACAGCACCACCCACACCAGCACCAGCGTTGCCAGCAGGGTGAGCACGGTGCGCCGCAGCAAAGAGGGGGGGAGCCAGCCTTTCATGCCACCAGCCGGTAGCCCACGCCGCGCAGGGTGCGGATGCGCTGGGCGCCGATTTTGCGCCGCAGGTTGGACAGGTGGACTTCGATGACCGCGCCGTCCAGCGGCTCGCCCAGCGGCTGCAGGCGGCGGCCCAGAACGGTTTTGGACACCACAGCATCGGGCTGGCGGGCCAGGGCCTCCAGCAACTGGAACTCGCGGGCAGACAGCTCCACGGGCTCGCCACTGACCCACACACGGTTGTCTGAAGGAGCGATTTCCAGATCGCCAATGCGCCAACGCCCGCTGGTGTGGCTGAGGTGGCGGCGGTGCAGGGCGCGCAGGCGCGACACCAGCTCGGCCATGGCAAAGGGTTTGGGCAGGTAGTCGTCCGCGCCTTCGTCCAGGCCCGCCAGCCGCTGGTGCAGCGCGGCGCGGGCCGACACCACCATGACGGGCACCGTGCAGCCAGCCCGTCGCCAGGCGCGCAGCAGGTCCATGCCGTCTGAGGGGGGCAGCCCCAGGTCGAGCAGCACGCAGTCAAACCCGGCCATGTCCCAGCCCAGCGCCCCTTCAGCCGAGCGCTGCCACAGCGCGCTGATGTCTTCCTGCTTCAACGCGGACAGGATGGCCTGGCCCAGGTCCAGATCGTCTTCCAAAAGCAACACATGCATAGCCAAAGTCTAGCTGCGCCCTCTTTGGTTTGGCTGAAGGTTGGCTGCTTATGCTTTGCCAATCGAGCCCCACCCACCCCACTCCCCCATGACCCACCCCACCCGCCGCACCACCCTCAAAGGCCTGGCCTTGGCCCTGGGCGCGACCGCACTGCCCGGCTGCACCACCGTGGCACCCCCGGCGCCTGAGCGCAGCCCCGCCGACACGACCAGCGCCCTGGCACAGCTGGAAGCCTGGGCCGCCGAGCAAACCAAGGCCACAAAAGCCGCTAACCTGAGCGTGGCGGTGCTGAGCGGTGATCAGGTGGTGTGGTCCAAAGGCTTTGGCCTGGCCGACCGCGAACGCGGCACACTCGCCACGCCACACACACGCTACCGGGCGGGCTCGGTGTCCAAAGTGTTCACGGCCATGGCGGCCATGCAACTGGCCGAGCAGGGTCGGCTGGACCTGGACGCGCCACTGGCCCAGGCATTGCCCGGCTTTACCATGCAAAGCCGCTTCGGCAGCGCACAGGCGGTCACGCCACGGCTGATTTTGTGCCACCGCTCCGGCCTGCCCGGCGACCGCACGCAAGGCATGTGGGCCCAACAACCCCAGCCCTTTACCCAACTGCCGCAGCAACTGCAGGCCGAGTACCTGGCATCAGCGCCGGGGCAGGTTTATGCCTACTCCAACCTGGGCTACACCCTGCTGGGCGCGGCCATAGCCCACATCACCGGCACCCCGTTTGAGCAATGGATGCAGACCCAATGGCTGGCCCCCATGCGCATGGGCCAATCGGTGTTTGAATCAGCAGTCCCCAGCGGACCGGATGCCGCCACAGCCATCACAGCAGAAGGCAAAACCGTGCAAGAGCTGGCACTGCGCGACACCCCCGCCGGGGGCCTGAACACCACCGTGCTGGACCTGCTGCAACTGGCGCGGCTGTGGTTTGCCCAAGGCAGCCTGAACGGGCAGGCCTTGCTGTCGAACCAATCGGTGCAAGACATGCAGCGCCCCTGGCAGCCCGAAACCCTGGCCGACGCGGCCACCGTGGGCCTGGGCTGGCACCTGTTGCCCGACGAGTTTGACGGCGTTGGCCCCCTGCTGTGCCACGCGGGCGGCACCCTGCACCACCACGCCCAGTTGATGCTGCTGCCACAACTGCGCCTGGCCGTGGCGGTGATGAGCAGCACGGCCAGCGCGGGCGAGCTGGCCCACCACACGGCCCTGAAAGCCCTGGCCCTGATGGCCACAGCCCAAACCGGCACCGACCCCACCCGCAGCGCAAAGCCCCGCCCGGCAGACAACGCACACCCCGCCGCCCCGCTGGCGGCCTACCCCGGCACCTACGACACGACGCTGGGCCTGGCGCGCATAGCCGCCGACGGGCAGCAGGCCAAAGTGGAGGCATTGGGCAAACGGCTGCAACTGGTGCGCCAGCCCAACGGCTACACGCGCCTGGAGTACCGCGTCCTGGGCATGTTGCCTGTGGGCCTGGGCAAGCTGTCAGAAATAGAGTTCACCCGGCACAACACACCCGATGGCCAGGGCTGGCTGCTGGTGCGCCACAAAGGCCGCTTTGCCCTGGTGGGCACACGGCTGGAGCCCCTGCCCATACCCGATGCCTGGCAGCAGCGGCTGGGGCTGTACCGGTACGACGGGCAAGACCGCTTTCTGGCCACACAAGTACGCAGCGTGCTGCTGCTGGTGGCCGAAGGCCTGTTGCTGGCCGAGGTGGACGACGGGCAACAAAGCAGCCAACTGGCGCTGGCCCCTTTGAACGGCCACCACGCCACCGTGCGCGGCCTTGGGCGCGGGCGCGGCGACACCGTGCACGCAAGCGGCCAAGGGGCCGACACTGTGCTGGAATACAGCGGCATGCGCTTTGTGAAGTGGGACTCCAAACAGGTGGCCGCATGAGCCGCAAAACGGGCCACCACATGCACCGCCTGTTTCGCGTTCGCCCCCGCGCTGTGGCCTGCGTCATGGCCGTGGTGGTTGGCCTGTGGGGCTGCACCGCCATGCCCACGGCAGCCCCCGGCCCGGCCCACGAGGTGCGCGGCCACGGTTCAACCACGGTGGTGCTGGAATCGGGCTTTGGCATGGAGCGCAACACATGGAAGGCGGTGGTGGACGACTTGACCCCCGACTTCACCGTGTTCACTCACGACCGGGCCGGCTACGGCGGCCAGCCCGACACCGACCAGCCCCGGGACCCCTGCACCGTGGCCGCACAAACCCGGCAAGCGTTGCGCGCCGCGGGGTTGCAGCCGCCCTACCTGCTGGTGGGCCACTCGCTGGGCGGGCTGTACCAATACGCCTTTGCCAAGTTGTACCCTGCCGAAGTCAGCGGCCTGGTGCTGCTGGACCCCACTCACCCGCGCAACTGGGCGGTGCTGCAAGCACGCCACCCCATGCTGGCCAAAGCCCTGGACACCCTGGTGACCTTGCAGCCCAGCCGCTCGCAGCGTGGCGAGTTCAGGCAACAGGCGAATTGCCTGAATGGTCTAGACATGGACCGCCCGTTGACTGTGCCAGGGCACCTGATGTTCAGCCGACGGTACCGCGGTGCGGAGCAGGACTTCGCACCCGCGCTGCAAGAGCTGCAAGCACAGTGGGTGGCCATGACCGGGGGCCGCACACCCGATGTGCGCTGGGACAGCGGTCACCACATGCAGGTTGAGCTGCCCAAGGAAGTCGGGCGGGCTGTGCGCACCGTGGCCGCTGTGGCGCAGCCCGCCAGTGCGACAGTGCCAGCCTCTGTGCCAGCTGCCATCGCGGTCGGGGTCACTGGCGCGTACAGGGTGATCATCGGAATCACCCGGCAGGAAGAAGTTCGCCAGCAACTGGGTGCGCCGGACGAAGCACACCCGAAAGGGCAATGCACGGTGTGGGTGTACCGGGCACCTGGCCTGCGGGTACCGCTGGCGGTAAGCCTGATACCTATACTCGGCGATCTGGCCGACGCGGCCCAGATGGTGCAACAAGGAATGGACCGCTTTGAATCCATCATCGAGTTCGACGCGCAAAGCGTGGTCATCAGGGCACGCAGGCGGCGGGTGGAAGACTGAGCGCCGCCGCCAAGGCGCTGGGCATCAGCCGCGCCACGGTGTACCGCAAACTGGGCAAGCCCCACCCGAAGTGACACCGGGCTGAAATTCACAGCAAGTCCAGGAAGGCTCAGGGCGCCGTGAGCGTGAGGCCGTGTTGGCGGAACAAGGCCAGCATGTCACCCCGGCTGCGCAGGGCCTGCAAAGCGGCTTCAATGGCCTGGCCCAGCTCCTTGTGCTGGCTCTTGATGGCCATGCCCACTGGCCAACCGTTGCCCGGCAAACCCGGCAACTGCAGGGGCGACAACTGAAAGTGCTGGGCTTGCTTGTGCTGAAACAGCACCGCCTCGGCCTGCGCACGGCTGACATAGGCGGCCGCCGCCTTGCCATTGACCACCGCTTCGGCCGCTTGCACACCGGTTTCCACAATCGACACCTGATCGCGCAGCAAACCGCCGCCGTGCCCCATCAGCACGCTGGCCGCGCCAGAGCCCCGCTCGGCCGCCAGTGGCAGCCCCTTGAGGTCGTCGGCAGAAGTCAGCTCGGGCAGCTTGCGTTTGTCGTGCAACACCACCAGCACCTGGCGCATGTAGGGCGCAAAGATCAACACTTGGCGGTTTTCGGCCATCAGGTGCTTGTCCACCGGCACTTGCAACATCACATCGGCCGGGCCATAGCCCAGGTAGTGGCCGCGCCACACCATGTTGCGCAGGTCGTCGTTCATGTTTTCGCCCGCGTCAAACGGCAGCAGCGCCAGGCGCAAGCCCAGCTCTTTGGCCAGGGCCTGGGCGATGGACACGTCCAACCCCGCCAAATCGCTGCCGAGGCCGTCGCTGAACGGGGCGTTGGCCTTGTACACCGCCACCTTCAGCACACCGCTGGCGCGGATGCGGGCCAGGTCGGTCAACTCGGTCTGGGCCCAGGCGGGGGCAGCCGCGCCAGTGGCCAGGGCGGCCAGCCACGACAGGGCCTGCCGCCGCCGGGGCTGGTGAACAGCATCTGAAATGTGAATGGGGTTCATGGGCGTGTCCTGGGTGGTGGTGTGTGATCAGGGTTCGCGGCGGGTTTCAAGGTAAGTTTTGATGGCCCACACCGCTTCCTGGGTCAAGGTGCCTTCAAAGGGAGGCATGTACACCCGGCCGTCGCGCACGCGGCCCCGGCGCACGGTAGCGGCGTAGAACTCGCTCATTTCGTTGAAGCACATTTCTTTTTTGGACGCGTCGGCCAAGCCCGTGCATTCATTGTCGAGTTTGCGCAGGTCGGGCGACATGCCGCCCGAAATGGCTTCCAGCCCGTGGCAGCGTGCGCAGTTCTGGTTGTAAGCCGAGGTGCCGATGCGCAGCGCCTCCTTGTGCCCTTCACCGCTGCTGTAAGGGTTGGCGTCGCGCCACTTGGGGCCCAACTGCGGCAGGGTGCTGGTGTCCACCGATTGCGGCACCACGTCGCCGTGAGACCAGGCCACCGATGCCAAAGACACCGCCAGGGCGGACACCACGGCGCGGCGGGCCAGGCGTTTGAACGAGGGGGAAAGGGGTGAAAACATGTCTCCAGGCTCCGGGTAAAAAAGGGAAATAAAAGCGGCTGCAGACCCAAAAGAGCAATAAGCAGGCCACGCCCGCTTCGCCGTTGTCAGCCCCCTCAAAGGCCCGGGCGAGCCCCATCAACCCAGGTCAGGTGTTCCAATCTGTGACAGTTTGGAACACCCAACCTGGGAAAACCCGGCTTCCCTTGCCCCGCAAGGCAGGCCAAAAGGTGGCTCGGCAATTGCTACCCCCCTCACACAAGCCCGTCAACGGGTGGTGCTCAACACCGAGACAAGTGTTGATTCGTGGAACAGTTATGAAGAGAATTGCGTGAACCCAACGTCGGACAACAGACACTTGCGGGGGCTTTCCGAAGCTTTCGACACACCCTGGGACATCAATGAATGGGGCGGCACGACCCCAAACCCTGGAGACCACATGAGCGCCACCCTTGACCACACGCCGCTCAGCGACCCCTCCAGCGGTCGCGGGCAGGTGAACGCCGCCCTGCTGCCCACGCCCACCCTCATCGAGTCGCACCGCCGCTCGCGCCAACATGGGCTGGATGCTGGGTTTCACGCCGACTACGGCCCCGCCAGCAAAGGCGAGATGGACAGCGTGCGCGAAGAAAGCCAGTTTCTGTTTCAACACGCCGCGCCCGTGATGGAAACGCTGTACGACCAGATCATGAACACCCACAGCATGGTGTTGCTGACTTCGTCACGCGGCATGGTGCTGCACTCGCTGGGCGACACCGACTTCCTGGAAAAAGCCACCCGCGTGGCCCTGATGCCCGGCGTGGACTGGTCGGAAGAACAAAAGGGCACCAACGCCATTGGCACCGCGTTGTACGAGCAAGAGGCCCTGACCGTACACGGCCAGCAGCACTTCCTGTCGGCCAACCAATTTCTGACGTGTTCGTGCGCCCCCATTTTCGACCCTCAAGGCCAGGTCATCGGGGCGCTGGACGTGACCGGCGACCACCAGAGCTACCACCACCACACCCTGGCACTGGTGCGCATGTCGGCGCAGATGATCGAAAACCACATGTTTGCCGACGTGTTCCAAAACGCGGTGCGCATCCATTTCCACGCCCGCACGGAATTTTTGGGCACGCTGGTGGAAGGCATTGCCGTCTTTTCCACGGAAGGCCGTTTTCTGTCGGCCAACCGCAGCGCCCAATTTCAAATGGGATTGCCCCGCAGCGCGCTTCAGGCCCACACGTTTTCGTCGCTGTTTGGCATGCCGGTGTCGGCCCTGATCGACCAGGCGCGCAAAGGCCTGAACCACCCCGTGCAAGCCGTGCTGCACAACGGCGTGTCGGTGTGGTGCCGGGTGAAATTCAAATCACAGCCCAACTGGGGCTCGGGTTCTGGCGCCCCCACGCACACCGATGTGACCCCCACCCCACCCCAGCGCCCGTCCCGCCCCCAGCCAGAGGCTGTGGCGCCTTGCCGCAAAGGCCACTTCTCGGCCCTGCAATACCTGGACACCGGAGACCCCCAGGTGTCCATGGTGGTTCAGAAGCTGTGCAAGGTGTCGGGCCGCGACATCCCGGTGATGATCCAGGGCGAAACCGGCACCGGCAAAGACCTGCTGGCCAAAGCCATCCACGCCGACTCGGCCCGCGCGGGCCAGCCGTTTGTGTCGGTCAACTGCGCCTCCATCCCTGACTCGCTGATCGAGTCCGAACTCTTTGGCTACGAAGAAGGTGCGTTCACCGGTGCCCGCAAAAAGGGCGCATCGGGCCGCATCCTCCAAGCCCACGGGGGCACGTTGTTCCTCGATGAAATCGGTGACATGCCCAAGCACCTGCAAGCCCGCCTGCTGCGGGTGCTGCAAGAGCGCAAAGTCAGCCCACTGGGGGCTGGCAAAGAGGTGGACGTGGACGTGGTGGTCATCAGCGCCACCCACAAAAACCTGAAAGACATGATCGGCCGGGGCGAGTTCCGTGAAGACCTGTACTACCGCCTCAACGGCCTGGTGGTGAAACTGCCCGCGCTGCGCGAGCGCATCGACTTTGAGGTGGTGACGCAAAAAATCCTGCTTTCGCTGTGCGAAAACGGCCAGCACGTCCGCGTGTCTGAAGCGGCAATGGCCCTGTTCAAGCGCTACCCATGGCCCGGCAACATCCGCCAGCTGCACAACCTGCTGCGCACGGCGGTGGTGATGGTGGGCAGCGAAGGCGAAATCCGCGAAGAACACCTGCCCGACGATTTTCTGGAAGAACTGTCGCACCAGCCCCGCTCCACCACCCCACCTGCCTCGCCGTTGCTGGGGCTGCCGTCCGCAACGCCAGGGCGGTTTGCCACGGCCTTGACGGGAGACGTTGAATTGCAGCAAACGTGCCCGCTCACCACGGCACCCGAAAGCGCCTGTGCCGTGCCCGCCGACCCGCGCCAGCGCCTGCAAGACGTGGCCCTGGCCGCCATGACCCAAATGCTGCGGCTGCACAACGGCAACGTGTCGGCGGCGGCCAAGGCGCTGGGCGTGTCACGCAACACCATTTACCGCAAAAAAGACCTGCTGCCGCCTGACCTGCTGCGCTGAAACCCAGCTTTTTGCTTTCCGCCGTTGAACGGCATGGCACCCCTGTTTCGACCGCGTCACCATCACCCCGAAAGAAAACGGGTCATTCAGAGGTTTTTTCGGCGTTTTCTGCCTGTGCGGTGGGTTTGTTCGATGCGGGTCAACGCTTGAACCAGGCGTTCAGGGATCTCGGCCCACTCGGTGGCCAAGGCGAATGCAGGCCCGAACTGGCCCGTGTGCGCAGCCGACACCCCCTGGGCTCGAAGATGGGGTTGCCAGTGCTGTGCCACGTGCGCAGCCGCATCGCCCAGCCAGGCGGCGGCATCGCGCAGGCCCATGCCGAAATGGGGCGCTGAACCCAGCAGGTTCTGGGCGGAGCAGGTTTGCGAGCCGTCTGCCGCCACGCCCATGGCCAACACGCCAGTGAAGGTGGGCAATGGGGTGATGTCAAAGGCTTTGGACAAGCGCCAACCCGTGCCATCGTGCAGCAGGCCGTGGTTGCGGGGGTGGTCGTCGCGGTTGCCCACCAGGGCGTTGTAGGCCATGCGCCGCCACAGTTCGTGCAGGTCTTGCTGGCAAGCGGCCTCGTCGGTGATCCAGCGGCGCATGTGGTCGGCCAGCACGAGGTAGGAGCGCCGGGCGTCCCCCGGCACGCTGCTGCTGTCCAGCCCCAACACGGTGTGGGCGCTGGCAAACAGGTGGCGCTGGGGGTGCAGCGGGTGGCCCGTGCGGTCAAAGCGCTCAACCAAAAAGACTTCGCGCCCGGCGTGCATTTCAAACAGCACCTCGGGCACATGCAGGCCCAGCTCAGCGGCCATTCGCATCACCGCAAACTCTCGCGCAGGCAGGTGCGGGGCATCGCCCCGGTCTTGCAGCTTGGCCCGCCACAACTTGCCCTGGTGTTGAAGGGTGAGTTTGGGGCGTTCGCCACCCGCGCTGGTGGTGTCGTCGTCTTGCATGCGGCGAATGGCGCGGCTGGCGGGGGTGGTGTCTTCCAGTTCTTGAATGTGTGTTCTCAGTTCGTCCAGCGTGTGGGGTTTCCAGGCGAGTTTGCGGGCAATGTCATGACACACCTCAATGGCACCCACACCGTCTGGGGGGCCAAGCGCCAGCAGCTCCAGGGGCGATAGCTTGCGGTCGTGCCGGGCATGCAAGCGGTCAGCCCCGTAACCGGCAGGCATGGCATCGGTCACCACACCCGGCAGCCCGCCGTCTTTCAGCACGGCAATGCCACTGGATTTGCGCGAGAAGCGAAGCTGTAAGGGGTCCAGGGCACGGGCGTTTGGCGTGTCGATGTAGGCCTGCCCGTAACAGAACCTGCCTTGGCCTGCGTCGATGTCCAGTTGTGCGGCCAGCACAGGCTCGGTGGAGCCAGGCAGCCATGTCCAGACGGGCGTGGTCATTTTTGGAGGGTTCGCAGGGCGTGTTGCACCAGGGCGGGATCGCGCTGGGCGACAAGCAGTTGGTCCATTTCGGCCAGCAGGCCCAAGGCGTCGAGCACGCGGACCAAGGTGCCCATGGCCACGCCGTGGTGGCCTTTTTCAAGGGCCACGATGGAGCTGGCACCCACACCCGCCAAAAAGGCCAGGTCACGCTGGTTGAGTTGGCGGGCACGCCGGGCAAGGGCCACGCGCTGACCCAAACCCACAAGGGCCTGACCTGGCAACAAGGGAAATGGCTTGGCAAGCATTATTGAAATATCAATCCAAAAATAATCACTTGAATTGATATTACGGCAATTTTCCTCACTGCACCCGAGACTTTTTCTCAGCCAGCGCAGTCGCCCAGCGTGCCCAGGCAGGAAAATCGGTGCGGTCCATGCTGGTGTAGGGGCGCTGTGGCGCACACCCACAGCGCAGCAATGGCATGGGAATGGGTCAAGGCTTTTGCGCCATCACCCAAGTGGTGAGCTTTTTCAGGTCGTCGTTGCTCAGGCTAGCGTGGGGGGGCATGGGAATGCGGCCCCACTTGCCGCGCGAGCCGTTGCGCACGCTTTGCGCCAGAGAGTCAGCCGCGTCCGACTGGCCGGCGTATTTGGCGGCAATGGCCTTGAAGGCGGGGCCCACCACTTTTTCGTCCATGGCATGGCAAGCGGTGCAGCCGCTGGCCTTGAGCAGGTCGTTGATGTCTTTGTCGTCTTTGGCGTGCGCCACAGACAGGCCGGCACACAGGGCCAGGGCCAGTAAAACTCGGGTTTTCATCGTCATCTTTCAAGGGACGTGGCCCGGTGCACAAGGCGCAGCGGGCCACGGGGTTCAGTCAAGCGTCAGAGCACCTTGAAGGTCCACACGGAGCCGCCCTGCTCCAGGAAGTTGACCTTTTTGGCCACTTCACCACCCCACAGGGGCACAGCACCGCCCCAGCCAGATACCACGCTGATGTATTGCACGCCGCCTTCGGTCCAGGTGATGGGAGGTGCCACCACGCCAGAACCTGTCTGGAACTGCCACACCACCTTGCCGGTTTTGGCGTCGGCGGCTTTCAGGTAGCCCTCGGGCGTGCCCCAGAACACCAGGTCGCCTGCGGTCATCACACCACCCCACAGCGGGGCCTCGTTCTTGACTTCCCACTCCACCTTGCCGGTTTTGGGGTTGATGGCGCGCAGAGAGCCAATGTGGTCGTCAAACAAGGGCTTGATGGTGAAGCCCGCACCCAGGTAGGCCGCGCCTTTTTTGTAGGTGATGGGTTCGTTCCAGATTTCCATGCCCCATTCGTTGGTGGGCACGTAGAACAGGCCCGTTTTGGGGCTGTAGGCCATGGGCATCTGGTTCTTGCCGCCCAGGAAACCAGGGGCTGAAAACACCGATTTGCCCTTGGTGCCATCGCCACCGGCGGCGGTGGGGTCGCCAGGGCGGTTGGCGGGGTCGAAGTTGGGGCGGCCGGTTTGCAGATCGATGCTGGTGGCCCAGGTCACTTTCTTCACAAAGGGGAAGGCATTGAGCAGCTTGCCGGTGGTGGCGTCGTTCACGTAGAAGAAGCCGTTGCGGTCGGCTTTGGCGCCCACGCGTTTGCCGTCCATGTCAAAGGTCACAAACTCGTTCACACCGTCGTAGTCCCAGCCGTCGTTGGGGGTGCTTTGGTAGTGCCACTTGATCTGGCCGGTTTTCACGTCGATGGCGACGGTGGAGGCTGAGTAGAGGTTGTCGCCCTTGCGCACGTGGCTGTTCCAGGGGCCGGGGTTGCCGGTGCCGAAGTAGGCCAGGCCGGTTTTGGCGTCGTAAGTGCCGCCCAGCCAGGTGGCGGCGCCGCCGGTTTTCCAGGTTTCACCAGGCCAGGTGGCGTTGGTGGTGCCGGTGATGCCGTTTTCTTTGCCGTCTTTGTAGCCCATGTGGCCTTCGACCACGGGACGGCTCCAGACCATCTTGCCGGTTTTGGGGTCACGGGCTTCCACACGGCCGATCACACCGAACTCGCCGCCAGACACGCCGGTCAGCAACAGGCCTTCGGCGATCAGCGGGGCGGCGGTGTAGCTGTAGCCGGCAGAGTAGTCGTCAATTTTCTCGCGCCACACCACTTTGCCGGTGTTTTGGTCCAAGGCCACCAGCTGGGCGTCAAGCGTGCCAAAGATCACCAGGTTGTCGTACAGCGCTGCGCCACGGTTGATCACGTCGCAGCAGGGCATGATGCCTTCGGGCAGGCGGTGCTCGTACTTCCAGAGTTTTTTGCCGGTTTTGCTGTCCAGCGCATAAAGGCGCGAGTAAGACGCGGTGACAAACATCTTGCCGTTGTTGACCAGCGGCTGCGACTGCTGGCCGCGCTGCTTTTCCCCACCGAACGACATGGACCACACGGGCACCAGTTTGCTGACGTTGCCAGCGTTCACGCCCGTGAGCGACGAGTGGCGTTGCCCCTGGGTGCCCATGCCCCAGCTGAGCACGTTGTCGGGGGTGTTGGCATCGTCGGCAATCATGGCGTCGGTCACCTGCGCCGAGGCCTGTGTGGCCATCTGGCCTGCGGCCACCATGACCAAAAGGCCAAGCAATTTGCGTTTGAAAGTGGGTGTCACGGGTCGTCTCCTGCGTGTCTGAAGTGGGATGGCTGCCGCCGGTCGTGGCCGGGCAGTGGGTGTGGCAAAAGGGGATCAATCCCCCGTTGCACACCCTTACTGGGCAACATCTGTGCCAAGCCGAAAACGCCCCGAAATCCCTTCAAACGCCCCTCAAAACCCCCTCAACGGCCGCCAATCCCATCCTGCACACCCCACACCCCCGTGACACTGTTCAAAACTGTGACAAACGCGGCACACCTGTCACACCCCCTCGAACGGTCACACCGCCTCACCTGGTTGAGCGTTTGGGCCCACGCACAGAGGCCTGAGGGGGTCAGGCCCCGCCTTTTTGTTTGATCCAGCCGCGCTGGGGGTCGTAGCCCCACAGCGCCAGCACAAAAAACGCCACGGTGCAGCCCACCACCACGCTGGCGGCCAGCGGACTGAACTGCCCCACCGAGGCAAAACGCAGCATTTCCACAGCGTGGGTGAAGGGGTTGGCCTGGGCCAGCTGGTACAGCCACCACGCCCCCGACTCTTCCAGCTTCCACAGCGGGTACAGCGCGGGGCTGATGAAGAACATGGGAAAAATCACGAAGTTCATGGTGCCCGCGAAGTTTTCCAGCTGCCGCACGTACACCGACAACACCAGGCCCAGGGCGGCCAGCATCACCGCCGCCGCCAGCATGGCCAGCGCCAGACCGGGCAGGCTGCCCAGCGCCACATCCACCCCGTAGGCCACCGCCAGCAGCAAAAACACGGCCATTTGCAGCACCGACAAACACGCCCCCGCCAGCAACTTGAACGCCAACAGCCAGCCGCGGGCCAGGGGGGCGGTGAGCAGCAGGCGCATCACGCCCATTTCGCGGTCAAACACCATGGACAACGAACTTTGCATGCCGTTGAACAGCGCCACCATGCCCAGCAGGCCGGGCAACATGTAGACCTTGTAGTCCACATAGGTGTCGTAGGGCGGGACGATGGCCACGCCAAACACGTTGTGAAACCCTGCCGAAAACACCACCAGCCACAACAGAGGCCGCACCAGGGCCGAGCCCAGGCGCGATGGATGCTTCAAAAAACGCAGCACCTCACGCCCCACCACAGCGCGCAGGGCACGCAAAAGATGCTGAAAAAGCGCGGGAGCAGGCCAGTCCACCACCGGGCGGGCAGCAGGCACTGAGGGCGCTGGGGTGGAGGTGTCAAGTCTCATGGGCTTAGGCGGGTCAGGGGCGCTGTTTGCAAGCGCTTTCGGCCGCGTCCACGCCCAGGGTGTCCAAAACGTCGGTGGGGTGGAGCACGCCGTCCATGGGGGCGGTGGCCACCACACCGTCCACGTGGCTCAGAAACACGGGCTGGCGCAGCTGGCCGTCCCAGGCGCGGTAGCTCAGGCTGGGGCCTTTGCTGCCGTCCACCACCACCTGGCCGCCACGCAGCGCACGGGCGTGGGCCACCGGGTGGGCCGTGGGCTGTGCCGCCACGGTGGCCGCGATGCTGCGCACCGCCATCCAGGCGGCCCAGTCCTGGCCCACCATGGGGCGGCCGGCCGCCTTGCGAAAGCGCCGCGACACCTGGGGGCCGCCGTTGCGCTCCCACTGCGGGTGCCAGGCCAGGGCCACCAGGCCGTTGCTGCCCACCACGGGCCGGGGTTGCTGGGTGGCATAGGGCACGGTGCGGGCAAATTCGCCGTCGGCGTCCAGCACGGCCACCACGTCGTGGCTGCGGTCGGCGCTGAGCAGGCGCAGGTTGGACAAATCGCGCTCGCGCGGGTCGCCCGACAGTTTGAAGGGTTTGACCGTGGTTTTCAGTCCATAGCGCTTGGCGGCGCGGGCCCAGGCCTGGCCCAGGACCTGGTCGGCCTCGGTCGGGCCTTGCAGCACCAGGGCGTTGCGCCACGAACGGGCGGCCAGGTATTGGGCCAGCGCATCGGCCTGCATGGCATGGCTGGGGAAGGTGTGGAACAGCTGCGCCCCGCACTGCGCGCCGCGCAGCCCGTCATCGGGCGCGCTGGCGTTGAACACCACGGCGGCGGCGCCTGCCGCCTGCGTGGCCTGAAGCACCAGGGCAGCGGGCAGGTCAAGCACCCAAAAGGCCACCTGTTCGGTTTTGAGCTTTTGCAAGGCAGCGGGCAAATCGGCGGCCGAGGCCACGGCCACATCGCGCAGTTGCAAGGCCACTTGCCCGTCGGCCAGCGCCAGCTCGGTGTCGGCCACGGCCAGTTGGGCGGCGTGTGGCAGGCGGCCTGCCGGGTGGCCGGGGTAAGCACGCTCCAGCCGCCGGGGGGTGTAGCGGGCGTCGTCACTCAAGGCAATGAGGGCCACCGCCACGGTGCGGGTTTTGGCTGGCGTTTGGGCGCTGGCGGTGGCCCACAGCCCCGCACACACCGCCCCCAGCAACGCCTGCCGGGCCACACGCCAGGTGGACCAGGCGGGCCAGGTGGGGTGCAAACCCACGCTCAGGGGGCCACTCATGGCGCAACCAGGGGGGTGTGGGGCACGCGGCCAGCGGCCACGGTGCGCAGGGCTTTGCCGTCTTGGGTGTTGATGAGGGTCATGTCGTCAGACAGGCCATTGGCCACGTACAGCACTTGCCCGTTGGGGCTGAGGGTCAGGCCCCAGGCGCGTTTGCCCGCCAGCACCGTGCGGCGCACCTGGCGGGTGGCCACGTCGATTTCGGCCACGTGGTTGGCGCGGCCCAGGCTGGCCCACAGGGTTTTGCCGTCTTTCGTGAGGGCCAGGCCCACGGGGGTGATGTCGGCTTTGCGCATGCCCTTGATTTTGAAATCGACCGTGGCCTTGACCTTGTGTGTGGCGGTGTCCACCACGCTCAGGTTGGCGCTGAGTTCATTGGACACCCACAGCTCGCTGCCGTCGGGCGACAGGGCAAAGCGGCGGGGGCGGTTGCCCACTTTGATGTTTTTGACGATTTTTTTTGCCACAAGGTCGATCACATGGACCAGGTTGGCCTCTTCGCTGGTGACGTAGGCCAGCTTGCCGTCTTGGGACACCAGCACGCCCTCGGGCTCGCCGCCGGTTTTGACGCTGAACAGGGCTTTCTTGGTGGCCAGGTCGTAGGCGGCCAACACGCTGTCGTCTTCAATGGACACGTAGGCCACTTTGCCGTCGGGGCTCAGGTCAAAAATTTCGGGGCTTTCACCCAGGGGAATGGTGTCCACCATCTTGCCCGCCGCGCGGTCCACCACACCCAGGGCGTTGCTGTCGCCGCAGCACACGTAGATTTTGGATTGGTCGGCGCTGAACATCATGTGACGGGGGCGTTTGCACACGTCGATGGTGCCGGTTTGCTTGCCCTCGGCATCGAAAACCACAAGTTTGTGGTCTTTCTCGCTGGACACGTAAAGGCTCTGTGCCAGCACACCCCCAGCCCACCACGGGGCGCACGCAACCAGGGCCGTGGCCAACCAAAGGCGCAAGCGGGGTTTGGACGCGGTGAAACGGGTCATGGGGCTTTGTCTCCTGATGGGTTTCGGGGTGTTCCGATATGCAACACCCCCGCCAAAAAGCAATAAGCAAGCCACCTTGCGGCCCCATTGCCGTGGTGGCTTGCTTATTGCTTTTTGAGGCCCATGCAACACTTTTGGCACACCCCGGCCACGCCCCTGTGACACACCGAGACACCCCCCACGCACCGTTGGACGGTGCCCGCCGCCGTTGGCTGCAAGCGGGTCTGGGCGCGATGGCCAGCGCCCTGTGCCCCCCACCCGCCCGGGCCCAAGGGCCGGGGCCAGGCGCTGCCCCATTCCCCAGCCGCCCGGTGCAACTGATCGTGCCCTGGCCTGCGGGCGGGGCCACCGACCTGACCCTGCGCCTGCTGTGCGAAGAAGCTGAGCCGCTGCTGGGCCAGCCCATTGTGGTGGTCAACCGCCCGGGTGCGGCGGGCACGCTGGTGGCCCCGCTGCTGAAAGCCGCCGTGCCCGACGGGCACACCATTGGACAGGTGCCCCTCACCGTGTACCGGCACGCGCTGATGCAGGCCGTGCCCTGGGACCCGGTGGCCGATTTGGCGCCCATCGTGCAGGTGTCGGGCGTGACCTTTGGCCTGTTGGTGCCCACCACCAGCCCCTGGAAAAGCCTGGCCGACCTGGTGGCCTGGGCCCAGGCCCACCCCGGCGAGTTGCTGCTGGGCTCCACCGGCATGGGCACCACCGCCCACCTGGCCATGGAAGAGCTGCTGACCCACCAGGGCGTGCGCTACACCCACGTGCCTTACAAAGGCACGGCCGACCAGATGCTGGCCATTGCCAGCGGCCAGTTGATGGCGGGCGTCAACTCCACCGGGTTTGCGCCCTGGGTGGACCAGGGAAAAATGCGGCTGCTGGCCATTTTCAGCGCCCAGCGCAGCCCCAAGTGGCCCGAGGTGCCCACCCTGAAAGAGCTGGGCTTTGGTGGCCAGGCGGTGTACACCTCGCCCTGGGGCCTGGCGGCCCCGGCGGGCACACCCGATGCCGTGGTGGCGCAACTGCACCAGGTGTTCAAAAACGCCATGTTCAGCGAACGCCACCTGCAGGCACTGACCCGCTACAACCAGGCCCTGGACTACCTGGACTCCCGCGCCTACCGCCAGGCCATTGCCGACACAGTGGCCCACGAAAAGCGGCTGCTCAAACGCATGAACCTGCTGCACACCCCCACCCCACGCTGAAGGCCCGCCCCATGACCGCCCCCCTGCTCACGGCCCACGGTTTGCACAAAGCCTACGCGGGCAAACCCGCACTCAAAGGTGTCAGCCTTGAGTTGGCCCCGGGCCGCATGACCGCGCTGCTGGGGCCCAACGGCGCGGGCAAGTCCACCCTGCTGCAACTGCTGACGGGTCTGTTCAACCCCGACCAGGGCCAGGTCACCGTGCTGGGCCACGCCATGGCCACCCACCCGGCGCGCGCTCTGGCCCACCTGGGCGTGGTGTTTCAGCAAAGCGCGCTGGACCTGGACCTGAGCGTGCGGGCCAACCTGCTCTACCACGCCGACCTGCACGGCATGCCCCGCACCGCCGCCCGCGCACAAATGGACGGCCTGCTGCCCACCCTGGGCCTGGCGGAACACGCCAGCACCGCCACCCGGCAACTGTCGGGCGGCAACCGCCGCAAGGTGGAGCTGGTGCGGGCGCTGATGCACCGCCCCCAGGTGCTGCTGATGGACGAGGCCACCGCGGGGCTGGACCCGGCTTCGCGCCACCAGCTGCTGGCCACCGTGCGCGACCTGTGCCGCCAAGACGGCATGGCGGTGCTGTGGGCCACCCACCTCATTGAAGAAGCGAAGGTGGCCGACCGCCTGCTGCTGCTGCACCAAGGCCAGGTGCGCTTTGACGGCGACCTGGCCCGCTTCATGGCCGCCGCCGACACCTCCGACTTTGAAGCCGAGGTGCTGCGGCAGCTGGCCACCACGGCCCACTGACCCGGGAACCTCTGGCCAGCAACGGGCCATTCACCCGCGGGGCATGCGGGCCAGCACCGCAGGGTCACGCGATGCGGCATCGTTGCGAAACACCAGAGGGTGTTCGGTGGCGGTTGTCCCGGCATCGTGGCGCTGCTGGTTGAGCCTGACGACGTTCACCACCTGGCCGTGGTCGGGGCTTTTGTGGCAGGCCGGGTCGGTGGCCCCGGCATCGCCGGTGAACAGCCAGGCCTGGCAGCGGCAACCGCCAAAGTCTTTGGCCTGGTCGGGGCAGCTGCGGCAGGGGTCTTTCATCCATGCCAGCCCCCGGTAGGCGCGAAAGGCGGCGCTGTCGTACCAGATGTGGCGCACACCGTGGGTCAGCACGCTGGGCAGGTTCAAGCCGGGCAGTTCGCGGGCGGCGTGGCAGGGCATGGCCAGGCCGTCAGGCGCAACCGCCAGAAACACATTGCCCCAACCCGCCATGCAGGCTTTGGGGCTGCCCTCGAAGTAGTCGGGCACCACAAAAATCACCTGGCAGCGGCCCTTGAGCCGGGCACGCTGCTCGTTGACGACCTGCTCGGCCGCCAGCAGCTGGGCATGGGTGGGCAGCAGGTGGTCGCGGTTGAGCCAGGCCCAGCCGTAGTACTGGGTGTTGGCCAGCTCCAGGTATTCGGCCCCCAGCTCCACCGCCAGGTCGATGATGCGGCCCACGTGCGGCAGGTTGTGGCGGTGCAGCACCACGTTCATCACCATGGGCCAGCCGTTGGCCTTGATGATGCGGGCCACCCGGTGCTTCAGATCAAAGGTGCGGGTGTGGCTCAAAAAATCGTTCAGCTCGCGCGTGGAGTCCTGGAAAGACAGTTGCACATGGTCCAGCCCCGCAGCCCGCAACGCGGCGGCACGGGCCTCGGTCAGCCCGATGCCCGAGGTGATGAGGTTGGTGTAAAAGCCCAGCCCGTGTGCGTGGGCCACCAGGTCTTCCAGGTCATCGCGCTGCAGGGGCTCGCCGCCTGAAAACCCCAGCTGCACCGCACCCAGGGCACGGGCCTGCTCGAACACGCGCTTCCATTCATCCGTGCTCAGCTCAGGCCCCGTGGCCCGGTAGCCCACGGGGTTGGAGCAGAACACGCAGTGCAGCGGGCACTGGTAGGTCAGCTCGGCCAGCAGCCACAGCGGTGGGGGTGCCTGCTCAGACAACCCAGCCACGGCGCACGCCCTCGTTGAGCAGGTTGTTCACTTCGGGGGCAATGCCGGTGGTGTTGAAGCTGGCTTCCAGCTCGGCCACGATGGCGTTGACCGTGAGCGCGCCGTTGCAGCGCTGCAGGATGGCCGATGCCGACGGGTTGAGTTTGACCATGCCCTCGGGGTAGAGCAGCACCCAGGTGTCTTGCACGGCCTCGAATTGCAGCCGCATGCCAGGTGCGATGCGGGGTGACCAGTCGGATTTCATATAAAACAACCTTTTACCGCTTGATTTAATTCAATAGTTTGCTATATTTATAATAGCATTTTCACCAATCAACCTTGGCAGGCTTTTTCAATGCCATCGAGCATGCTCCACAGAATGTCGAGCTTGAACTGCAAGATGTCCAGCGCCCGCTGCTGTTGGGCCACGGTGGTGAAATGGCCGAGCGTGACGCGCAGCCCGTGTTCCACATCGCGGCTGGCCAGCGGGATGCGCGAGCGGAAATACGTCAGCCCCTCAGGGGCAATCCACGGGTAGTGGGTGGGCCAGGTGGCCAGGCGGTCTTGGTGGATCTGCGGCGCAAACATCTCGGTCAACGACGAGCACACCCCTTCCTGCCACGGCGACTGGCGGGCAAAGTTGACATAGGCATCGCAGGCAAAGCGCACGGCGGGCACCACGCGGCGCAGGCTCCAGAGGTCTTCGCGCTCAATGCCCACGGCCTCGCCCAGGCGGGTCCAGGTCTCGATGCCACCGGCAGCGTGGCCCTCGAAGTCGCCGTCGCCATCGTGGTCCAGGATGCGCTGCACCCACAGGCGGCGGTGTTCACGGTCAGGCATGTTGGCCATCACGGCGGCATCTTTGCGCGGGATGCACACCTGGTAATAAAACCGGTTGGCCACCCAGGTGCGCACTTCGTCAGGCGTGCATTGGCCGCTGTTGAGGCGCACGTTGAACGGGTGGTGAATGTGGTAGCCCGCCCCCTTGGCCCGCAGCTGGGCTTCAAACCCGGCAGGGTTCCAGGGGGTGGCAGGGGCGGTGGTGATGGGGTGGTCGGTGGTCATGGTTGGCGGGTGAAATCAGAAATGAATTTCCAGGCCGTCGACGGCCACTTCCACCCCGGCCGCGTCCAGCTCGCGGCGTTCGGGGCTGTCTTCGCGCAGGATGGGGTTGGTGTTGTTGATGTGGATCAGCACCTTGCGCGTGCCTGCGGGCAGACGGGCCAGGTGTTCCAACAGGCCGCCGGGGCCGGACTGCGGCAAATGGCCCATGTCGAGGGCGTGTTTTGCAGACAGCCCCGCGCGGATCATTTCGTCCCCCGTCCAGAAGGTGCCATCCACCAGCACCACGTTGGCGGCCTGCATGGCCTGCCACACCTCGGGGCCGATGTCGCCCAGGCCGGGCGCATAGAACAGGCGGCCACCGGTGCGTTCGTTAACCAGGGTGATGCCGATGTTGTCGCCGGGGCGCGGGGCCAGGCGGTAGGGGGAATACGGGGGCGGCTTGCTGGACAACGCCAGTGGCACGGCATGGCTGGCGGGCAAAAAACCCCAGCGCAGCGCGGTGCCGTCCAGCGGCACGGGGTGGGTCAGCACACCGCAGTAGTGGCCCAGCATGCCCACCAGCGGAAAGCCGGTGGCGATGTCGCCCAGCACCTCGGGTGTGGCCCACAGGTCCAGCGGCTGGCCACGCTCGCGCAGCATCAGCAGGCCGGTCACGTGGTCGATCTGCGCATCCATCAGGCACACGGCGGCAATGCCGGTGTCGCGCAGGGCGCGGGCGGGTTGCAAGGCGGGGGCGCGCTGCAGCTGGGTGAGGATGTCGGGCGAGGCATTGAACAGCAGCCAGTCCTGGGCGTTGCGGCTCCAGGCCACCGACGACTGCGTGCGGGCCTGCAAGCCGGGCAGCCCCGCACGCACACCGGCGCAGTTGGCGCAGTTGCAGTTCCATTGCGGAAAACCGCCGCCTGCAGACGATCCGAGTACCCTCAATGTGGTGAATTCAGACATGCTTTCGTGGCCCTGCGGTTGAGGTTCGTCTCTGTCCAAAAACAACGGCCCCGTTGCCCCAATCCCGCCGGGTTGGCCGGTGGGCCGGGTCGCCGGGGCCGCCATCGGCAACGCCAGCCGCCGTCAGCGGTGGGCGATGTACATGGTGATTTCGAAACCGAAACGCAGGTCAGTGAAAGCGGGGGGGGTCCATTGCATGGCGTGTCTCCTGTTCAGGTTAAAAGTGGGTGCACAAATCGCCTTGCCTCACCTGTTGCAGATTGGAACAAGGCCCTTTGTACGTTTATCGCCTGCATCATCCGTGCCATGCGTTCAGCCCCTTTCCACCGCCCCGCCCCAGAAAGATCAACAGGGCCCTTGCGCGACCTCAGCGCCCACCGCCCCCGCCCCTGGCGGCAGGCAGCGCCAGGCCTGCCGCCACTGGCGGGCTGGATGCTGGGGCAGCCGCGAGGCGAACCCTGGCTGGTGCTGCACGGCGGGCCTGGCAGCGTGGCGCAAGGCGGCCTGCTGGCCCCGTTTGACGCCAGCGCCCATTGGGCCTGGGCCCTGCAACAGCGCGGCAGCGGGGCCTTGAAGACAGGGCGTTCAAGCCGCTGGCACGTGGATGCCCTGCTGGCCGACATGGAAGCCCTGCGTCGGCAGCTGGGGCTGGTGCAGTGGTCGGTGCTGGGCGGGTCGTGGGGCGCACTGGTGGCCCTGGCCTATGTGCAAAAGCACCCCGAAGCCGTCAGCCGAGTGGTGCTGCGCGGGCCGTTTCAAGGCCGATCCGCCGATGTGTGGCGCTTGCTGCACACGGCGCGCCAGGTGCAGCGCACGCGGGTAAACCCCAGCACCCATGCCCGGCTGCCCCCCCTGCCCCGCCAACGCCAGCAATTGCCCGTGTGGCTGGCACAAACCCACCGGGTGTTGCGAAATGCAACAGCTGCGCCAAGCCACCAGCACCTGGTGTGGGCCTGGCTGCTGGCCGAGGCTCGGCTGGCAACGCGCGGCATTCGGCGGGCACTGCTGCACGCCAGCCCAGCCACCGCAGCCCCCCTGCGCCACACCTGGGGCCAGATGCTGCGCCAGGCCCGGCGGCGCAGCGCCCAGCAGCGCATGGGACACCGCCCTGAACATGCACACACCGAAAAGGTGAACTTGCAAGTGCGTGTGCTGTCACGCCAGTGCTGCCGTGCGCTGCGGGGCGGCTGGCCGCTGTGGCGGCGCTGGCTGGCCAGCCAACCGCCTGGGCAAAGCCTGACACTGCTGCAAGGCCGTTTCGATGCCGTGTGCGCCCCAGCCAATGCGCTGCACCTGCATGGCCTGGATGCCATGCCTGCACAGCCCCCTCACCCACAACCCCACCCACCGCCCGCCGTCAGCCTGCAATGGGTGCACAGCGGCCACCTGTCTGACGAACCGGCCATGCGGCGGGCACTGGCCAAAGCCGTGGGCAAATGAAGGCAATGGGGCGTTTCGAAGCCTTTGCGTGGCGGTCAAACGCGGGCTGGCGCGCTCCACCCGCCCCCCAGGGCTTTGAACGCCATGACGGCAGCGCGCGCCGATTCCGTTTGCGCCTGCACTCGGGCCTCGGAAGCCCGCAACAGCTGTTCGTCGGCCTGCAAGACTTCCATCAGGCTGACAACCCCCTTTTGGTACGCGGCAAATGAAGCGCCTCTCGCGCGGCCGAGCGCGTCCACGCCCTGGGCCAGCACCGCCGCCTGCTCTTCGCGCTTGACCAAGGCCGACAGGGCGTTTTCCACGTCCTCCGTCGCCCGCAAGGCGGCCAACCGATAGGCGGCCAACATCTCGGCCTCCTGCCCCTTGGCCTGTTCGATCTGCGCGTTGATGCGCCCGAAATCGAACAGGCGCCAGCGCAGGCCGAGCATGCCAGCGGCCTGACTGGCGCCGCTGGAGAACAGGTGGCCGCCCGAAACCGAAGTGGCGCTGCCCAGCACCCCAGTCAGAGAGAGCTTGGGGTAGTACTCGGCCAAGGCCACCCCAATGCGCGCGCTGGATGCGGCCAAACGACGCTCGGCCACGATCAGATCGGGGCGGCGGCGCAACAACTCACCCGGCGACCCCAGGTCGGCCACCTGTGGCGCTGCCGGGATGTCGCCCACCTTGCTCAACGCCTCCCTATGCGTGCCGGGCGAAACGCCCAACATCACGTCCATGGCGTTCATGGCCACATCCAGACCCGCTTCCAGCACCGGGGCGGCAGCACGGACCTGCGCCAGTGCGCCTTCGGCCTGCCTCACCCGGAGTTCCGCCGCCAGACCTTTGCCATGAAGAAGCTGGAGGGTTGAAAGCAGTGTCTGCTGCGTCTGCACCTGGCGCTGAACAATGTCCAGGCGCGACTGCAGCCCGCGGATGGTGATGTAGACATCGGCCGTCTGTGCCGCCACGGCCAACCGCGTGGCCATGGCGCCAGCCTCCGAGGACTGGTAGTCGGCCATGGCGGCCTCCTGTCCCCGTCGCAAGCCGCCAAACACATCCAGCTCCCAGCTCGCACCCCAATTGGCCTCATAGGCATTGCCGTAACGGTCGAAACCCGGGGTCGAGTTCATGACTTGCCCCAACGGGGTTTCCACGGACTGGTAAGCCCTGGCCGCCTGGCCGGTCACATGGCCGGAGGGCAGCAGTGCGGCGTTGGCCGCGCCCAGCCCGGCACGGGCTTGGGTCATGCGCGCAGAGGCCTGCGCAATATCCAGGTTTTGTGCCAACGCAAGGGTCACGAATCGCGTCAATTGCGGGTCGCCAAACCCCGTCCACCAAGTGGCGAGATCAGCACTGGCCTTCGCCAGCCGTTGATCCGTCGCCGCCTGCCCCCGGAAATGCCCCGGCAAGGGAACATCGGGCCGGGCGTAGTCGGCGCCGACTGCGCAGCCTGTCAACAGGCTGGCCACAAGAAGCGCGGCAGAGGTGTGGTGGGGCAGCATGGGGTTTCTTTCATCGACAACAACAAGGTGACCATAATACCAAATGGTCACTAGTTGTCTAGTCCCCTTGGCTGGCGTAAGCTAGGGCCCATGAAGACAACCCGTACTGCATTCGCGTCGCCCCGAGGCCCCGCCGACCACGAGGTGCGAAACCAGATCGTTGCCGCGGCCACCGAGCACTTCAGCCGCTACGGCTACGAAAAAACCACCGTGTCAGACCTGGCGAAAGTCATTGGCTTTTCAAAGGCCTACATCTACAAGTTCTTCGAGTCCAAGCAGGCCGTTGGCGAGGTGATTTGCGCGAACTGCCTGGGCCAGATCGAAGCAGAGGTGAAAGCGGCCATTGATCAAGCAGACAAGCCGCCCGAGAAGCTGCGACGCATGTTCAAAGCCATCGTCGAGTCAAGCATGCGTCTGTTTTTCCAGGATCGCAAGCTCTATGAGATTGCGGCATCCGCCGCCACAGAGCACTGGCAAGCCACACGCGCTTACGAGGCACGCGTGCTGGCCTTGCTGCAAGAAATCCTGCAAGAAGGTCGGCAAAGCGGTGACTTTGAGCGCAAAACCCCGCTGGACGAAACCGTGACGGCGATCTACCTGGTCATGCGCCCTTATCTCAACCCGCTGATCCTGCAGCACAGCTTCGACCACGCGGAGGAAGCACCCACCCAGCTCTCCAACCTGGTGCTCCGAAGTTTGTCTCCGTGACAAAATTTTTAAGTGACTATTGACCAACTTGGTCACAAGGAACACAATGAAGGCCCGCTCACTTCGTCAAAGGGACCTTCATGCTCCGGCTCCGCCTCGTTACACCTCTGTTCATTTGTGCACTGCCGTTGGCGCTGAGCGCTTGCGGCGAAACGGCGGCAACCGATCCGCGCACCGACGCGCCCCTGGTGCGTGCGGCCATCGTCCAGGAGGCCGCCGCAGCCTCGCGCTCGTTCACCGGCACCGTGGCCGCACGGGTGCAGAGCGACCTGGGGTTTCGCGTTTCAGGCAAGGTGTTGGCGCGGTTGGTGGACGCCGGTCAAAACGTCAAACGCGGCCAGCCGCTCATGCGCCTCGATCCCGCCGACCTGAAACTGGCAGTGAATGCCCAGCAAGAAGCGGTCGTGGCCGCGCGAGCCCGGGCGCATCAGACCGCAGAAGATGAGGCCCGCTACCGCGACCTGCGCGGCACCGGCGCCATTTCTGCATCGGCCTACGACCAGGCCAAAGCGGCTTCAGAAGCCGCCCAGGCGCAACTCAGGGCCGCTGAGGCCCAAGCCGACGTCGCGCGCAACGCGAGCCGCTACACAGAGCTGGTGGCCGATGGCGACGGCGTGATCCTGGAAACGCTGGCCGAACCGGGCCAGGTCATCACTGCCGGCCAACCCGTGATCCGGCTGGCCCATGCCGGCCGCCGCGAGGCGCTGATCCAGTTGCCGGAAACCCTGCGCCCCGCCATCGGCTCTGTGGCGCAAGCCACGCTGTTTGGCAAGGAAGGGGGGGCTGTGCCCGCCAAGCTGCGGCAGCTCTCCCATGCGGCAGATCGCCTCACACGCACCTTCGAAGCCCGGTACGTGCTGGAGGGAGCGCTGTCCAACGCCCCCCTGGGCACCACGGTGGCCATCCAGATTCCGGAGGGCCCACCCTCAGGGAAAACCGGTCTGCACGTGCCCATTGGCGCCTTGTTCGACGCGGGCAAGGGGCCTGGGGTGTGGGTCATCCACGGGGAGCCTATCAAGGTGGCCTGGCGGCCGGTGACCGTTCAGCGCATGGATGACGCCGGAGCAAGCGTCGCGGGTCAGATCAAGCCGGGGGAACGGATCGTCGCGCTCGGCGCACATCTGCTGCAAGAAGGCGAGCACGTTCGGGTGGCGGGTGTTGCCGTTGCCGCTGTGGCTGAGGGAGCACGTCCGTGAGCGAAGGCCGTTTCAACCTGTCGGCGCTCGCGGTACGCGAACGCGCCATCACGCTGTTCCTGATCATCCTGATCTCGCTGGGCGGGGCCATGTCCTTCTTCAAGCTGGGGCGGGCGGAAGACCCCTCGTTCACGATCAAGGTGATGACGATCATCACCGCCTGGCCCGGTGCCTCCGCACAGGAGATGCAGGACCAGGTCGCAGAAAAAGTCGAAAAGCGCCTGCAGGAACTGCGCTGGTACGACCGCAGCGAGACCTACACCCGCCCCGGACTGGCCTTCACCACGTTGACCTTGCTGGACAGCACCCCACCTTCGCAGGTGGATGACGAGTTCTACCAGGCGCGAAAGAAGGTGGGGGACGAAGCGCGCAATCTGCCGCCCGGCGTGATCGGGCCATTTGTCAACGACGAGTACTCCGACGTGACCTTCGCGTTGTACGCGCTCAAGGCCAAGGGCGTGCCGCAGCGCGAACTCGTCCGCGACGCGGAAACCCTGCGCCAGCGCCTGCTGCACGTACCCGGCGTGAAGAAGGTCAACATCGTGGGCGAACAGTCCGAACGCATCTTTGTGGAGTTTTCGCACGAACGCCTGGCCACACTGGGGGTCAGCCCGCAGGAGGTGTTCGCCGCACTCAACAGCCAGAACGCCTTGACACCTGCAGGCTCCATCGAAACCAAGGGCCCCGAGGTCTTCGTGCGCCTGGACGGTGCTTTTGACGAGTTGCAGAAGATTCGCAACACGCCGGTGATGGCGCAAGGGCGCACGCTGAAGCTGTCGGACATCGCCACGGTCAAGCGTGGTCATGAAGACCCGGCCACGTTCCTGATTCGAAACGGCGGCGAACCGGCGTTGTTGGTGGGCGTCGTCATGCGCGACGGCTGGAACGGGCTCGACCTGGGCAAGGCGCTGGACAGCGAGGTGAGCGCGATCAACACCGAGCAACCGCTGGGCATGAGTTTGGCCAAAGTGACCGACCAGGCCGTCAACATTGCTTCAGCGGTCGATGAGTTCATGGTCAAGTTCTTCGCCGCCGTGCTGGTGGTCATGCTGGTGAGCTTCGTGAGCATGGGCTGGCGCGTGGGCCTTGTGGTTGCCGCAGCCGTGCCGTTGACGCTGGCTGTTGTCTTCGCGGTGATGCTCGCCAGCGGCAAGAATTTCGACCGCATCACACTGGGGTCGCTGATCCTGGCGCTGGGCCTGCTGGTCGATGACGCCATCATCGCCATCGAGATGATGGTGGTGAAAATGGAAGAAGGCTATGGCCGTATCGCGGCGTCCGCCTATGCCTGGAGCCACACCGCAGCGCCCATGCTCTCGGGCACGTTGGTCACGGCGGTCGGCTTCATGCCCAACGGCTTTGCCCGGTCCTCGGCGGGTGAGTACACCAGCAACATGTTCTGGATCGTGGGCATCGCGCTGATCGCCTCGTGGGTGGTGGCAGTGGTGTTCACGCCGTACCTTGGGGTCAAGCTGCTGCCTGACTTCAAAAAGGTTGAGGGCGGCCACGAGGCCATCTACAACACGCCCCGCTACAACCGTTTTCGCCAGCTGTTGGCGCGCGTCATTGCACGCAAATGGATCGTCGCCGGCTCGGTGATCAGCCTCTTCGTGGTGTCGGTGCTGGGCATGGCGGTGGTCAAAAAGCAGTTCTTCCCCATTTCTGACCGGCCTGAAGTGTTGGTGGAGGTGCAAATGCCCTACGGCACCTCAATCACCCAAACCAGCGCCACTGCTGAGAAGGTAGAAGCCTGGCTGGCCAAACAAGAGGAGGCCAAGATCGTCACCGCCTACGTCGGCCAGGGAGCGCCGCGCTTCTATTTTTCGATGGGGCCGGAACTGCCCGATCCGTCGTTTGCCAAGATCGTGGTGCGCACGGACAACCAGGACGAGCGTGAAGCGTTGAAACACCGGCTGCGGCAGGCCATTGCTGACGGTTTGGCCCCAGAAGCACGCTTGCGCGTCACCCAACTGGTGTTTGGACCCTATTCGCCCTTCCCGGTGGCCTACCGGGTCACCGGACCGGACGCCGACAAGCTGCGCGACATTGCCGCCGAGGTGCAGCAGGTCATGGACGCCAGCCCACTGATGCGCACGGTCAACACGGATTGGGGTGTGCGCGTGCCCACCCTGCACTTCACCCTGGACCAGGACCGGCTGCAGGCCGTTGGGTTGACCTCCAGCTCCGCGGCCATACAGCTGCAATTCCTGCTCAACGGTGTGCCCGTCACCGCCGTGCGCGAGGACATTCGCACGGTGCAGGTGGTGGCGCGCTCGGCGGGCCACCACCGGCTCGATCCGGCCAAGATCGGCGACTTCACATTGGCAGGCACCCAAGGGCAGCGCATCCCGCTGTCGCAGGTGGGCAAGGTCGAGGTGCGCATGGAAGAGCCCGTCATGCGCCGACGCGACCGTGTGCCCACCATCACCGTGCGGGGCGACATTGCCGAAGGCTTGCAACCGCCCGACGTGTCCACGGCCATCACTCAGCAGCTCAAGCCCGTCATGGACAAGCTGCCAAGTGGCTACCAGATCGTGGAAGCGGGCTCGATCGAGGAGTCCGGCAAGGCGACGGTCGCCATGCTGCCGATCTTCCCCCTCATGCTGGCCATCACCCTGCTCATCATCATCCTGCAGGTGCGCTCGATGGCAGGCATGGTGATGGTCTTCCTGACCAGCCCGCTGGGGCTGATCGGCGTGGTGCCGACGCTGCTGCTGTTCCAGCAGCCCTTCGGTATCAATGCACTGGTGGGTTTGATCGCGCTGTCGGGCATCCTGATGCGCAACACGCTGATATTGCTCGGGCAGATTCATGAAAACGAGCAAGCCGGGCTGGACCCCTTCCGTGCGGTGGTGGAAGCCACCGTGCAACGTGCGCGCCCGGTGGTCCTGACCGCTCTGGCTGCCATCCTGGCTTTCATCCCGCTGACCCACTCCGTGTTCTGGGGAACGCTGGCTTACACGCTGATTGGCGGCACCCTGGCCGGGACGGTTCTCACGCTCGTGTTCCTGCCCGCCATGTATGCCATCTGGTTCAAGATCAAACCAGCCCCGACGCATCGCTGACCCCCTCCCTTCATCTCTGCTTCCCAAATCAAAGGAACTGCCATGTCAAACTCCCAAGTTGTCGTTATCACCGGCGTGTCATCGGGCATCGGGCGCGCCGCCGCGCAGCGATTTGTCGAAAAAGGCTGCCGCGTCTTCGGCACCGTGCGCCACACAGCAAAAGCGCAAGCCATACCGGGCGTTGTGCTCATCGAAATGGACATCCGTGACGAAGCCTCCATCGAGCGCGGCATCCAGACCATCATGGCCCAAGCCAAGCGCATTGACGTGCTGGTCAACAGCGCGGGCGTGACCTTGTTGGGCGCGGCGGAGGAAACATCGATTGCCGAAGCACAAACGCTCTTTGACACCAATCTCTTTGGCGTCCTGCGCATGGCCAAGGCGGTGCTGCCGCACATGCGCGCGCAGCGTTCCGGCCGCATCGTCAACGTCAGCTCGGTGCTGGGCTTTTTGCCCGCACCGTACATGGCGCTCTATTCGGCCTCCAAACACGCGGTCGAAGGACTGGCCGAAACCCTGGATCACGAGGTGCGCCAATTCGGCATCCGGGTGTCGCTGGTCGAACCCTCGTTCACCAAAACCAACCTGGACCTGAACGCGCCCCAGGCGGTCGCGAAGATCGCTGACTACAGCAAGGAACTTGGCACCGTGTCGCAAGCGATCCAGCACAACGTCCAAAAAGCCCCCCAGCCTGATGGCGTGGCCGCCACGATTGTCAACGCCGCGTTGGGCACCTGGAAGATGCGCCACACCCCCAAAGGCGAGGCGTCACTTCTGGCCAAGTTGCGCCGCTTCATGCCCGCCGGCCCGGTGGAGAAAGGTCTGCGCAAAACATTTGGGCTTGCCTGAAGCCACTGCCGTGTTCACACCCAGGAGACCGAAACCGTTGGAGTGTTCAGACTGGGACATCAGGACCGCAAAGTGCCCGGCGCGCCAGCGTGTCGGCGTTGCCATCGCTGGTGAACCCCGCGCCCTCAGCCAGCGCGGTGCGCAGCGGCGGGTAGCGCCCAAACAGGGCCTCAATGCGTTCGTCGGGCGCCCAGCGCACCAGGGTCGATGCGGGCACGCCGTAGACGCGCCCGATGGCCTCGGCCAGTTCGGCCATGCCCAAACGCAGGGTGGGCAGCAGCAGGCTGCGCGACGAGGGCAGGCGCGCCGTGTCAACCGTGGCCGCGTGGAGCAGATTGTCCAGCACACCCCACAGGGACGAGGCCCAGATGGTGGCGGTGGGTGAGGTGGGGCACTCGAACGCATGTCCGGCGGCCAGCTCGCGCACGAAATCGCTCATGAAGGCCGAGAGCTGGCCGGTGCGCTCCGGCGGCCGGGCCAGGATGCCGGGCAATCGCAGCGACAGGCCATCGATCCAGCCACGCCGACTGGCATGGGCCACCGCCAGTTCACCGCTCAACTTGTGCAGGCCATAAAGCATGTGGGGCTGCGCGGGGGTTTCGTCGTCCACCAGCGGTGGCAGCACCAGTGGATAGACGCCGATGGTGCTGGCAAACACGAAACGCACCGCCCCACCCCCACCCTCGGCCTGCACGCGGCCATGGTCCAGCAGTGCCTGGGTCGCGTCCAGGTTGACGGCCCGGCCCAGCGCGGGCTGTGCCTCGCAGGCGCCACCGGGCACGCTGGCCAGGTGAACGATGCCCTGCAGAGGTTGCGCAAACGCAGCGGCCCAGGTCCGAGGATCGGTGAGGTCGCCCGGCAGGCGGGTCAAGCGCGGGTCCCCGGGCTGTTCGCCCAGCGACCGGTCGGTGACCAGCAATTGCGTCAGCGCGGGGCCACCGGGCAGCCCCTGGGCCAGAAGGCGGCGTACCAGAGCCCGGCCGACGAAGCCCCCTGCGCCCGTTACCAGCCAGCGCATCAGAAGGCTTGCGCTGCGGCGACCACACGCTGATCGATCCAGCCGAAGGGACCGGGTCGGCCATCCTCGTAGATCGCCTGCATGCGCACACAGTCACCGAACTTCATGAAGGCGGTGCGGATCTCGCCCTGGTCGATCTTTTCGATCACGCGGCGTTCGGCGATGCAGGCCGAGCCTGCGCTGCGAGCCACGTTGCTCACGGTGCCCGAGCCAACGATGCAGCCCGCGCTCAGGCGGCGCGTGCGTGCGGCGTGCGCGATGAGCTGCCCGAAGTGGAAGTTCATCTCGCCGCCGTGCGGCTCGCCAAAACGCTCGCCATTCCACTGCACCTGCAGCGGCATCTGCACCCGGCCGTCGCGCCAGGCGCCGCCCAGCTCGTCAGGCGTGACCGCCACAGGCGCGAAGGCGGTGGAGGGCTTGGCCTGCAGAAAGCCGAAGCCGGTCTTCATCTCGTGCGGGCCCAGCGCGCGCAGGCTCCAGTCGTTGATCTGCACCACCAGGCGCACGCAGGCCAGCGCCGCATCAGGCGACGCGCCCATGGGCACCGGCCCGGTGATCACGCCGAACTCGCCCTCGAAATCGATGCCGTCGGCCTCGCTGGGCAGAGGCACGTCGTCGTGCGGGCCCAGGAAGTCGTCGCTGGCGCCTTGGTACATCACCGGCACGCTGTCGAACAGGGGAATGGGCGGCGTGTGAAAGGCCTGCTCCATCAGGCGACCGTGGTTCAGGAAGGCCGAGCCGTCCAGCCACTGCGGGCTGCGGGGCAGCGGCGCTCCGCATTGCGCCGGGTCGAACAGCAGCGCGCCGGTGGCAACGCCAGCGTTGAGCGATTCGCTCAAGTCGGTCAGCGGCAGGACAACGGCGTCCCAGCGCTGCAGGGCGTCGAGCAGACCGCTCGCGATGGGCGCAGCATGCACCGCGCAGGTCTGGTCACGGGAGACGATCAGCAGGCGACCGTCGTTCAGGGTGGCGAATTTCATGGGAGGTCCTTCAAAGCGAACAGGCCAGGGACTGGGCAATGGCCGGGTCGTAGACGCCGTCGATCAACACGAACAGCATGCGACAGGGTTGGCCCGAGCGGTTGGCCCAGGCGTGGTTGCTGCCGCGCTGCACGACCACGCTGCCGGGCTTGAGCTGCACTTCGCTGTGGTCGAGCACCAGGGTCATCTCGCCTTCGATCACGACGCCATAGTCGACACTCTCGGTGCGGTGCATCAGCGGGTGCGGCGAGTGGGCCTGAACAGCCCCGGGTTTCAAGGAGGCCGGTTGGTTTAAGTTGACACCTCTGTCG
>CAYFFJ010000017.1:0-39465 GCA_964342395.1 uncultured Hydrogenophaga sp.
GGTTGGCCAGGTGGCTGAAGTAGGTGAAGGCGCGGATCACGCTCACGGTCTGGTCGTCGCTCAGGCCTTTGAGCAGCTTTTTCAGGGCCTTGTCGGCGTCGGCATCGGCGTTGCGCCGAAATGCCACGGACAGCTGGCGGATTTGCTCGATCAGCTCAAACGCGGCGGCCCCCTCTTGTTCGCGAATCACGTCGCCCAGCAGGCGGCCCAGCAGGCGGATGTCTTCCATCAGCGGGCGGTCTTTGTCAGCGGGGCGGGCGGGCGCGGGAGGGGCTTCTGTGGCGGTGCGGCGGGCGGGCATGGCGGGTTCCAAAGGCGGCGGTTCGGGCCCGCCAAATGGGTGTGGCGGGGCGTGTTCAGCGTGGGGCTGGGCGGGTGCTCAAAGCGAGATGCATGCTAGCATCCGAGCGCTTTAAAACCTGCCTTCTGCGGTTACCAAGCGGGTTTTTTCTGGCCCCGCCGACAGCCCTCTGCAAGCCCCCCGGGGGGCTCTTTTTTCACCGCCGATATGCCCACCTTGGTCACGCCCCCCAACGCCTCGGCCCTGCGCCTCACCATTGCCACCCGTGAAAGCCGTCTGGCCTTGTGGCAGGCCGAGCACGTCAAAGCCCTGCTCGAAAGCCTGGGCCACACCGTCACCCTGCTGGGCATGACCACCCGGGGCGACCAAATTCTGGACCGCGCCCTGAGCAAGGTGGGGGGCAAAGGCCTGTTTGTGAAAGAGCTGGAAACCGCGCTGGAAACCGGTGCCGCCGACCTGGCCGTGCATTCCCTGAAAGACGTGCCCATGGCCCTGCCCGATGGGTTTGAGTTGGCCTGTGTCATGGAGCGCGAAGACCCGCGCGACGCCTGGGTGTCGCCCCACTGTGCCGGTGTGGCCGATTTGCCGCCCAACGCCGTGGTGGGCACTTCCAGCCTGCGCCGGGTGGTGCTGCTGCGCGAAGCGTTGGCCCGCCTGGGGCGCAGCGACGTGCGCATCGAACCCTTGCGAGGCAACCTGGACACCCGCTTGCGCAAGCTCGACGAGGGCCAGTACCAGGCCATCGTGTTGGCGGCAGCGGGCCTGAAACGCCTGGGGTTGCACGACCGCATCCGCCAGATTTTCGAACCCGAGGCCATGCTGCCCGCCGCTGGCCAAGGGGCGCTGGGCATTGAGGTGCGCAGCGACCGTGCCGATGTGGTGGCTGCGCTGGCTCCCCTGGCGCACATGCCCACCTGGTTGAGCGTGGCGGCCGAGCGCGCCGTCAGCCGCGCCATGGGCGGCAGTTGCTCCATGCCGCTGGCCGCGTTTTCCCGCTGGCAGGGCGAGGTGCTGCACATCGAAGCCGCGTGGGGCGAAGAAACTGGCACCGCACCGCTGGTGCGCGCCCGAGCGCAGGCCCCTGTGGCCACCCTGGCCCAAGCCGGAACGCTGGGCCAAGGCGTGGCCGCACAGCTGTGCGCAGCCGGTGCCGTGCCGGTGGTCGCAGCCTGAGCTTGGGTGTGTCTCCCTTGCCCGGTCTGACCGTGGTGGTGACCCGCCCCGAGCGCGATGCGCTGGCGTGGGTGGCGGCCCTGGCCCAGGCAGGCCACCGCCCGTTGTCGTTGCCGCTGATGGCATTTGGCCCGCCGCCCGATGGCGCCGCGCTGGCGGCATGCCTGGCCGACGGGCACACCTTCCATGCCCTGATGTTCGTCAGCCCCCAGGCCGTTCATGCCTTCTGGGGTGAATTTTTAAAGAAAAATAAGCCTCAATCGCTTGATGGTATTGGATTTGTAGCTTCTGTTTTTGATGTTTCAGGGTTGGGTGTGGCCACAGCCCCTCGTTGCTGGGCGCCTGGCCCAGGCACCGCCCGTGCCTTGCAGGAAGTGGGCGTGCCCGCCCATTGCATCGACCAGCCTGCGCCAGATGCCGCCCAGTTCGACTCCGAGGCCCTGTGGGCCGTGGTGCAACCGTCGGTGAAGCCCGGTGACCGCGTGTTGCTGGTGCGGGGGCAAACGCCCGAAGCCGCTGGCCCCATTGGTGCCGGACGCGACTGGCTGGGAGCCCAGTGCCAGGCCCAAGGGGCCGCCGTGTCGCACTGTGTGGTGTACAGCCGTGCCGCGCCGGTGTGGACTCCCTCCCAGCGGGCGCAGGCCTTGGCCGCCAGTGGGCCGGGGCACGTGTGGCTGCTCACCAGTTCCGAAAGTGTGGGGTACCTGGGGCGGTTGGTGTCGGCGCACGATTGGTCGGGCACCAGCGCCGTCGCCACCCACCCCCGCATTGCCAGCGCGGCGCGTGCCCTGGGCTTTGGCCAGGTGTTGCACAGCCGCCCGGCCGTGGCCGATGTGCTGCGCACCCTGGCAGGGGCGGGCGGCACCTAAAATGCCCACACCCCTATGACCGAACCCACCGACACCCCTGCCGTGCCCCATTCCCTGCCGCCTCAGGATGCTGCGCCAACGCCCAAACCCCTGGTGCTGCCCCCGGCCTTGGGTTGGGTCACTCTGGTGTTGGCCGTGGTGGCGCTGGTGTTGGGCGTGTGGCTGTGGCAGCGCCTGGACCGCACCCAGCAAGAGCTGGCCAAACGCGCGGCCGAGGTGGCCGAAAACGCCAACGCTGCCCGTGTGAGCGCCGAACAGGCCCAAGCCCTCACCCAAACCTTGCAAGCCCGGCTGGCGGTGGCCGAGGTCAAGCTGTCAGAAGTCAGCCTGCAGCGCACACAGCTGGAAGAATTGATGCTCAGCCTGTCGCGTTCGCGCGACGACACGCTGGTGCTCGACATCGAATCAAGCCTGCGCCTGGCCGGCCAGCAGGCCGAACTGACCGGCAGCGTGCAGCCGCTGGTGACGGCGCTGCTCGCGGCAGACCGCCGCATCGCCAAGGCCGCCCAACCCCGCCTCAACCCGGTGCAGCGGGCCATGGCGCGGGACATCGAACGCATCCGCGCGGCCACGGTCACCGATGTGCCTGCGCTGGTGCAGCGCCTGGACGAACTGGTGCGCATGGCCGATGACCTGCAGTTGCTCAACGCCCCTCCACGCGCCCGCACCTCTCAATCCATGGGGGTGGGCCGTCACCCATCGCCAGCTTCTGCACGCAGTGCCTCTGCCGAGTCCAAACCCGACAACGCCCAGACAGAGGTGCCTGACACCACCCTGGGCCGGGGCTGGGCGCAGGTGTCGGCGTTCTGGCACAGCCTGTGGGCCCAAACCATGCAAAGCGCCACGCGCTCTTTGGGCGACCTGGTGCGCGTGGGCCGCATCGACCGGCCCGAGGCCGTGTTGCTGGCCCCGGACCAGGCGTTTTTCCTGCGCGAAAACCTGAAGCTGAAAGTGCTCAACGCCCGCCTGGGGCTGTTGTCCCGCCAAGTGCCCACCGCCCGTGCCGACCTGGGCGCGGTGCGCCACATGCTGGCCACCTACTTTGACCCGCAAGACCCCACCACGCGGCAGGCGCTGCAGGTGTTGTCCGACGTGCTGCAGGCCAGCAAAACCGTGGACATGCCCCGTCCCGACGAAACCCTGACCGCCTTGGCCGCTGCAGCGGGTGGGCGCTGAGTTGCCATGAAAAACCTGTTCTGGTTGGTGGGATTGGCGGCGGTGGCGGCGGCATTTGCTTTGTTGATGGGGCAAAACGGGGCCACGGTCACCGTGTTTTGGCATCCCTTGCGCGTGGACATGTCGTTCAACCTCGTGTTGAGCGCCGTGGTGCTGCTGTTTTTGCTGCTGTACCTGGCGTTGCGGTCGCTGGCTTTGCTGCGTTCGTTGCCACAGCAGGCGCGCCAATGGCGCTTGCAGCAGCGCGAGCGTCTGGCGCATGCCGCCGTGCTGGATGCGCTGTCGCACCAGATTGCTGGCCGTTTTGTGCGTGCCCGCAGCGCAGCGAGCGATGCTGTGGCACAACTCCAGGCCGGGGCTGGTTCGGGCATGTCCCCTTTGCCCCGCCAAGCCCAGATGCTGACCCTGGCGCATTTGCTGGCAGCCGAAGCGGCCCATACCTTGCAAGACCACGCCGCCCGGGACAAACACCTGGCCCAAGCCCTGGCCCCCATGGCCGGTGCAGACGCCGCCACCACCCGCGAAGGGGCCTTGCTGCGAGCCATCCGCTGGGCGGTGGAAGAGCGCAACGTGTCTGCCGCCAACCGCTGGCTGGAGCAGTTGCCGCAAGGCGCCGCGCGCCGCACCCTGGCGCTGCGCCTCAAGCTGCGCGTGGCCCGCTTGGACCAAGACAACCGCATGGCCCTGGAAACCGCCCGCCTGCTGGCCAAACACCGGGCGTTTTCACCTCAGGCAACTCGCAGCATCGTGCGCGGACTGGTGCTGGCGTCGCTGGCCGATACCCACGACGCCGACCAGGTGCAAGCCGCCTGGGACACCCTGGACAGCCAAGACCGACGCGACCCCGACGTGGTGTTGGCCGTGGCCCAGCGCATGCACCGTGTGGCGGATGACGACAACACGTCCGATGCCCATGCCGTGGCGCGCCAATGGGTGCTGCCGGTGTGGGATGACTACCCCCGTCTGGGTGAAGCTCACCGCGTGGCGGTGGTGCGTTTGTTGTCGGCATTGGGCACCACCACCACCGACACTGCTTGGCTGGCCCGCATCGAGACGATGCAGCGCGAGCACCCGGCCGACCCGCTGCTGCAATATCTGGCCGCTGAAATCTTTTTCCAGCAGCATCTGTGGGGCAAGTCGGCCCAGCTGTTTCAGCAGGCCTCCAAGGGGTTGCAAGATTCCCGTCTTCTAGGCGCCACCTGGTGCCGTCTGGCTGAGCTGGCCGAGGAGCGCGGCGATACTGCCACGGCGCTGGCCGCCTGGCGGCAAGCGGCGAAAGACCATCACACCCCTTACTGAGTTGGGTTGCCCCATCAAAAAACCCCGCCACCTTCACAGGTGAGCGGGGTTTTTTGATGGGGCGGGAAACCGGGCCAAGGCCCGGTGCGCGGTCAGGCCTTTGTGTCGAAAGGCAGGGCCATGTCTTTCAGGTTCCGGCGCGTTTCCACCAGCATCAGCGGGCCGTCATCGGGCAGTGCCGAAGGCTTGGGTTCACGTGGCACATGGGGCGCCACAGGGGCGGCGGCAATGGAGGCCTGTACTTGGGCCACACGGGCTGCATCAGAGTTGATCCACTCCAGTCCAGCGGCTTGTGCAATGTGTTGCAGCTCGCTCATGGGCAAGGCATACGTTGCCACACGTGGCATGGCGTCGGTGGTGTCCATCGCTGTTGCAGCCGGTGCAGGTGCTGCAACCAAGGGCTCCATCACCACTGGCGCCGTGGGGACTGGCGAGGGGGCGTCGTGGGTTGGCGCAACTGCTTCGGTGCTCACGGGTGTTGCGGTGGGCGCTGGTTCGGTCGGCGCATCTGCTCCTTCCATGCCATCGCGTGCGCGGCCATTGCCGTTGCGGTCACGGCGGTCACGGCCATAGCGGTCGCGGCTGCGCTTTTCGCGGGGAGGGCGCTCGGCATCGCCAGTGGGTTCAACGGGGGCTGCGTCTGCGGCAGGTGCCTCGCTGCTGGTGGCCGATGGTGCCGTGAAGTAGCTGTAACCGGCTTCCACAGGGGCGCGTTCAGGCATGGTGCTGAGCGCCTCTGGGGGTTCGGCTCCTGCGCCTGTCAGGGTCTCGCTGCTGACGTCACCTTGTGGCGTGGTTGCGCCGTCTTCTGCAGGACGGCGTTCACGGCGACCACTGCGCTCACCGCGTTCGCGGCGGCCTTCACCCCGTGGTTCACGGGGGGGGCGTGCATTGCCGTTGGCATCGGGAGCGGTGCCTTCAGTGGAGGGGGGTGTGGCCAACACCTCGGCGGTCAGGGCCACCGGTGTCTCTGGGGTGGCGGGTGTGGTACGGGGTGCGCGCTCGCTGCGACCACCGCGTCCACGGCCTTCGGTGCGTTCACCTGTGCGCTCGGGGTTGCGTTCGCTGCGAGGAGGGCGGCCATCGGCAGCACCATCGGCGCGTTGTTCGGTGGGGGCTTCATTGCGCAAGTCGGGGCGTCGATTGCCACCACGGCCACCACGGTCGCTGCGGCCACTTTCGCGTCCCCCGTCACGGCGGCTTTCGGAAGGGGCATTGCGCGCGCCACCTTCACGCCCGCCGTTGCGACCACCGCCTTCGCGGCTGCCTTCAGCCGCTTTGGGGGCAGCCGGAGCGGGGGCGGGTGCCACGGGGCTGGAGGGCGAGCTGTCGCCCCCCAGCAGCTTTTTCAGCCAACCAAAGAAACCACCGCTGCTGGCAGCGGGTGCCGCTGCGGGCGCGGCGGCTGCCGGTGCCACGGGTTCGGGCTTTGGTGCTGCCACGGGGGCTGGGCCGTCGGGCAGAACGCCTTTGATCAGGGGTTCCTGCTTGTTGCTGCGTTCCTGGCTGCGGCGGGTGAACGTGGTGGCTTCTTCCACCTCGTCGGCCAGTTTGTAGCTGGCTTCCAGGTTGTCCAGGCGGGGGTCGTCGTGTTTCAGGCGTTCCAGCTTGTAATTGGGGGTGTCCAGGCTCTTGTTGGGCACCAGCAGCACGCTGATGCGTTGCTTCAGCTCAATCTTGGTGATTTCGGTGCGCTTTTCGTTCAACAGGAAACTCGCCACCTCCACGGGCACCTGGGCCAGCACGGCAGACGTGTTGTCCTTCAGGGACTCTTCCTGAATGATCCGCAAAATTTGCAGTGCAGAGCTTTCCGTGTCGCGGATGTGGCCTGAGCCGCCGCAACGGGGGCAAGGAATGGAGGCACCTTCGCTCAGCGTGGGGCGCAGGCGCTGGCGGCTCATTTCCAGCAAGCCGAATTTGCTGATGGCACCGAACTGCACGCGGGCGCGGTCCTGGCGCAAGGCATCGCGCAGGCGGTTTTCCACTTCGCGGCGGTTTTTGCTCTCCTCCATGTCAATGAAGTCGATCACGATCAGGCCACCCAAGTCGCGCAAACGGGCCTGGCGGGCCACTTCGTCGGCGGCTTCCAGGTTGGTGCGGGTGGCGGTTTCTTCGATGTCACCGCCTTTGATGGCGCGGGCCGAGTTCACGTCCACGGCCACCAGCGCTTCGGTCTGGTCGATCACGATGGCGCCGCCGCTGGGCAGTTGCACCGTGCGGGCGTAGGCGGTTTCGATCTGGTGTTCGATCTGGAAGCGGCTGAACAGCGGTGCGTCGTCGCGGTAACGCTTCACGCGGTGCCCGTGCTCGGGCATCACGTGGTTCATGAACTGGTGCGCCTGCTCGAAGATGTCGTCTGTGTCGATCAGGATTTCGCCAATGTCGCTGTTGAAGTAGTCGCGAATGGCACGAATCACCAGGCTGGATTCCTGGTAAATCAGGTAGGCGCCTTTGCCGCCTTTGGTGGCGCCGTCAATGGCGGTCCACAGTTTCAGCAGGTAGTTCAGGTCCCATTGCAGCTCGTTCGCGTCGCGGCCAATGCCGGCGGTGCGGGCGATGATGCTCATGCCATTGGGGTATTCCAACTGGTCGAGCGCAGCTTTCAGTTCCTGGCGGTCTTCGCCTTCGATGCGGCGGCTCACGCCACCGCCGCGTGGGTTGTTGGGCATCAGCACCACATAGCGGCCAGCCAGGCTGACGAAGGTGGTGAGGGCGGCCCCCTTGTTGCCGCGTTCTTCTTTTTCGACCTGGACCAACAGTTCCTGGCCTTCTTTGATCACGTCCTGGATGCGGGCCTGGCTGACCGACACGCCGGGCGCGAAGTATTGGCGTGAGATTTCTTTGAAGGGCAGAAAACCGTGGCGGTCTTCGCCGTAATCCACAAAGCAGGCTTCCAGGCTGGGCTCCACGCGGGTGACCACGGCCTTGTAAATGTTGCCTTTGCGCTGCTCGCGCCCTTCGATTTCAATTTCGTAATCGAGCAATTTTTGCCCGTTGACGATGGCCAGCCGACGCTCTTCAGCCTGCGTGGCGTTGATCAGCATTCTTTTCATGGTGCGGTGTCTTTCGCGTTGTCATGGTTCACGGTGAAGCCTCCCGCCAAAACGGGAAGCCAACTGGCCACAAGCGCGTCGAAAACAGCGAACGAGGGGGGAATTGCCGGAGAGCCTTCGGCGCGTCAGACACTGTCACGAGCGGCTGATGCCACTGTGTCTGGGACGCGTGCCGGGGCATGGGCGCGTGACGGTGGGTGATTGAGCCAGAAATCTGGCCCCTGTTTGTTCAACATGGGTTCACTTCGCATCGCCACCCAGCTGTTGGTGCGTCTGGGTGGTTGGGGGTATTCCGTGGTCGTGTTCGCGGGTGGTTTCGACGATCCGGCCGCTGCCACAGGGGGTCAAGGCTCGGCGTTTCCAAGCACGTGTTGAGGACCGGGCAGCGGGTGGCATCTTCTTTGCCAGGTGTGCACGGGGTGGTGGGCCTTAAACTTCAAGGCAAATCAACCACTTACGAAGCGTGCCTGGCGATCTGGATTATAGGCGCTGGCCCAGCGTTTCCACAGCCACCGGGTTTACCCGCAGACAGGATTTCGTTTGAATGCGCCACAGGTCCTCCACCTCACGGTGGATGAAGAAGCAGCCGGTCAACGGTTGGACAATTTTTTGTTCCGCCATTTGAAAGGCGTACCCAAAACCCATGTGTACCGAATTGTGCGGTCGGGTGAAGTGCGGTTGAACAAAGGCCGTGTCGGGGTTGAGCACAAGTTGGTGGCGGGCGACGTGGTGCGCGTTCCCCCGGTGCGGGTGTCAGCCGAGCAGCCGGCCAAGCTCCATGTGCCTGCGCGTGAATTCCCCATTTTGTTTGAAGACGATGCTTTTCTGGCGGTTCACAAGCCAGCGGGTGTGGCGGTTCATGGGGGCAGTGGCGTCAGTTCCGGGGTGATTGAGCAATTGCGGCAGGCCCGCCCTCAGGCCCGTTTTCTTGAATTGGTGCACCGGTTGGACCGGGAAACCAGCGGGGTGTTGCTGATAGCCAAAAAGCGCAGTGCATTGAGGCAGTTGCAAGATCAGTTCCGGGAGCGCGTCACCGGCAAAACTTACCTGGCTTTGGTGAAAGGCGATTGGCCGGTCAATCGCAAAGTGTTGGATCAGCCTCTTCACAAATACCTGCTGCCGGATGGGGAGCGTCGGGTGAAAGTGGTGGCAGCCGATCACCCGGATGGCATGCGCAGCGTCACATTGGTGCAGGTGGTGGCCCAGGTGCCCGATCCCGCTTCACCACTTTCGCGCTGCAGTTTGTTGGCGGTCACCATCAAAACGGGGCGGACGCATCAGATTCGCGTGCATTTGTCGCATGCTGGACACGTGATTGCGGGCGATGACAAATATGGCGATTTTGAGTGGAACCGTGCATTGCTCAAGGCCGGGCATAAACGCATGTTTTTGCATGCATGGAAATTGGTGTTGAATCACCCTGTCAGCCAGCAAGCAATAGAGTTGCAAGCGGCGTTGCCGCCGGAGTTGTGCAGTATGTTGCCGACGGCTCAATCTATTTGAGGCTTGAAGGTGTGGGGGTGATGAAATCGGCTGATTTGTTGGATAGAATGAAATAAAATTCGTTGGGTAACGATTTTTGAATTCAAATTTTCAAAGGAAATCAATTGGCCACCTATCTCGAACTCAAAGCACAAGCAGAAGCCATGATGGCCCAGGCCGAAGCGCTTCGCAAAGAAGAATTGGCTGCGGTCATTCAAGACGTTAAAGCCAAAATGAAGGAGTACGGACTGACCGTTGCCGATTTGGGCTTGGGTGGCACGGTGCCGGCGGGTTCTCGCAAAACCGCAGCCAAGAGCAAATCGGCTGCGCCAGCGAAATACCGTGGCCCAAATGGTGAGTTGTGGGCTGGCGGTTTGGGACGAAAGCCCGAGTGGGTTCGGGCCGTGTTGGCCGAAGGTAAGAATATCGATGACTATCTGATTTGACGCGCAGATCACACACAACCCGGCCTCCGTGCCGGGTTGTGTGTTTTTGGCGTCATGTCGGTGTGTGCGTTCCTTCCGAGGGGGCGCGGCGAAGGCACAATGTCTACCTACTCTCGCCCACGCCCGACCATGCAGCCCAGTTCACGCCGTCAGTTCGATCTCATTGCTTTCGATTGGGATGGCACCCTGTTTGACTCAACGGCCATCATTACCCGTTGCATTCAGGCGGCTGTAATGGATGTGGGGGGGGCGCGTCCCACCGATCGCGCAGCGTCTTATGTGATTGGCATGGGTTTGATACAGGCGCTGGCACATGCGGCCCCCGATGTGCCTCCGGCGTGTTATCCCGAATTGGGCGAACGGTATCGCCACCACTATGCGTTGCGCCAAAACGATATCGGTTTGTTCGAGGGGGTGTTGCCCCTGTTGGCCGGGTTGAAGGCACGTCAACATCTGTTGGCCGTGGCCACGGGCAAAAGCCGACGCGGGTTGGATGAGGCCCTGCAGACGGTTGAACTTCAAGGTGTGTTTGATGCGTCCCGCACGGCCGATGAAACCGCAGGCAAACCCCACCCCCGGATGGTGCTGGAGTTGATGGCGCAGTTGGGGGTGTCACCCCAGCGCACCTTGGTGGTGGGCGACACCACCCACGATTTGCAAATGGCGCTGAATGCGGGCTGTGCCAGTGTGGCTGTGAGTTACGGGGCCCACGAACCCGGCGCCTTGGCTGCTTTGAAGCCCTTGGCGGTGGTGCCTTCCGTGGCCGAGCTGCACCAGTGGTTGCTGGTCAATGCCTGATTTCAGGATTTTCTCTCCTGCCGCTGAGGACGGGCAATGGGTGCCTTTGTGTCCTGCTTCAGCTCTGGTGGAGGGGGCGGCGGCGGTGCCATTTGACGTGGTGTACATGGGCCAAAGTTGCCGGGCTTTTGCTGTGCGCCACGGCGGGCAAGTGCATGCTTACCTCAACAGATGTACCCATGTGCCCATGGAGTTGGACTGGCAGCCCAATCAAGTGTTTGACAGCTCAGGCCGTTGGTTGCTGTGCGCCACTCACGGCGCTGTGTACCGCCCGGACACCGGTGCCTGTGCCGGAGGCCCCTGTCGGGGTGGGTTGGTGAAAATTCAATTGAGTGAACGGGACGGTGCAGTGCACTGGCGTACACAATACAAAGTGCAATCGCCCGCCGGTGCCATGTGACTCTCGCGGGTAAGAAAATCTTAAGATAATTGCCATTTGGCGCTTGATGGTATTTAAAAGTTAGCTATGGATAAAGAAGAATCTGTGCCCAGCAATGAGATGGGGTGGGAGCGCAAAACCTTGGAAAAGCTGGCGTTTTCCATGCTGGAGGAACAGCGCTTGGCCCGCCGCTGGAAAATGTTCTGGCGCTTCGTCTGGTTGGCCGTGGCGGGTGTGGTCATCTGGATGGGAGTGGCCAAAACCCCATCTGCGTCGGCACCTACCACGCCCCACACGGCGATGATTGAAATCAAAGGGGAAATCGGTGCTGGGGTGGATGCCAGTGCGCTCAATATCCTGGATTCTTTGCGCTCGGCCTTCGAAGACGAAGGTGCCCAGGCGGTCGTGTTGGTCATCGACTCACCCGGGGGCAGTCCGGTGCAGGCGGGCATGGTGAACGACGAAATCATGCGCTTGAAAGAACTGCACAAAAAGCCGGTCTACGCTGTGGTGGAAGACACTTGTGCGTCAGCGGCGTATTACATTGCATCGGCTGCCGATGAGATTTACGTAGACAAGGCCAGCATCGTGGGCAGCATTGGTGTGCTGATGGATGGTTTTGGCTTCACAGGCTTGATGGACAAGCTGGGCGTGGAGCGTCGGCTGTTGACTGCCGGCGCCAACAAGGGTTTTCTTGATCCTTTCAGCCCACAAACCGACGCCCAGCGGGCCTACGCTTTGGGCATGCTCAACCAGATTCACCAGCAATTCATCACGGTGGTGCGTGAAGGGCGGGGGGATCGTCTGAAAGAGACCCCAGACATGTTCAGTGGTTTGTTCTGGAGTGGGCAACAAGCGGTGGACATGGGCCTGGCCGATGGCCTGGGCAGCATTGATTCTGTTGCCCGTGACCTGATCAAGGCTGAAGAAATTGTCGACTACACCCGCCGTGAAAACGTGGCTGAACGCTTGGTCAAGCGGTTTGGTGCTGCCTTGGGGGAGGGGGCGGTGCGCGCAGCCCTTCGCACGGGTTTGACACTTCGCTGAGGTTTTTTCTCGAAAGTATGTTCAAGGAGTATTTGTGTCCAAAACCCTGATTCCCAAAATCAACAAAGCAGTGTTTCCGGTGGGGGGCCTTGGCACCCGTTTCTTGCCTGCCACCAAGGCCATACCCAAAGAAATGTTGCCCGTGGTGGACAAGCCATTGATCCAGTACGCCGTGGAAGAAGCCTATGCCGCAGGCATTCGCCAAATGATTTTTGTCACGGGGCGCCACAAGCGCTCCATTGAAGACCATTTCGATGCCGCTTACGAGTTGGAGGCTGAACTGGAAGCCAACAACAAAATAGCCTTGCTGGATGTGGTGCGCTCTATCAAGCCCGATGACATGGATTGCATTTTTGTCCGCCAGCCGCGTGCCTTGGGACTGGGGCACGCAGTCTTGTGCGCCGAAAACCTCGTGGGCAACGAGCCGTTTGCCGTGTTGTTGGCCGACGACCTGATGGTGGGCGAGCCCCCCGTGCTCAAGCAAATGATCCAGGGTTTTTCCACCGCGCCCGGCACCGTGGTGGCGGTGCAAGACGTGCCCCGCGAGCACACAGGCCGCTACGGCATTGTCAGCGTCTCGGGCAGCCGCAGTTACGCAGCCGTGGAAGCCATTGTTGAAAAGCCCGCACCGGAAGATGCCCCTTCCACACTGGGTGTGGCCGGTCGCTACATCCTGTCGCCCGGCATTTTTCAAAGCATCCGGGCACAGCCCCGTGGGGTGGGCGGTGAAATCCAGCTCACCGATGGCATTGCAGGTTTGATTGGCAAAGAGCCGGTGTATTCGTTGCGTTACACCGGCACCCGTTATGACTGCGGCAGCAAAGAAGGGTTTTTGCAAGCCACCATGGATTTGGCCTTGGCCAACCCGGAGTTGGCTGCCAGCGTTCGTGCCCACATGGCACGGGTGATGGCGACCGCTTGATCGTCGCCCCAATCCGAACGCGCCCAGTGTCGGTTGTTGGGGTCAGGGACCGATCAAAAACACAGCAGGCAATGCCCAGTTGAGGGGCGGCACCCGACCACGCCACCCCGACACAGGGGCACTGAAGTTGGTGTGGTGGCCCGCAGAGGTCACCATCAACCCGCAGCTCACGGCCAGCCGGGTGTCGGATTTGAGGGTTTGCAGCAGGGCTTGCAGCAACGCCGTGTTGCGGTAGGGCGTTTCAATGAAAATTTGGGTTTGTCCGGTCTTCAGGGCCAAGGCCTCGAGTTCGCGTACCCGGGTGGCCCGTGCGGTGCCGTCTTGCGGCAGGTAGCCCACGAACGCGAATTGTTGTCCGCTCAGCCCGCTGGCGGCCAAAGCCAGCACCAGTGACACGGGGCCGCTCAGCACGTGGACTGCGATGCCCTGCGCGTGCGCCGCACGCACCACGGAAGATCCTGGATCTGCCACGGCGGGCATGCCAGCCTCGCTGGTCAGTCCCATGTCATGCCCTGCCAGCGCGGGGGCCAGCAGAGGGCGGGCATCAAACCCGCCACCGGGGCTGCCCGCGTGGTCGCCTTTTTTGTGAACGTCCCGTGGCAGCTCCACCACGCTCAGTGATTGAAGGGGCTGTGCCAGCGGCGTGTGGCCTTGCACGCGTTTCAAGAAGGCGCGTGTGCTTTTGGCGTTTTCCGTGATCCAGTGTGTCAGCGTGGCTGCGACTTGCAGTGTGTGCTCGGGCAGGGCTTGTGTGATGGGGCTCTGCTGTTCTGGTGTGCAACCAAAGTCCAGTGGGGTGGGGACCAGGTAAAGGCTCCCTTTGCTGGTGCGGGTGTCGTTTGCGTGTGGCGTGTGCATGGCGGGCGGGTTTTGGGTGGTCGGGGTGTCAGACCAGTGCGTCCAGGCCTGCCGACCGCAGCAAATGGCAGGTGCGGATCAAGGGCAGGCCAATCAGTGCGGTGGGGTCGTCGCTGTCAATGCGCTCCAGCAGTGCAATGCCCAGTCCTTCGCTTTTGGCACTGCCTGCGCAATCGTAGGGTTGTTCGCGCTGCAAATAGTTTTCGATGTCGTGGGCTGACAGGTGCCTGAACTTGACCGACACGGGCGCCAATGCCACGTCGGCGTATCCACTGGCTTGGCACACCACCGCGACAGCGGTTTGAAACACCACGGTTTGGCCACTCATGCGCATGAGCTGAGCCACCGCGCGCTCGTGTGTGCCTGGTTTGCCCAGTGGAACACCGCCCAGATCGGCCACTTGGTCGCTGCCGATCACCACGGCATCGGGGTGGGCCTGTGCGACTGCCCGGGCTTTGGCCAGCGCCAATCGGAGTGCCAGGTCTCGTGGGGATTCGCCCGTCAGGGGGGTTTCGTCCACTTGCGGCGACACCACGTCAAAAGGCAAGCCCAGCCGCGATAACAAGTCTTTGCGGTAAACCGATGTGGAGCCCAGCACCAATTGGCGGGGCGTGTGTTGGGGCAGGGGCGACGGGGTCATGCGGCTCGGTATGGGGTGTGAGAGGAGGGCGATTCTCTTACACTGATCGCCATGACAACTCGATTTTCCCCTTTGCAGCTGGATGTGGCCGCATTTGCCAAAGCCAGTGCCAATTTGGCGTTCGATGGTGCTGAAGAGTCCGAGCCTGGAGGGCTGGACCGTGTTTTCGCTCGTTTGTCGGCCGAGGCCTGTGAGCCCGGTGGGCTGGTGCACGTGGCTTGGCGGACCCAAGCGGAACTGCGGCCTGGTGCGAATGGTGAGCCGCAGCCATGGGTGTATTTGGAGGCAGAGGCTGTGTTGCGGCTGCGTTGTCAGCGGTGCCTGGCTCCCGCCGAATTGCCGGTGTCGACCGAGCGCTGGTTTCGGTTTGTGACCGACGAAGCCACCGCAGCGGCAGAAGACGATGAGTCCGAGGAGGATGTGTTGGCTCTGGAGCCGCGTTTCAATTTGATCCAGCTGGTGGAAGACGAGTTGTTGATGGCGGTTCCCCTGGTGCCTATGCACGATGTGTGCCCTGTGGCCGTGCCAACCTCGGCTGGTGAAGACGAGTTTCAGGCTGTGCTGGAGTCACGTCCGTCGGCATTTGCTGCCCTGTCTCAACTCAAGGGTCGGGGTTGAGGGTGCCAATTTGGCAGAGAGCTTTCAGCTTGCTATAATCGCTGGTTTGGCGCTGTGCCCCGATGTTTGGGTGGTGCGCTTTCTTCCAACCTCACACCCTCAGGAGCGGATCATGGCCGTCCAGCAAAACAAAAAGTCCCCTTCCAAGCGCGGCATGCACCGTTCGCACAACGCATTGAACGTGCCGGGTATCGCTCTGGAGCCCACCACCGGTGAAGTGCACCTGCGCCATCACATCAGCCCCACGGGTTTTTACCGTGGCCGTAAAGTGCTGAAGACCAAAGACGAGGCGTGATTCCAAGACCTGTTTTCAGGTCTGTCAAGTCCAGGCCCGCATGTCTCATGCGGGCCTTTGTTTTGTGCGCAACCGTTTTTTGCGCGCCACACAGCCAGCGAAGCATCCGATGATCACCATTGCCGTGGATTGCATGGGCGGGGACTTTGGCCCCCCCATCACCTTGCCCGCTTGCGAGCATTTTTTGGCGAGCCATCCCGGTGCTTGCCTGGTTTTGGTGGGCAAGCCCGATGCATTGGCGTTGTCGCCCGCCTTGGCGTCCCATGCCCGTTGCACGCTGGTAGAAGCGTCTGAAGTGGTGGCCATGGACGACCCGGTGGAGGTCGCCTTGCGCCGCAAGAAGGACTCTTCCATGCGTGTGGCCATTCAGCAGGTGAAAGACGGCAAAGCCCACGCGGTGGTTTCGTCCGGCAACACCGGCGCACTGATGGCCATCGCACGTTATGTGCTCAAAACCCTGGATGGTATCGACCGGCCTGCGATCGCTTCCCAATTGCCCAACCAGACGGGAGGCTCCACCACGGTGCTCGACTTGGGTGCCAATGTGGACTGCAGTGCCCAGCACCTGTTGCAGTTTGCGGTGATGGGGTCTGCTCTGGTGGCCGCTATTTCCGGGCGGCCCAACCCCAGCGTGGGTCTGCTCAATGTGGGTGAAGAGGTCATCAAAGGCAGTGAGGTCATCAAACAAGCCGGTGAGCTGCTGCGCAGTGCCGGTCAGGCGGGGGACTTGAACTTTGCGGGCAACGTCGAAGGCAACGATATTTTCAAGGGCACCGTGGACATTGTGGTGTGCGACGGCTTTGTGGGCAACGTGGCTTTGAAGGCCAGCGAAGGCTTGGCCAGCATGATCAGTGGCTTGATTCGCACCGAGTTCTCGCGCAATCCTTTCACCAAACTGGCTGCATTGGTGGCTTATCCCGTGTTATCGGCTTTTAAAAAGCGGGTAGATCACCGTCGTTACAACGGAGCGGCCTTGTTGGGCTTGCGCGGGCTGGTGTTCAAAAGCCACGGCTCGGCCGATGCGTTTGCGTTCGGTCAAGCTTTGTCGCGCGCTTATGATGCCGCCCACAACGGTTTGCTGGAGCAGGTGCAGGCGCAAATTGCGCGGGCTGCGCCCCTGATGAACGGGGCCACTCCGGTTCCTGCCACCAGCAGCCGAGACAACTGAGTTTCATCCCATGGCACGTTTTTCCCGTATTTCAGGCACAGGCAGCGCGCTGCCCCCCCGGCGTTTGACCAATGCCGACATGGTTGACTTGCTGGCTGCGCGCGGGCTTGAGAGCAGCGACGAGTGGATCGTGGAGCGCACGGGCATCCGCAACCGGCACTTTGTGGCCGATGGCATGCAGGCCAGCGACTTGGCTTTTCAGGCCTGTCGTGCTGCATTGGCTGCGGCAGGGCTCAAGGTGTCTGACATCGACCTCATTGTGCTGGCCACGTCCACGCCCGACATGGTGTTCCCGTCCACCGCCACCATCCTGCAGCACAAGCTGACCCAGGCGGCCATGGCCGACGGTGATGGCAGCGGTGCCGGCGGTGCTGCTTTTGATGTGCAAGCCGTGTGCAGCGGCTTTGTGTATGCGTTGACCGTGGCCGATTCGCTCATCAAAACCGGCACGGCCACCAAGGCCCTGGTGGTGGGGGCCGAGGTGTTTTCCCGCCTTCTGGATTTCAACGACCGGACCACCTGCGTGTTGTTCGGAGACGGCGCTGGCGCCGTGGTGCTGGAGGCGTGTGAGCACGACGGTGCCGGCGCTGGCATTTTGGCCACTGATATCCACGCCGACGGCAAACACACCGGTATTTTGTGTGTGCCTGGCACCGTCTCAGGGGGGGCCGTGTTGGGTGATCCTCTGTTGAAAATGGACGGTCAGGCCGTGTTCAAGCTGGCCGTGGGCGTGTTGGAAGACGCCGCCCGAGCTGTGTTGGCCAAAGCAGGCAAAACCGATGCCGATGTGGATTGGCTGGTGCCCCACCAGGCCAACATCCGCATCATGCAAAGCACGGCCCGCAAGCTGAAGCTGTCCATGGACAAGGTGGTGGTCACCGTCGATCTGCATGGCAACACCTCGGCCGCATCCATCCCGCTGGCGTTGGACCACGCCGTGCGTGGCGGCCAGATCAAGCCCAACCAGACCGTGTTGATGGAAGGGGTGGGCGGTGGATTCACCTGGGGTGCAGTCTTGGTGAAAATGTGAGCTGAAAAGCCAATACAGACAAGCGGTAGAACCTGTTTTTATATAAAAAATGAGCGCATTTGCATTTGTATTTCCCGGTCAAGGTTCGCAAGCCGTGGGCATGCTCGATGCGTGGGGTGACCACCCCGCCGTCACGGCCACCTTGCAAGAGGCGTCCGATGCCTTGGGCGAAGACGTGGGTCAGCTCATCCACACTGGCCCCAAAGAAGCCCTGGCCCTGACCACCAACACCCAGCCCGTGATGTTGGTGGCAGGCGTCGCCGCCTATCGTGCTTGGCTGGCAGAGGGGGGGGCGGTGCCCGCCGTGGTGGCCGGTCACTCGCTGGGTGAATATTCGGCCCTGGTGGCGTCGGGCGTGTTGACGCTGACACAGGCGGCGCCACTCGTTCGTTTTCGCGCGGCGGCCATGCAGGAGGCGGTGCCCGTTGGCATGGGGGCCATGGCCGCCATTTTGGGTATGGGTGCTGCGGCCGTGGTGGCGGGTTGTGCCGAGGTGCAAGCCCTGTTTCCTGCTGGTTCAGGCGAAGTGGTAGAGGCGGTGAACTTCAATGACCCCGCCCAAACCGTGATCGCGGGCAGCAAAGCTGCGGTGGAAAAAGCGTGTGAAGTGCTCAAGGCCAACGGCGCCAAGCGTGCGTTGCCGCTGCCGGTGTCGGCACCGTTCCATTCCAGCCTCATGAGGCCTGCGGCCGAACGCCTGAAAGCCAAACTGGCCGAAACGGTGTTTGACGCTGCCCGGATTCCCGTGGTCAACAACATCGACGTGGCGGTGCAGGCCGACGCCGATGCCCTGCGCGACGCGCTCTACCGCCAGGCTTTCGGCCCGGTGCGCTGGGTGGAGTGTGTGCAGGCCATCAAGGCCCGTGGCGTCCACACGCTGGTGGAGTGCGGCCCCGGCAAAGTGCTGGCCGGCATGGCCAAGCGCATCGACCCCGAGCTGACGGGGTTGGCTCTCTACGACCCGGCCACCTTGGCCGATGTGAAAGGACAATTGGCATGAGTGACATCAAATTTGAAGGCCAGGTGGCCTTGGTGACAGGTGCATCGCGCGGTATCGGTGCGGCCATTGCGCTGGATCTGGCCCGCAAGGGCTTGAAGGTGATCGGCACGGCCACGTCGGACGACGGTGCCGCCAAAATCAGCGCTGCCCTGGCCGCCCACCCCGGGTGCCGGGGTGCCAACCTGAATGTGAACGATGCGGTGGCGGCCGAGGCGCTGATCGATGCCATCGTGAAAGAAAACGGGGCTTTGCACGTGCTGGTGAACAACGCTGGCATCACCCGCGACATGCTGGCCATGCGGCTGAAAGACGAGGACTGGGACGCCGTGCTGGACACCAACCTGAAAGCGGTTTTCCGCATGAGCCGCGCGGTCGTGCGTCCCATGATGAAGCAGCGCTACGGCCGCATCATCAGCATCACCAGCGTGGTGGGGGCATCGGGTAACCCAGGCCAAGCCAACTACGCGGCGGCCAAGGCCGGTGTGGCGGGCATGGCCAGAGCGTTGGCCCGCGAGCTGGGCAGCCGCAACATCACCGTCAACTGTGTGGCCCCTGGCTTCATCGAAACCGACATGACGTCGGCCTTGCCCGAAGAGCAGCAAAAAGCCTTGTTGTCCCAAATTCCCTTGGGCCATTTGGGCAAACCCGCCGACATCGCCCATGCGGTGTCTTACTTGGCAAGCCCTGCTGCCGCCTATGTCACCGGCCAGGAATTGCATGTCAACGGGGGCATGTTCATGGCCTGATGGGCCTGTGCATGCCTTGTTCAACAAACGTCGTTGGTCAGTCGCCCGGCGGGCCGGTCAGGGGCACTTCCTTGGCCGCAGCTAAAATGGCGACCTGTCTTTTAAACAACCCTCAGAGGGAACCATGAGCGATATCGAAGCACGCGTTAAGAAAATCATTGCCGAGCAACTGGGCGTGGAGGAAAGCCAAGTCACCAACGAGAAGTCCTTCGTGGCCGATCTGGGTGCCGATTCCCTGGACACCGTCGAGCTGGTGATGGCCCTCGAAGACGAGTTCGGCATCGAGATCCCTGACGAAGACGCCGAAAAAATCACGTCGGTGCAAAACGCCATCGACTACGCATTGGCCCACCAGAAAGCCTGATGAACATGCGTTGCCGCAGGGCCTTCCCAGACAAGCGCCTCCACCTTGGGTGGGGGCAGTCCAATACCTGCCACACCCCCTCGATCGGGGGCCAAGCATGAGCCGCCGCCGTGTGGTGGTGACGGGCCTGGGCTGTGTGAGCCCTGTGGGCAATACCGTTCCCGAAGCATGGGCCAACATCATGGCCGGGCGCTCGGGCATCGGGTTGATCAGCAAATTCGACGCGTCGGCCTTTGCTTGCAAAGTGGCTGGCGAAGTCAAAAATTTAGACCTTGAGTCCTACATCAGTGCCAAAGAAGCGCGCACGATGGACAGCTTCATCCACTTCGGCGTCGTGGCTGCCGCGCAAGCCGTCGCCGATGCAGGTTTGCCCGTGGGTGATGCGCTGGACGAGGAAACCGCCAACCGCATCGGTTGCATCATTGGCTCTGGCATCGGTGGTTTGCCGTTGATCGAGTCGATGCGAGACGAATTCAATGCGCGCGGTCCGCGTCGCATTTCGCCGTTTTTTGTGCCCGCCTCCATCATCAACATGATTTCAGGTCATGTATCGATGCGCTTCGGGTTCAAGGGGCCCAACCTGGCAGTGGTCACGGCGTGCACCACGGGTTTGCACTGCATCGGTGAAGCCAGCCGCAAGATCGAATACGGCGATGCCGACGTGATCGTGGCCGGTGGCTCTGAGGCCACTGTGTCGCCCTTGGGCGTGGGTGGTTTTGCGGCCATGCGTGCCCTCAGCACCCGCAACGATGACCCCGCCACGGCTTCCCGTCCCTGGGACAGGGACCGCGATGGTTTTGTGCTGGGTGAAGGCGCCGGTGTGTTGGTGCTGGAGTCCTACGAACACGCCAAAGCACGTGGCGCCCGGATTTATGCCGAGGTGTCGGGCTACGGTATGAGCGCCGATGCGGGCCACATGACAGCCCCCAGCATGGACGGCCCCCGCCGTGCCATGGTGAATGCCTTGGCCAATGCCGGCATCAACGCCGATCAGGTGGACTACCTGAACGCCCATGGCACGTCCACTCCGTTGGGTGATGCGAACGAAACCAAGGCCATCAAAGCGGCGTTGGGCGACCACGCGCACAAGGTGGTGGTGAATTCCACCAAGTCCATGACCGGTCACCTGCTGGGTGGCGCAGGTGGGCTGGAAAGCCTGTTCACGGTGCTGGCGCTTTACCACCAGAAGAGCCCACCCACCATCAACATATTCAATCAAGACCCCGAGTGTGATCTGGACTATTGCGCCAACACCGCACGCGACATGAAGATCGATGTGGCCCTGAAAAACAACTTCGGGTTCGGTGGCACCAACGGTTCGCTGGTGTTCAAACGCTTCGTCTGACGCGCGCGTCCCGTTCCCTGCCCATGCACAACGCCCCATCGGTGTCTTACCCGGTGGGGCGTTGTGCTTTTGTGGGCTGGGCCTTGGGGGGGGTGACAGCGCTGGCTGCGGGCTTGCATGGCGGTTGGGCCTGGGCCTGGTGGCCGGGGGGCGCATGGGTGCCTTGGCGTTGGGCCGCCTCAAGCGGTGTAGGGCTGTTGACCCTGGGCTGGGTGTGGTGGCACTGGTGGCGTTCACCCATGGGGTGGCTGATTTGGGCGCCGTGGCTGACCGACGACCCGCCTGACAATGTCGCAGGGGGGGCCGGGTGGTGGTGGGGCACCCGTTCCGGCCTCGAAGGCCAAGCCGTGGTTCGGGTTCAGCCCATGGTGCTGGCTGGCACATGGGGGCTGCTGCACATCACGTTGTCAGAGGGGCATCGTGGGGTTGGGCGTTGGCTGTGGGTGCAAGCCCGCAGCGCCCCGGACCGCTGGTTGCCTCTGCGCCGGGCGTTGATCCGCCATGCGGGCTGAGGCCCAGACGACTCGGGTATATTCCCGCGCCTACCCCGCTATGAGCACGCCCCCCCACACGCCGTCCCCCGTTTGGCCCATTCCCGCCGATCCTGCACCTCCGGTCAGGGCGGTTGATGTCGATGCAGCGCTGGTGCAGCGCGCTGTGGCGGGTGAGGTCAAGGCGTTTGAGTTGCTGGTCATCAAATACCAGCGCCGTGTGGAGCGCCTGATTGGCCGCATGGTGCGTGATGTGGATCTGGTGCCCGACATCGCTCAGGAAACCTTCATTCGCGCTTACCGCGCCATGGCCAACTTCCGGGGTGAATCGCAGTTCTACACCTGGCTCTACCGCATAGCGGTCAACACGGCCAAGAAACACCTGCTCGACTTGAAGCGCAACCCGGTGGTGGTGATGTCGGCGCTGAATTCGGGAGATGACGATGAAACTTCTTCCCCAGACCACGAACTAAGCTGGGCAGCGCATGACACCGAAACCCCCGAAGCGGTGCTTGCGAGCAAGGAAATTGCACAAGCCGTCAACGCCGTCATGGATGCCCTGCCCGAAGAACTCCGCCAAGCCATCACCCTGCGTGAGATCGAGGGGTTGAGCTACGAAGACATTGCCCAGGCGCTGGAATGCCCCATCGGAACTGTGCGTTCGCGGATTTTCAGGGCCCGAGAAGCCATTTCCATCCGCATCAAACCGATGCTGGACCGCCAAACGGGCAAACGTTGGTAAACGGTTCCCGCCCATGAAAGACATACCCATGCCGTCCCACACTTCAGTCTCTTTTGATGACGCCTCCCTGTCTGCCGCCGACGCGCAGCGCATGGCCCTGTCTGCGTGGGTGGACGGTGAGGCCGACGGGCAAGCCTGGGACGATGCTTGGGCGGCTGGCGCCGATGGTGCCGCCGACAGCGGTGTGCACGAAGCGTGGCACCGCTACCAACTCATTGGCGACGTGTTGCGTGCTGGTCAAAACGCCACGGCCTGGGCGGGGTCTGCCGATGCCATGGCGTCGGCGGGTGCCGTGGCCTTCGCCCGCCGTGTGACCGAGGCCGCGCAGCAGCAAGGCCAGCTGACGCAGGTGAATCTGCTACCGGTGAACCCACCCGCTGCGGCTCGCGCCGTGGCCAAAGCCGCGGCCAACGACGGCGTGTTCCGCTGGAAGATGGTGGCCGGTGTGGCGTCGTTCACGGCCGTGCTGGGCATTGCCTGGGGTGTGGCCGGTGGGGCAGGGCAGGGCGGCGGGGCCCTGTTGGCCGCTGCGCCCACTGCCGCACCGGTGGTGCAGGTGGCAGATGCCACTCCCGTGCTGGTGTCCACCCCGCAGGGCCAGGTGTTGCGCGACGCCCGTTTGCAGGAGTTGATGCAAACCCACCGCCAATTGGGGGGCGCGTCCGCGTTGCAGGCGCCCGCCGGTTTTTTGCGCACATCGACCCTGGACAGCTCTCAGCGCTGAGGGTTGCGTTCCGTGCCTTTGCCTTCCCTCCTGTTGTTGTCCGCGCTTTCTCTCATGCACAAGAATTTGAAGCTATTTTGGCATATAGCGCTTGTCCTGTATGGTTTTTTAGCTATTGAAAATGCATTTTCTCAAGTACCAGAGGTGCCCGTGCGTGCCCACCCTGCCGGTGCCGAACGCAACCTGAGCGAGTGGCTGGTGCGCACCCATGAGGCCTCGCGCCGCCGTGCTTACACCGGCACCTTTGTGGTATCGACGGGCAACGCCATGGCATCGGCCCGCATGTGGCACGTGTGTGATGGCACCCAGCAAATGGAGCGGGTGGAAACCCTTACTGGTGCGCCTCGCACCACGCTGCGCCGCAACGACGAGGTGGTGACTTTCGTGCCCGAAAGCCGCGTGGCGGTGTGGGAGCGCAGGGAATCGCTGGGGCTGTTCCCTGCGCTGCTGCAATCGCAAACCAGCCAGTTGGGTGCGTTTTACCGCCTGCGCCGGGTGCCCCAGGGCGACCGTGTGGCGGGGTTTGAGGCCGAGGTGGTCGACCTGGTGCCCCGCGATGCCCTGCGGTTTGGCTACCGCATCTGGTCGGAGAAAAAAACCGGCTTGATGGTGAAGCTGCAAACGTTGGACGCTGAGCAGCGGGTGCTGGAGCAGGTGGCCTTTTCCGAGTTGCAGCTTGATGCACCGGTGCGCATGGACCAACTGCTCAAACAAATGAATGCGCGTGAGGGCTACACCGTGCAGCACCACAAGCTGGTGCCGACCACCCCGCAACACCAGGGGTGGCAGTTGAAGGCCTCGGTGCCGGGTTTTGCCCCAGTGTCGTGCCATGTGCGTGAAGCGGCTGCGCCGGGGCAGCCCAGTCCCCCCATGCAATGGGTGTTCTCTGATGGTTTGGCCTCGGTTTCAGTGTTTGCTGAGCTTTTCGATCCCAAGCGCCATGGCAACGAGGGTGGTATGGCCACCGGGGCCACGCATTCGTTGTCCCGCCGCCATGGCGATTTTTGGTTGACGGTGGTGGGCGAAGTGCCACCGAAGGCCTTGCAGCAGTTTGCGCAGCAGCTCGAGCGCACGCGCTGATGTTTGCGTGGTATTTCCCTTTTTTTGTTTTTTGACCCACAGGAGATTTTTTGTGATGCGCGCACGGATGTCTTCATCGTTGCCTTCTTTTGCCCTTGCCTCCCTTGGCCGTGGGCTTCAAGCCGGTGTGCTGGCCTTGGGGCTGTCTTTGGGCGTGGGGCAGGCCCCTGCGCTGGCACAGACGCCCGCGCCTGTGGTGCGGGGCTTGCCCGATTTCACCGAACTGGTGGATGCGGTGGGCCCGTCGGTGGTCAACATCCGCACACTGGAGCGCACCAAGGTCGACAACGCGGCCAGTGCCGCCCCCGATGAACAAATGCTGGAGTTCTTCCGGCGCTTCGGCATTCCCGTGCCACCCGGTGCGCAGCGCAGCCCGCGTCAGGAGCGCGATGGGCAGGAAGAAGAGCGCCCGTCAGGCGTGGGGTCTGGCTTTATCGTGTCGGCTGACGGCTTCATCATGACCAACGCCCACGTGGTGGAAGGGGCCGACGAACTGCTGGTGACCTTGCCCGACAAACGGGAGTTCAAAGCCCGCGTGATCGGTGCGGACAAACGCACCGACGTGGCCGTGGTGAAAATCGATGCGGTGGGTTTGCACGCCGTGAAAATTGGCGACGCCAGCCGCATTCGCGTGGGCGAGTGGGTGATGGCCATCGGTTCACCGTTTGGCCTGGAAAACTCCGTCACCGCCGGCATCGTGAGTGCCAAACAGCGCGACACGGGCGACTACTTGCCCTTCATCCAGACCGACGTGGCCATCAATCCCGGCAATTCGGGTGGCCCGCTGATCAACATGCGTGGCGAGGTGGTGGGTATCAACAGCCAGATTTATTCGCGTTCGGGCGGGTTCATGGGCATTTCGTTTGCCATTCCCATCGACGAGGCCATGCGTGTGTCCGAGCAGCTGCGTGCCACAGGCAAAGTCACGCGCGGGCGCATTGGGGTGTCCATCGACCAAGTGTCCAAAGACGTGGCTGAAGCCCTGGGGCTGGGCGATGCCAAAGGCGCTTTTGTGCGTGGCGTGGAACCCAACTCTCCTGCCGCCAAGGCCGGGGTGGAGGCGGGCGACATCATCGTGAAGTTCAACGGCAAAGCCATCGACAAATCGGTGGACTTGCCGCGTCTGGTGGGCAACACCAAGCCCGGCAGCCGCAGCACCCTGACGGTGTTCCGCCGGGGGGCCTACAAAGACTTGGCTGTGGTGGTGGGAGAGGTGGAGCCTGAGTTGCGCACCTCCAAAAAGCCTGCGGGGGGCGAGGGCAAGCCCATTCCATCGGTGGCCACCAAGGCCCTGGGCCTGAGTGTGAGCGACCTGACCGAATTGCAACGCGGTGAATTGAAGGTCAAAGGTGGCGTGCGCGTGGTGGCCGCCGAAGGCCCCGCCGCCCGTGCCGGGTTGCGCGAAGGCGACGTGATTTCGGTGATTGCGCGCACCGAAGTGTCGTCGGTGCGCGAGTTTGAAGCTGTGGTGGGCAAGCTGGACAAAACCCGCCCTGTGGATGTGCTGGTGCACCGTGGCGACATGGCGCAGATTGCCATCATCCGCTCCGCTGCCCGTTGAACGGCCTGGCCAACGCACCTGTCGCCAGGGTGCACCATGGCGGGCGGGTAAAATTCAGCCCATCTCGGGTCGCCGTTGTGCGGTGCACAGCGGCTTGACCCAACCCCACGGGGCGCGTCTGCTTCAAGGCGCGCCCTTTTCATTCAGGCCGAGGCAGCATGCCCGCCTGTTGTGCAGGCTCACCGCCCCATGAACCACATCCGCAATTTTTCCATCATCGCCCACATCGACCACGGCAAATCCACACTGGCCGACCGCATCATCCAGCGCTGCGGCGGCTTGGCCGACCGGGAAATGAGCGCTCAGGTGCTGGACTCGATGGACCTGGAGAAAGAGCGCGGCATCACCATCAAGGCGCAAACCGCTGCCTTGCACTACAAAGCCAAAGACGGCCAGGTGTACAACCTGAACCTGATCGACACCCCCGGCCATGTGGACTTTTCTTATGAGGTGAGCCGCTCGCTGTCAGCCTGCGAAGGTGCGCTGCTGGTGGTAGACGCCAGCCAAGGTGTGGAAGCGCAAACCGTGGCCAACTGCTACACCGCCCTTGACCTGGGCGTGGAAGTGGTGCCCGTGCTTAACAAGATGGACCTGCCCAACGCTGACCCGGACAACGCCAAGGCCGAAATTGAAGACGTGATTGGCATTGACGCCACCGACGCCATTCCCTGCTCGGCCAAAACCGGCATGGGCGTGGACGAAATTCTGGAAGCTGTGGTCGCCCGCATTCCGGCACCCAAAGGCAACCCCGATGGTGCTTTGCGCGCCATGATTGTGGACAGCTGGTACGACGCCTACGTGGGCGTGGTCATGCTGGTGCGCGTGGTCGATGGCAAGCTGAACAAGGGCGAGCGCATCAAGATGATGGCCACCGGCGCCACCTACAACGCCGACAACCTGGGTGTGTTCACCCCCCACAACGTGCCGCGCGATTCGCTCAATGCGGGCGAAGTGGGCTACATCATTGCGGGCATCAAAGAACTGCAAGCGGCCAAGGTGGGCGACACGGTCACACTGATCAAGCTGGGTTCGGGCGGCGCGGCATTCACCGCGACCGAGGCCCTGCCCGGTTTCAAAGAGGTGCAGCCCCAAGTGTTTGCAGGCTTGTACCCCACCGAGGCCAGCGAATACGACCAGCTGCGCGACGCCCTCGAAAAACTCAAGCTCAACGACGCGGCCTTGCAATATGAGCCCGAGGTGTCGCAGGCGCTGGGTTTTGGGTTCCGCTGTGGCTTTTTGGGCCTGTTGCACATGGAAATTGTGCAAGAGCGCCTGGAGCGTGAATTCGACCAAGACCTCATCACCACCGCACCCAGCGTGGTGTACCAGGTGTTGCGCGGCGATGGCGAAGTCGTCATGGTCGAGAACCCCTCCAAAATGCCCGAACAGGGCAAGATCGAAGAAATCCGCGAGCCCATCGTGACCGTGCACCTGTACATGCCGCAGGAGTACGTGGGCGCGGTCATGACGCTGGCCAACCAGAAGCGCGGCATGCAGCTCAACATGGCCTACCACGGCAAACAGGTCATGCTGACCTACGACATGCCGCTGGGCGAAATCGTGCTGGATTTTTTCGACAAGCTCAAATCCGTGAGCCGGGGCTATGCCTCCATGGACTACGAATTCAAGGAATACCGGGCGTCTGACGTGGTCAAGGTCGATATTCTGCTCAACGGCGAGCGGGTTGACGCGCTGTCCATCATCGTGCACCGCAGCCAGTCGCAATACCGTGGGCGCGGCGTGGTGGCCAAAATGCGCGAGATCATCAGCCGCCAGCAATTTGACGTCGCCATTCAGGCCGCCATTGGCGGCAACATCATTGCGCGCGAATCCATCAAGGCGCTGCGCAAGAACGTGCTGGCCAAGTGCTACGGTGGCGACATCAGTCGCAAACGCAAGCTGCTTGAAAAGCAAAAGGCGGGCAAGAAGCGCATGAAACAGATCGGTTCGGTCGAAGTGCCCCAAGAGGCGTTTCTGGCCATTTTGCAGGTGGAAGATTGATGACGAACACAACCATGGAATCGGTCACTGGCGTGCTGCTGGCCGCGTTTGCGGGCTTCAGCGCCGCTTGGTATTTTGGCGCAGTAGAGGCGAATTTTGCCCTCATGCTGCTGCTGGCCACCACGCTCACAGGGGCCTATTGGGTGGCTGAGAAGCTGGTGTTTTTGCCTGGGCGCAAGCGCGCTTTGATCGAAGCCGAAGCCCAAGCGGCCCAACGTGAAGCCACTTTGAAAGCCCAGGGCATCCAGCACGTGGACGGGGGGTTGACCGCCGAGGGCCGTGAAAAGCTGCTGATGCAACCCTGGTGGCTGGACTGGACGGCGGGTCTCTTTCCCGTGATTGCCGTGGTGTTTGTGCTGCGCTCGTTTTTGTTTGAGCCCTTCAAGATTCCTTCGGGCTCCATGATCCCCACCCTGCTGGTGGGCGACCTGATTCTGGTGAACAAATTCCACTATGGCGTGCGTTTGCCGGTGATCAACACCAAAGTGTTGTCCAACCACGAGCCGCAACGTGGTGACGTGATGGTGTTCCGTTACCCCCCCCAGCCCAGCCTGGACTACATCAAGCGTGTGGTGGGCGTGCCCGGCGACGAGGTGGCTTATCTGAACAAGCAGCTCACCGTCAACGGCCAACCCGTGCCCAAGCTGACGCAGCCCGATTTCTTCGACGCCGACAGCATGCGCTACGGCAAGCAATTCCAGGAAACGCAAAACGGCAAAACCTACGGCACCCTGAACGACAACGACCGCCCCGCCTTTGTGCCCGGTGCCAGCGACTTCGCGTTCAAAGACCAATGCCACTACACCGTGGAAGGTGTGGTGTGCAAGGTGCCTGAGGGGCACTATTTCATGATGGGCGACAATCGCGACAACTCGCTGGACTCGCGTTATTGGGGCTTTGTTCCCGAGGCCAACATCGTGGGCAAAGCGTTTTTTGTGTGGATGAACTTTGGCAATTTCAAGCGCATTGGCGGTTTTGATTGAGCCGGGCGCGCACCACTTGCCAACTCAGGGGCTTTGACAACATGCGACAAAAACAACGCGGCATCACCTTCCTGGGCCTGATCGTGGTGGGGGGTGTCCTGGTGTTCGGTGCCATTGTGGGCATGCAGGTGTTTCCCACCTACATCGAGTTTTTGGCCATTCAAAAAGCCGCCAAAAAAGCCTCTGCAGGCAACACCGTGCCCGAAGTGCGCAGCATTTTTGACAAGGCCGCGCAAATTGACGCCATCAGCACCATCGCGGGCAAAGACCTGGACGTGGGCAAACAGGGTGACAAGGTGGTGGTGTCATTTGCCTACCAGCGCGAAATCCACCTGGGTGGCCCCGCTTACCTGGTGATGAAGTACCAGGGGTCTTCGCGTTGAGTCCTGCGTTGCAAGCGCTGCAGCGCCAGTTGAACCACTCCTTTGCCAACCTGCGCCTGCTGGAGCAGGCACTCACACACCGCAGCTTCTCGGCCGATCATTACGAGCGGCTGGAGTTTTTGGGCGATTCGGTGTTGAACCTGGCCATTTCGGCCCTGCTGTTCGAGCAATTGGCCCAACTGCCCGAGGGCGATTTGTCCCGCATTCGCGCCAACCTGGTCAAACAAGACACCTTGGTCACCGTGGCCAACGGGCTGGGCCTGTCGGCCGTGTTGCGCTTGGGTGAAGGTGAATTGAAGACCGGTGGACGGCAGCGCCCATCCATCCTGGCCGATGCAGTGGAGGCCGTCATCGGTGCGGTGTACCTTGACGCGGGGTTTGATGTGGCCGCCCAGCTGGTGCGCCGCCTGTTCCGTGGCATCGATATCAACCCCACCATGGGTGCCATTGGGAAAGACGCCAAAACCGCCTTGCAGGAATGGCTGCAAGGCCGCCGCATGGGTTTGCCCCAATACCGCGTGGCCGAAACCACCGGGGCGGCCCACCAGCAAATGTTTGTGGTGGTGTGCGAGGTCGTCGAGACCGGACACACCGAACTGGGCCGTGGCCCATCGCGCCGGGCGGCCGAACAAGCGGCCGCCGCCCTCATGCTTCAGCACCTGAAAGAACACCCCCAGCGATGAGCTCTGCACCCAAACCCCCGGCCTCTGGCCCCAAGAAGCCTCAGGCCACCACCAAGCCCGCAGCAAAACCCGCTGCAAAAGCCAAAACCAAGAGCCCCGCCACACCCCGTGCGGAACCCTTGGCTGCTGGTGACGTTCAGTTGGAGGCCATGCTTTCACGCGCCCTGCGCCGCCCGGCGGCTGCCGTGGCAGCGGCCGCCAGCGAGGCCGCGGCCGAACCCACCGGCCCCAAGCGTTGCGGCCTGATCGCCATCGTGGGCAAGCCCAACGTGGGCAAATCCACCCTGCTCAACGCGCTGGTGGGGCAAAAAGTCAGCATCACCTCACGCAAGGCGCAAACCACGCGCCACCGCATCACCGGCATGCGCACGCTGGGGGCCACGCAATACGTGTTCGTGGACACGCCCGGTTTTCAAACCCGCCACGGCAACGCGCTGAACCGCGCGCTCAACAAAACCGTGCTGGGCGCCGTGACCGATGTGGATTTGGTGGTGTTTGTGGTGGAAGCCGGGCGCTTCTCGCCCGACGATGCCAAGGTGCTGGAGTTGCTGCCGTCCAGCATTCCAGTGATTTTGCTGGCCAACAAATTTGACCTGATTCACCGCCGTGGCGACATCGCCCCCTGGCTGAAAGACATGCAGGACCGCCACCCGTTTGCCGAAATTGTGCCCATGTCGGCCAACACCGCGCGCGACGTGAAGCGGTTTTACGGCATTTGCGAAAAGTACCTGCCCGAGCAAGACTGGATGTACCCGGCCGACGAACTGACCGACCGCAGCGAAAAGTTTCTGGTCAGCGAAATCATCCGAGAAAAACTGTTCCGCCTCATGGGCGACGAGTTGCCCTACACCTCCACCGTCATCATCGACACCTTCGAGGAAGAGGGCAACAAACGCCGCATTGCCGCCACCATCGTGGTGGAGCGCGAGGGCCACAAAGGCATGGTCATTGGGGAGGGCGGCGAAAAACTCAAGCGCATTGGCACCGAAGCCCGTGTAGAGCTGGAGCGCCTGATGGATGCCAAAATTTTCCTGGAACTGTGGGTCAAGGTGCGCTCTGGCTGGGCCGACGACGACGCCCGCGTGCGCTCCTTTGGCTACGAATAAGCCGCCCACCCGCCAGCCCACCCCGCCGCATGAGCAAAACCCAGCGGTTCACCGATGAACCTGCCTTCGTGCTGCACCGCTACGACTGGAGCGAAACCAGCCTGATTCTGGATGTGTTCACTCGCCAGCACGGTCGCCTGGCGGTGGTGGCCAAGGGGGCCAAGCGCCCCACGTCGCAGCTGCGCCCGGTGCTGCTGCCATTGCAGCCCTTGCTGCTGGCCTGGAGCGGCACAGGCGAAGTGCACACCCTCAAAACCGCGCACTGGCGCGGCGGCCATGTGATGCCGGTGGGCGAAGCCCTGCTGGCCGGTACCTACTTCAACGAAATGCTCATGCGCCTGCTGGTGCGCAACGACCCTCACCCCCGCCTGTTTGACGGCTATGCCCAGGCCGTGGAGCGCCTGGCCCAGCGCGGCACGCCCGACCCTGCGGTGCTGCGTGCGTTTGAATTGCTGCTGTTGCGCGAAGCCGGGCTGTTGCCCGAATTGCGCGCCGACGGCAGCAGCCTGCAAGCCCTGAACCCTCAGACCCCCTACCTGTTGTCGCCCGAAGGGGGCCTGCGCAGGGCCGAACCCGGCGAGCGGTCGGCCTTGGCCGGTGCCCAGTTTCTGGTGCTGCAAGACGCGCTGGACGACGCCCCCCACTTCGCCGGCCTGGTGGCCGCCTGCGCCCCGTGCCAGACCGGTTTGCAGGCCCAGTTGCGCCACCTGCTGCACTACCATTGCGGAGTGAAATCGTTCAAAACCCGTCAAATGATGCTGGATGTGCAGGCCTTGGTTCGTTCAAATTTGTAGCAAACAAATGAATACTATCAAGCGATGAGTGCCTTTTTGATTGAAAATTTTCACCCATGACCGCCCCCACACCCACCACCGCTCTCCACACCGCCTGCGCCCTGTCGGTCAACGTCAACAAAGTGGCCACGCTGCGCAACACCCGGCACCTCGGCATTCCCAGCCTGACGCGTGCTGCCACCCAGTGTTTGCAAGCCGGCGCCCACGGCATCACCGTGCACCCCCGGCCCGATGAGCGCCACATCCGAGCCGCCGACGTGACCGAACTGGCCGAGCTGCTCAAGGCCTGGCCAGGGCGCGAATACAACATCGAGGGCAACCCCTTTCACAACCTCATGGGTTTTGTGCACAGCGTGCGGCCAAGCCAAGTGACGTTTGTGCCCGACGCCGAAGGCCAGTTCACCAGTGACCACGGTTGGCGGTTTCCGCAAGACGCCGAGCGCCTGGCTCCCCTGGTGGCCGAGGCCAAAGCCCTGGGCGTGCGCGTGAGCCTGTTCATGGACGCCGAGCCCAGCCAGATGGCTGGGGCACGGGCGGTGGGCGCCGACCGCGTGGAGCTGTACACCGAGCCCTACGCCGCCGCCTGGGGCACCCCCGCGCAGGCCGCGCAACTGGAGCGCTTTCGCGCCGCCGCCCAGGCCGCGCTCGACTGCGGGCTGGGCGTGAACGCCGGGCACGACCTCAACCGCGACAACCTCACCGATTTTCTGCGCGTGGTGCCCGGTGTGAGCGAGGTTTCCATCGGCCACGCCCTCATGGCCGACGCGCTGGAACTGGGCTACACCGCCACCGTGGCTGACTACTTGCGCTGCATTCAGGCCGCATGATTTACGGCATTGGCACTGACCTGTGCGATGTGCGCCGCGTCGCCCAGGCGCTGGTGCGCCACGGGGACCGATTTGCCGAAAAAGTGCTCACCCCTGCTGAGCTGATCACTTGGCGCGCCCGCACCGCCCGCAGCGCAGAGCGCGGCTTGAGTTACCTGGCCACCCGGTTTTCGGCCAAAGAAGCTTTCAGCAAAGCCATCGGACTGGGCATGCGCATGCCCATGACTTGGCGGCGGTGCGAGGTGGCCAGCCTGCCCAGCGGCCAGCCCTGCATCGTGCTGCACGGCGAACTCAAAACCTGGTTTGAAACCCAGGGCCTCAAAGCCCACCTGACGCTCACCGACGAAGGCGACCACGCCGCCAGCTTTGTGGTGGTAGAGCGCACCGTGTCCAACCCCGCACCCAGCCCCACGCCCAGCGAAACCCTCTCATGACCCACTTTGCCGCCCCCGTGGTGCTCGACATTGCCGGCACCACCCTCACCAAAGCCGACAAACAGCGCCTGAAGCACCCGCTGACCGGTGGCCTCATTCTGTTTGCCCGCAACTTTGAAAGCCGCGAGCAGCTCACCCAGCTCTGCCGCAAAATCAAAAAGGCCCGGCCCGACGTGCTGATTGCCGTGGACCACGAAGGCGGCCGCGTGCAGCGCTTCAAAACCGACGGTTTCACCCACCTGCCGCCCATGCGCGCCCTGGGCCGCCTGTGGGAAGCACCCGCGCCCGAAGGGGCCAGCCCGGCGCAAACCACCAGCCCCCACCTGCACGCCACCAACGCCGCCACCGCCTGCGGCTACGTGCTGGGGGCCGAGCTGCGCGCCTGTGGGGTGGACCTGAGCTTCACCCCCGTGCTCGACCTGGACCACGGGCCCAGCGGCGTCATTGGCGATCGCGCCTTTGCGCGCGACGCCCGCGTGGCCGCCGTGTTGGCCAAAAGCCTCATGCACGGCTTGCTGCAAAGCGGCATGGCCAACTGCGGCAAACACTTTCCGGGCCACGGTTATGTGCGCGGCGACTCGCACCTGGACATTCCGGTGGACGACCGCCCGCTGCACACCCTCTTGGCCGACGACGCCGCCCCCTACCACTGGCTCAGCAGCAGCTTGGCCAGCGTCATGCCCGCGCACGTCATCTACAGCCAGGTGGACAGCCGCCCGGCAGGTTTCTCCAGTACCTGGCTGCAAGACATCCTGCGGGCACAAATGGGCTTTCAGGGCCTGGTGTTCAGCGACGACCTCAGCATGGCCGCCGCCCGCGTGATCGACGGCCAACCCGTCAGCTACACCACCGCTGCGCTGGCCGCGTTGCAAGCCGGTTGCGACATGGTGCTGCTGTGCAACCAGTCACTGGATGGCGGTGGCGAAGCGGTGGACGAACTGCTGGCGGGCCTGAGCGAAGCCATCGTCAAAGGCCAGTGGGTGCCACACGGCGCCAGCGAAGAGCGGCGGCTTGCCTTGCTGCCAAAACAGCCCGCGCTGGCGTGGGATGGGTTGATGACGCATGGCGCTTACATGCATGCGCTGGATTTGGTGGCGGGGGTTTGAGGGGCGTTCGCCTCTGAAGGAGCTCCAACCCCACACGGCTACAAACCCCGTCGGCTCGTCAAGCCGACGGTCGCCCAAACCCTTCCTGCGCTCGATAGCGATAGCGCAGCAGAAAATACGATGCGTGTTCCAGATTGGAAAGGAATCTGCTCGGGGCTAGCGGCAATAAAGCATCTCTTTGGTGTTGATGTCCATAGACTTTTGTTGGTCTATCAGTCAGCCACCAACAGGAGATTACCCATGGCGTACCGCCCCAAATTCATCAGCTTTGATTGCTACGGCACACTCATCAACTTCGAGATGGGGCCAACGGCAAAGAAGCTTTTTGAGGACCGCGTTCAGGCTGACAGGATGTCGGCCTTTCTGGACAGTTTTCGCTACTACCGCCTGGATGAGGTGTTGGGCGAATGGAAGCCCTTTTTCGATGTGGTGGAGAGCTCCATTCAACGGGCGTGCCAGGCGCATGGCGTCGAGTACCGTCCGTCTGACGCAACCGCCCTGTACAGCGCGGTTCCGACTTGGCAGCCCCACCCGAACGTGGTCGAAACGCTGGAAGCCATCGCGCCCCATGTGCCGCTGGTGATCCTGTCGAACTCGATGGCCGACCTGATTCCCGCCAGCGTCACGCACTTGAAGGCGCCCTTTCACGCCGTGTACACCGCCGAGGAAGCACGTGCTTACAAACCTCGTGCCCAGATGTTCGAATACATGTTCGATCAACTTGGCTGCGGGCCCGACCAGATGATGCACGTCTCGTCCAGCTTCCGCTATGACCTGATGACGGCTCACGACCTGGGCTTCATGGGCAAGGCATTCATCGATCGAGGACACGAGCCCGCTTGTGAAGGCTACGGCGTCAACCGTTTGACCGATGTTCGCCAGCTTCCCGGTCTGCTCGGGCTTGAGTTTCCGGCCCTGGTGGCCCATGCAAGACGAGTCGCATGATGGTGGAGGCGCATCCGTTCACGGCAGTGGCGTTGAACACGGCGGTTCCCAGGCTCTCACAGGACAAGGTAGAAGGGCTGGTTCACCGTCTTTACGGCATTGAGGGCCGCGCACACCCCCTGGCGGGCGAGCGCGACCAGAACTGCTGTGTCGAGACGGCGGATGGCTCGCGTTATGTGTTCAAGATCAGCAACCCGTCCGAGCCGGTTCCGGTGGTTGATTTCCAGATCGGTGCGCTCGAGCACATCGCCCGGGTGTCGCCGAAATTGCCGGTTCCCAACGTGGTACGCACGCTTGCAGGCCGCACGCGCGACACAGTGACCTTGCCCTGTGGTGCTCAGGCCACGGTCCGGATGTTGAGCTATCTGGATGGCATCCAGATCCGGGAGACACCGCGCACCGCGATGCAGCGCCGAGCAATGGGGACGTTTCTGGCCAAATTGAACCTGGCGTTGCGCGATTTTTCACACCCGTCCGCGACCCACGATTTGCTGTGGAACGTCTCGGCGGCACACCGGCTGACGGTCATGTTCGACGCGATCGACGAGGCCCCACGGCTGGCGCTGGCCAAAGCGTTCATGAAGCGCTTCACCGACCATGTGCTGCCGTGCCTGGCTTCGGTGAGGGCACAGGTCATCCACAACGACTACCACCTCTACAACGTGCTGGTGGCCCCTGAAGACCAGGAACGCATCGCGGGGGTGATCGATTTCGGTGACATGCTGCATGCGCCACTGGTTGGCGAGGTGGGAACGGCTGCTGCCTTTCACTCCGCGGGGTGCGCCGATCTGTTCGAGGGACCGGCGCAGTTTGTCGGGGCCTATCACGCCACACTGCCACTGACCGACGCTGAGCAGGAGATCGTCGCCGATCTCATGGCCACACGCCACCTCATCACGGCCCTGATTTCGGAGTGGCGTGCCAAGCGCTACCCCGAGAACCGCGCCTACATCATGCGCCACAACCCTGCCGCCTGGGAGGCGCTGTCGCAGTTGGTCGACCTGTCACGCCAGGAGATGCGTGACCGCTTGTTGGCCGAAATACGAACAGTACATCAAAGATAAAGAGCGACCTATGAAAAGCACAACCGACCTCAATATGGCCAATGCCTACATCCCGGGGCGTGTGGATTTGAGCCCCGTCACAGCTGCGATGATCGCGCGGCGTGACACCTTGCTCGGCCCGGCCTACCGGCTGCAGTACGAGCATCCGCTGCATATCGTGCGCGGCGAAGGGGTGTGGCTGATCGACCCGCAAGGCCGCCGCTACCTCGATATCTACAACAACGTCGCATCCATCGGTCATTGCCATCCGGCGGTGACCGAAGCGATCTGCAAGCAGGTGCAAACGCTCGCTACCAACACCCGCTACCTGCACGACACGATTCTTGACCTGGCCGAACGCCTTTTGGCGACCGTGACGGAAACGGAGCTGGCGCATCTGATGCTCACCTGTACGGGCAGCGAGGCGAACGACCTTGCCTACCGCATCGCGCAGGTCCGCACCGGTGGAACGGGCGTGATCGTGACCGAAACCGCCTATCACGGCTTCACCGACGCAGTGTCCCAATTCTCGCCATCGCTCGGTGAGACAGTTGATCTGGGTGCGCACGTTCGCCTGGTCCCGGCACCCAGCCTCTACCACGCAGAAGGGGTCGACATCTCCGAACGTTTCAGGTGCGATGTCGAGGCTGCGATTGCCGACCTGAAACGCCATGGCATCAAGCCAGCGGCCCTGATTGTCGACTCGGTGTTCACCAGCGACGGCATATTGCCCGAGCCTGCGGGCTTCCTGAAGGGTGCCGTTGACGCGATCAAGCGGGCAGGGGGGCTGTTTGTTGCCGACGAGGTCCAACCTGGCTTTGGCCGGACGGGAGAGCACATGTGGGGCTTCCAACGCCATGGTGTCATCCCGGACATCGTCACCATGGGCAAGCCGATGGGCAATGGTCAGCCCATAGCGGGCTTGCTGGCCACGGCTGACGCGCTGGCCGAATTTGGCAAAAACTCAAGATACTTCAATACCTTCTCGGGCAATGCCGTGTCATGTGCGGCGGCGGTGGCGGTGCTGGACACCATAGAGAAAGAAAACCTGATTCAGCACGCGGCCAAGGTGGGGAAAATCCTGTGCGATGGCATTGCCGGACTGGCCAGCCAGCACGAGGCGATTGGAGATGTGCGCGGCGTAGGCATGTTTGTGGGGGTGGAACTCGTCGCCGACCGCACAACGCGCGCGCCTGACCGCGATTTCACCACCCGGGTCGTCAACCGGATGCGTGACAAAGGTGTTTTGCTCAGTGCTTGTGCCAAGGGGCACAACGTGTTGAAAATTCGGCCACCGCTGGTGTTATCGGCTGAGGAGGCCGGGACAGTGATCGAAGTGCTTGATGAGGCGTTGAGCTATGCCCGATCAACGTCGTTGGCATAATCTCATGCGACAGTGAAGGGTTCGATTCATGCGCGCAGCGGTTTCCCTGGACCCATTTGACATCAAGATTCTCGTGCATCTTCAGCGCGAGGGGCGGTGCACAAATGTCGAACTGGCGGCTGCTGTGGGCCTCAGTGAGAGCCCATGTCTCTCCCGCACGAAGCGACTCCAGGCGCTTGGAGTCATACGGGGGTACCGTGCGGAGGTCGAAATAGAGAAGCTGGGCAGCAACGTGACGGCGTTCTCCGAGGTGACACTCAGCAGCCATCGACCTCATGACTTCCGCGAATTCGAGACTGGCGCTCGAAGATACCCGGAGATTGTCGAGTGCTACAACGTCAGCGGGGGTTACGATTACCTCTTGAAAATTGTGGCACCCAGCATAGGCTGCTTTCAGGCACTCATGGACCGGTTGCTGGAAGATGATATTGGAATCGAAAAATTTGCCAGCCGAATCGTGCTGCGCCAACCGATCGATCAGCGGGGGTATCCGTTGAGCACGCTTGCATCCGGAAAATCGAGTTGGGCGTGATGGTTGGCGCGCAAGTCACCCAGCGGTGTATTCCGTGTTCGACAGTGCAGGTTGTGCCGCCGTTCAGTCGCCAGTCAGCCGCCACCTTCAGCACATGCGTGTAAATCATGGTGGTGGACACGTCGCTGTGCCCCAACAACTCCTGAACCGTCCGAATGTCGGTACCCGCCTGTAGCAAGTGCGTGGCGAAACTGTGGCGCAACGTGTGTACTGACACCGGCTTGCAAATGCCTGCCTGCACCACCGCCTTTTTGACGGCGCGTTGCAGCCGCTCCTCAAACAAATGGTGGCGGCGCTCCACACCCGAAGCCGGGGCAATCGACAGTGTGGGCGAAGGAAACAACCAGAACCACCCCCATGTGCTGCCCACCTTCGGGTATTTCTGCTCCAGCGCATGCGGGGTCTGCACCCCGTTTCGTTGTGCTTGCCGGTCTTGCTCCCAAACACCGCGGGCAGCCCCAAGCTGCTGCCGCAAACGGGGAGCCAACGAGCACGGCAACATCACTACACGGTCTTTGTTACCCTTGGCCTCGCGAACGATGATGACGTGCGGGTCAAAGTCCACATCCTTGATGCGCAAGCGCAGCCCCTCCATCAGCCGCATGCCGGTGCCGTAAAGCAATTACGGCCAACAAGTGCATGTCAATTCCCAACACTTCGCGGTACAGAAACAGAATGGCGCTCAGTGCCTGATTGTGGGTAGATGCGGAAACTTTGCGCTCATTGGCAAGCATGTTCAGAAACGCCTCAACCTCTGTGGCACCCATGTCGCGCGGATGCCGCATTTCGCCAATGCGGCCATGCCACCGGATGAAAAACCGCACCCAATGCAGGTAGGCTTTCTCAGTGTTGAGGCTATAGTGAAGGTATCGAATCCGCTCCCGCAACTGGTCAAAAAGCCGTGTGGAGCGCAAAACAGGCGTGCCGGGTTTCGTGTCACCGACAACCCAGGCTACAAGCCATTTTCAGGAGGAAGCCGTGACCAGAATATCCCGCACCGTCTGTTTTATCCCGCAGGTTCTGCGGGATACATTGCGTTGAACTAAACCACTGACGCGGTGGCGGCACTTGCGTACCAGCCACCGCGTCAGTGGTTTAGTTCAACGACAACTTATGGCAGTCAAACAACCTACGTTCCAATGACGGTTCATAGGTCCGACTACGGCGCGGTTTTCTTCATAAAGCGCCGCTTCACGCTCGGTGTCTTCGTTCGCGATCTAAACGACTCCGAAAGGCAAGACCTTCAAACAAACAAGGGCGTCGCCGTCCGTGTGGTTGCTGACAACACGCCAGCCTTCGACGCCGATATCCTTGTCGGTGACGTCATCACCGCGATTGATGGAATGCCAGTCTTGAATTCCACTTCGTTTAAGGAACATGTTCAAAACTCTGCATTCAGTCTGAGTGAGGCACGCAAATTGCGTTTGTTTTGGCATGAAGCAACAAGACCTTGGCCTTGATCTGAGCAAGCGGCGCACCCGCAAGATGGAGCTGCTGGAGTTGATGGACAGCGTTGTTCCTTGGCCTGAACTGGTGGCCAAGCTCACAGCAGTGGCGCCTGTCAAAGCCACGGGGCGTCCACCTGACCTTGCCCTCGTTTGGTGTAGTTCTTAGCCCACGGTTTACGCGGCCTTTTT
>CAYFFJ010000018.1:0-30102 GCA_964342395.1 uncultured Hydrogenophaga sp.
CATCTGCTGACCTTACGGGGTTTGCAGGTGTTGCACTTCACTTTTGAATCCGCCAGGTTTGTTCGATTGGCGTCCGCCACTTACAGTCTGTTTCTTCCGTGGTTGCGTGTTTGACGAGGGGGATGCATGTGGTTTTTGGGATTGGGTCTGTTGCTGCTGCTGTTGAAAACGCAAGGGCTGACTTGGGTGGCAGATTGGCCCTGGTGGGGCGTTCTGGCCCCGTTTGGTTTGGCCGCTGCGTGGTGGAGTTGGGCCGACTATTCGGGTTACACCAAGCGCAAAGTTGTGGAGAACGAAAACCGCCGCGTGAAGGCGCGGGTTGAGCGGCAGCGCCAAGCCATGGGTTTGCCACCCAAGCGAAAATAGGTACTTGCCTGGCAGGCCTGCGCACCGTGGGGGTGACGCGTATTCTTGGAGCACCTGCGAGATAATCGCAGGCCTCGTTTTTCTGCCCTCCGCACGTAGCCGGTGGGCTCAACTTTCCAGCCCTCACACCATGCCCGCATACCGTTCCAAGACCTCCACCGCTGGCCGCAACATGGCCGGTGCCCGTTCCCTGTGGCGCGCCACGGGCATGAAGGACGAGGATTTCAGCAAACCCATCATCGCCATCGCCAATTCGTTTACCCAATTTGTGCCCGGCCACGTGCACCTGAAAGACCTGGGCCAACTGGTGGCGCGCGAGATCGAGGCGGCAGGCGGTGTGGCCAAAGAGTTCAACACCATTGCCGTGGACGACGGCATTGCCATGGGCCACGACGGCATGTTGTATTCGCTGCCCAGCCGCGACATCATTGCCGACAGCGTGGAATACATGGTCAACGCCCACTGTGCCGATGCCTTGGTGTGCATTTCCAACTGCGACAAGATCACCCCTGGCATGTTGATGGCCGCCATGCGGCTCAACATCCCGGTGGTGTTTGTGTCCGGCGGCCCCATGGAGGCGGGCAAAGTGCGGCTGGCCAATCCGGCCACACAGGTGATGGAGTTCAAAAAACTCGACCTGATTGACGCCATGGTGATGGCTGCTGACGCCAAGGTGAGCGACGCCGACCTGGCCGAGGTCGAGCGCTCTGCTTGCCCCACCTGCGGTTCGTGTTCAGGCATGTTCACCGCCAACAGCATGAACTGCCTGACCGAAGCCCTCGGCCTGGCGTTGCCCGGCAACGGCACTGTGGTGGCCACCCACGCCGACCGCGAGCAGTTGTTCAAGCGGGCAGGGCGCCTGGCCGTGGAGTTGTGCCAGCGCTACTACGAGCAGGGCGATGCTTCGGTGCTGCCCCGCTCCATGGGGTTCAAAGCGTTTGAAAACGCCATTGCGCTGGACATCGCCATGGGCGGCTCCACCAACACCATCCTGCACCTGCTGGCCATTGCTCAAGAGGCCGAAATCGACTTCACCCTGGCCGACATCGACCGCATGTCGCTGGTGGTGCCCCAGCTGTGCAAAGTGGCGCCCAACACCAACAAGTACCACATCGAAGATGTGCACCGCGCCGGCGGCATCATGGGCATCCTGGGTGAGCTGGACCGCGCGGGCAAGCTGCACACCGACGTGCCCACCGTGCACAGCAAAACCATGAAAGACGCGCTGGACCAGTGGGACATTGCCCGCAACCCCAGCGAAGCGGTCAAAACTTTCTACATGGCCGGCCCCGCAGGCATACCCTCGCAAGTGGCGTTCAGCCAGGACACCCGCTGGCCCAGCCTGGACACTGACCGTGCCGAAGGCTGCATCCGCTCGGGCGACCACGCTTTCTCCCAACAGGGCGGCCTGGCCGTGTTGACCGGCAACATCGCCCTCAACGGCTGCGTGGTCAAAACCGCCGGTGTGGACGACAGCCTGCTGGTGTTCGAAGGCCCCGCCCACGTGGTGGAAAGCCAGGACGAGGCAGTGGCCAACATCCTGGACGACAAAGTCAAGGCGGGCGACGTGGTAGTGGTGCGTTACGAAGGCCCCAAAGGCGGCCCTGGCATGCAGGAAATGCTGTATCCCACCAGCTACATCAAGAGCAAGGGCCTGGGCAAGGCCTGTGCGCTGCTGACCGATGGCCGTTTCTCTGGCGGCACCTCGGGTCTGTCCATCGGCCACGTGTCGCCCGAAGCGGCAGCGGGTGGCGCCATTGGTTTGGTGCGCAACGGCGACCGCATCCGCATCGACATTCCCAACCGCCGCATCGACGTGTTGGTGTCTGACGAAGAGATGGCTGCCCGCCGTGCCGAGCAAGACGCCAAAGGCTGGAAACCCGCGTTGCCCCGCCCCCGAAAAGTGTCGGCCGCGCTGAAGGCGTATGCCATGCTGGCCATGTCGGCTGACAAAGGCGCGGTGCGCGACCTTTCTTTGTTGGGCGACTGAGGGAAAAACCCCAGCAAAAGCCCCCGCCAGGGGGGAGGGGCTGCGCTATATTGGATGCCCATACGTGGGCCCTTGGCCCCATCAAGGAGTCATCATGAAAGTCAGCGACATTCTCCGGGTCAAGGGCGGCACGCTCTACACCGCATCTCCCGACGACAGCCTGCAGTTGGCCGTCGAAACCATGTCGCAATTCGACATCGGTTCCCTGGCCGTCATGGAGCGCGGTGAATTGGCGGGCATGCTCACCTTCCGCGAAGTCATCCACAATTTGGCCAAAAACGGCGGCGTGCTCGGTACCCACACCGTGCGCAATGTGATGGACAGCCAACCCATGAGCTGTACCCCTGACACCGAGTTGGATGCCGTGCGTCCCATGATGATCGAGCACCACTGCCGTTACATGCCCGTGATGGACAACCGCATGCTGATGGGCGTCATCAGCTTCTACGACGTGGCCAAAGCCGTGGTGGACAGCCAGAACTTTGAAAACAAAATGCTCAAGGCCTACATCCGCGATTGGCCCGAGCAAGAAAGCGCTTCCTCCGCGTCGTGATGCGCGCACAGCACCGCCCGGTGCACGGCGCGGTGGCGGCAGAGCCTGGTCGGGGATAATCCCCGACCATGAGCGGCAACACATTCGGCACCCTTTTTGCAGTCACCAATTTCGGTGAATCCCACGGCCCAGCCATTGGCTGCGTGATTGACGGTTGCCCCCCCGGGCTTGAGCTGTCAGAGGCTGACATACAGCCTGATCTGGACCGCCGCCGCCCCGGCACCAGCAAGTTTGTCACCCAGCGCAACGAGCCCGACGCGGTGGAAATCCTCAGCGGCGTGTACCAGGGCCGCACCACCGGCACTCCCATTTGCCTGCTGATCAAAAACACCGACCAGCGCAGCAAAGACTATGGCGACATCCTGCAAACTTTCCGGCCCGGCCACGCCGACTACACCTATTGGCACAAATACGGCTTGCGTGACCCGCGCGGCGGTGGCCGTTCATCGGCCCGTTTGACGGCTCCCATGGTGGCCGCCGGGGCCGTGGCCAAAAAGTGGTTGTTGCAGGTGCACAGCACCACCTTCAAAGGCTGCATGACGCAAATCGGCGAACTGCCCATTGGGTTTGAAGACTGGGCCCATGTGCCGAACAACCCGTTTTTTGCCCCGGTGGCTGACGTGAGGGCGCTGGAGGACTACATGAACACGCTGCGCAAAAGCGGTGATTCCTGCGGGGCACGCCTGCGTGTGACCGCGCAGCACATGCCCGTGGGCCTGGGCCAGCCGCTGTTTGACAAGCTCGACGCCGACATTGCGTTTGCCATGATGGGCATCAACGCCGTCAAGGGTGTGGAAATTGGCGCCGGTTTTGGCGCGGTCACGGCCAAAGGCAGCAGCCACGGCGATTCGCTCACGCCCATGGGCTTTGTGGGCAACAACGCGGGCGGCGTGTTGGGTGGCATCAGCACTGGGCAAGACCTGGAGGTCAGCTTGGCCATCAAGCCCACCAGCTCCATCCTCATCCCGCGCGAGACCATCGACTCGGCGGGCCAGCCGTCAGAAGTCATCACCAAAGGCCGCCACGACCCGTGTGTGGGCATACGAGCCACGCCTATTGCCGAGGCCATGCTGGCCCTGGTGGTGATGGAGCACGCCTTGCAGCACCGCGCCCAGTGTGGCGATGTGGTGCAGCCTGTGGGGCCCATTGCGGGGCAGCAACCCGCTTGATGCGCCAGGCCTTGCCGGGTTCGCTGGTGCCGTTTTCGGCGCTCTCGGCCAGCTACTTTGCCCACATCGGGTTTTTCAACCCCTACCTGCCGCTGTGGTTGCAGGAGGCTGGTTTTGGCATTTTGGCCATCAGCGTGTTGACCTCGGTGCAATCGGCCACGCGCCTGTTTGCCCCTTACGGCTGGGGCTGGCTGAGCGACCGCACGGGTGAACGGGTCAAGCTGCTGCGCTACGGGGCCACGGCGGCGCTGGTGAGTTCGCTGGGGCTGTGGGCCAACCTGGGGTTTGCGGGCCTGCTGGTGGTGCTGCTGCTGATGTTTGTGCACACCAGCTCCATGATGCCCATGAGCGAAGCGGCCCTGGCGCACCTGGTCAGCCAGGGGGGCAGCTTTGACGCGAAACGCTACGGACGCGTTCGCCTGTGGGGCTCGCTGGGTTTTTTGGTGACGGTGATGGTGGCGGGCGCGTGGTTCGAGCGGCACGGCATGGCCGACTTTCCCACTTGGACTGCGGCCACCCTGCTGGCCCTGACCGCCAGCGTGTGGTGGCTGCCCGACGTGAAAGAGCCCACCCCCCAGGCTCACGAGCCCCCCAGCCAACCGGTGCTTGCCTTGCTGCGCCAACCGGCGGTGGCGTGGCTGTTTGTGGCGGTGTTTTGCCATGTGTTATCGCACATGGCCATTTACGTGTTTTTTTCGCTCTACCTGGACAGCCTGGGTTACAGCAAAACCACCATCGGGGCGCTGTGGGCCGTGTCGGTGGTGCTGGAAGTGGCCTGGTTTTTCACCCAGGGCCGCTGGTTGCCGCTGATGAGCCTGACCGGCTGGCTGGTGTTGGCGGCGGTGTTGGCCACCGCGCGGCTGGCGCTGACCGCCGCCTGGCCGCTGGTGTTGCCCCTGCTGGTGGTGGCGCAAATGCTGCACGCCATCACGTTTGCGGCGCACCACACGGCGTGTATTGCCCTCATTTCCCACCACTTCCCGGGCCACCTGCGCGGGCGGGGGCAGGCGCTGTACACGGTGCTGGGCTACGGCGTATCGGGTGTGCTGGGCGGTTTGGGGGGCGGTGCCCTCAGTGCGCAGTGGGGTTTGTCGGCCGTGTTTTGGGCCGGTGCGGTGGCCGCCGCTTGCGCCGTGGGGGCCGCGTGGCGGGTGCGGCACTGGGAACGCGCCGCCGTGGTTTGAAAAGGAAGCACGCTGTGTTGGACGTGAACGGTTTGGACTTTGCCTGGCCCCAGGGCCCGGCCTGGCGCGGGTGGAGCACCCAGGTGCAGCCGGGCGTGACGGCCCTGGTGGGCGGCGACGGTGTGGGCAAAACCTCGTTGCTGCGCCTGCTGGCCGCCGAGCTGCGCCCCACCGGGGGGCAACTGGCGCTGAACGGCACCCCGGCCTGGGGACCAGACGGCCAGCCGAACCCCGCTTACACCGCCCAGGTGTTTTGGTGCGACCCCGCCAGCAACGCGCTGGACGCACTGACCTGCCACGCCTACTTGGCCCAACACGCGGCACGCCATGCGAGGTGGCAGGCCGATGTATTGGTTGAACACTTGGGCGGTTTTGCTTTGTTGCCCCACCTCGAAAAACCGCTGTATGCCCTGTCCATGGGCATGCGGCGCAAGCTGCGGTGGGCGGCGGGGTTTGCGTCGGGCGCGGCGCTCACCCTGCTGGACGACCCGTTTGCCGCGTTGGACCGCGCCTCCATAACCCACGTGCTGGACACACTGGCCGAACTGGCCGAACTGGCCGACCACTCCCACCGCGCCGTGGTGGTGGCGGGCTATGAGCCCCCGCCAGGGGTGACGCTGGCGGGCAGGCTCGACCTGGACTGAAGGGGCTGGCTCGGCGGTTCGGCGCTTATTTGCGCTTCACCGCCGCGTGTGCGGCGGCCAGGGCCGTCATGTTCAGCACCCGGCGCACGGTGGCCGAGGGAGCCAGGATGTGCACCGCGGCGGCGGCCCCCATCAGCACGGGGCCGATGGTGACGCCCTGGCTGTTGGTGGTTTTCAGCACGTTGTAGAGGATGTTGGCCGAGTCCAGGTTGGGGCAAATCAGCACGTTGGCCGAACCGCTCAGGGTGGTCTCGGGCAGGTAGGTTTTGCGCACGTCTTCGCTCAGGGCGGCGTCGCCGTGCAGCTCGCCGTCGCATTCCACGTCGGGGTGGGCGGCCACAAACAGGTCGCGGGCTTCACGCATTTTGCGGGCCGAGGGGCGCAAGCTCGAGCCGTAGCTGGAGTGCGACAAAAACGCCACCTTCGGCGGCAGGCCAAAGCGCTGCACCTGCTCCACCGCCATGGCGGCAATTTCGGCCAGCTGGGCGGCGCTGGGCTCGTCGTTGACGTAGGTGTCGGCAATGAAGAGGGTGCGCTGCTCGGTCATCAGCACGTTGAGCGCGGCAAAGTTGCTGGCGCCGGGGGCCACACCCAGCACGCTGCGGATGCGTTCCAGGTGGGTTTCGTAGGTGCCCACCAGGCCGCACAGCATGGCATCGGCATCGCCCAGCGACACCATCAGCGCGGCAATGAGGGTGTTGGAGCGGCGCACGGCGGCTTTGGCCATGTCGGGCGTCACGCCGTTGCGGCCCATCAGCTTTTGGTAGTGCTCCCAGTAGCGGCGAAAGCGCGGGTCGTCTTCGGGGTTGACGTTCTCAAAGTCCACCCCCAGGCGGATGCGCAGGCCCGCTTTTTTCAGCCGCGCCTCGATGACGGCGGGCCGCCCGATGAGGATGGGGCTGGCCAGGTTTTCGTCGATGACCATTTGCGCCGCGCGCAGGGTGCGCTCGTCTTCGCCGTCGGCGTAGGCCACGCGCTTGGCGTTTTGGGGCAGGGCCTTGGCAGCGTTGAACACGGGCTGCATCAGGATGCCGGTTTGGTACACAAACCGGGTGAGCTCTTGGCGGTAGGCCTCCATGTCGGCAATGGGGCGCGCGGCCACGCCGCTGTCGGCGGCGGCTTTGGCCACGGCGGGGGCAATGCGCAAAATCAGCCGCGCGTCAAAGGGCTTGGGGATCAGGTACTCGGGCCCAAAGCTCAGCTCCTGGCCGGCGTAGGCGGCGGCCACTTCGTCGCTGGTTTCGGCTTTGGCCAGCTCGGCAATTTCGCGCACGCAGGCCAGCTTCATGGCCTCGGTGATGCGGGTGGCCCCGCAGTCCAGTGCACCCCGGAAGATGTACGGAAAACACAGCACGTTGTTGACCTGGTTGGGGTAGTCCGAACGGCCGGTGGCAATGATGCAGTCGGGCCGCACGGCCTTGGCCAGCTCGGGGCGGATTTCGGGCTCGGGGTTGGCCAGCGCCAGAATGATGGGGCTGGGGCCCATGGTTTTCACCATCTCGGCGGTCAACACACCGGGGGCGCTGCAGCCCAGGAACACGTCGGCCCCGTTGACCGCGTCGGCCAGGGTGCGGGCGGAGGTGTCTTGGGCGTAGCGGGCTTTGGACTCGTCGTATCCCCCGGGGCGGCCCTGGTAGATGACGCCTTTGGAGTCGCACACCAGGATGTTGGCAGGGCGGGCGCCCAGGCCCACCATCACGCCCAGGCAGGCCAAGGCTGCGGCACCGGCGCCCGACACAGCAATTTTCACGTCACCAATGGCTTTGCCCACCAGTTCCAGGCCGTTGAGCAGCGCGGCGCTGCTGATGATGGCCGTGCCGTGCTGGTCGTCGTGGAACACCGGAATGCCCATGCGCTCGCTCAGCTTCTTTTCAATGTAGAAGCACTCGGGCGCTTTGATGTCTTCCAGGTTGATGCCGCCCAGCGTGGGCTCCAGGCTGGCAATGATGTCGATGAGTTTGTCGGGGTCGCGCTCGGCCAGTTCGATGTCGAACACGTCAATGCCCGCAAACTTTTTGAACAGGCAGCCCTTGCCCTCCATCACCGGTTTGCCGGCCAGCGGGCCAATGTCGCCCAGGCCCAGCACGGCGGTGCCGTTGGTGACCACGCCCACCAGGTTGCCCCGGCTGGTGTAGTCGGCGGCTTTGGTGGGGTCGGCGGCGATTTCCAGGCAGGGGTAGGCCACGCCGGGGGAGTAGGCCAGCGACAGGTCGCGCTGGTTGGTCAGGGCTTTGGTGGGGGTGACGGCAATCTTGCCGCGAACGGGATAGCGGTGGTAGTCGCAAGCGGCGTCGCGCAGGGCCTGCTCGGCAGGGGACAGGTTGGCCATGCTGGGGGTGTCGGTGCTCATGGTTCGGGGTTTCCTCTTGAAGGGGTGCACAGCCTACTGCATGCGGCAGGGGTTTCTGCCTTGGCATGCCCAGGATGTTTTTCAGGTTTGATGGGGATTTTTAACAAAAACGTGCTCTGGCGCTTTTGTTTATTGAACAGTTTGCTACAAAATTAAATTTGTAGCAATGAATTGAATACAGGAAAGCGGTACATGCCATTTTTATGAAATTTCACCGATCCCCTTTCAGCTCCCCCCGCGCCTGCCCCAGTACCTGCCAGCCGCCGTGCAAAGCCAGGGCGGCCATCAGGCCTGCCACGGCCAGGTCGGGCCAGGCGGTGCCGGTGCCGAACACGCCCACGGCGGCGGCCATCACCGCCAGGTTGCCGATGGCGTCGTTGCGGGTGCACAGCCACACGCTGCGCATGTTGGCGTCACCCTCGCGAAAGGCGTACAGCATCCAGGCCACGCCCAGGTTGGCCGCCAGGGCCAGTGTGGCCACGGCGCCCATGGTGGCGGCGGCGGGCACCTCGCCGTGCCACACGCGCCACACCGCGCTGCCCAGTACAAACAGGCCAAAGCCCATCATGCTGAGCGCTTTCACCACGGCGGCGCGGGCGCGCCAGGCCACTGCGGCGGCCAACACGGCCAGTGACACGCCGTAGTTGAGTGCGTCGCCCGCGAAGTCCACCGCGTCTGCCAGCAGCGAGAGAGAGCCCGCCTGAATGCCGCCGATGATTTCAATGGCAAACATGGCCACGTTCACCGCCAGCGCTACCCACAGCACGCGGCGGTAGCGGGGCAGGTCGACCACGGTTTGGGGGGTGGGGGTGTTGTGTTCGCAGCAGTGGGCTGACATGAAAGGCTCCTGTGTGTGGGCAATGCCTGTATTGAAAACCCTGGCGGCGAGGCCTGCGTTTGCCACCCTGACACACCCGTTATGCCAGATGGGGCTTGAGCGGGGGAAACCACAGCACAAACCGGTTGGTGCCCTGCTCAGACGTGGCGGTCACGCTGCCGCCGTGCGCTTGCATGATCGCACGGGTGATGGCCAGGCCCAGCCCTGCCCCGTCTGACGCGGGGTGGCGGCGGGCCGCGTCGGCGCGGTAGAAACGGTCAAACAGCCGGGGCAGCGCCTCGGGGGGGATGGCGGTGCCTTCGTTGGCCACGCCCACTGCCGTGCCTTGGGGGCCGGTGTGGATGTGGACGGTCACACGTCCCCCCTCGGGCGAGTGGCGGATGGCGTTGGACAGCAGGTTGCTCAGCGCCCGGCGCACCATCAGCCGGTCGCCTTGCACCTGGGCCGCGCCGCTCACGGCCCACTGCAGGTGTTTGTCGGCGGCCAGGGCGTCGTAAAAATCGGTCAGCGCGGCCACTTCGGCGTCGAGTGCAATGGTTTCCGGGTGGGGCAGCGCCAGGCCGTTTTCGGTTTTGGCCAGAAACAGCATGTCAGACACCATGCGCGCCAGGTGTTGAAACTCTTCCGAGTTGGACGCCAGGGCGTTGCGGTAGTCGTCCACCGTGCGTTTTTGCGACAGCGTGACCTGCGTTTCGGTCAGCAAGTTGCTGATGGGGGTGCGCAGCTCGTGCGCCAGGTCGGACGAAAAGGCCGACAGGCGCTCGAAGTCGGCCTGCAGGCGCACCAGCATGTCGTTCAGGCTTTGGGCCAGGTCGGCCAGTTCCACCGGCACGGCGTCCACGGGCATGCGTTCGTCCAGTTTGTGGGCACTCACGGCCTGGGCGCGGGCCTTCATGGCGCGCAGGGGCGACAGGCCGTTGCGCGCCGCCAGCCACCCCAGCAGCCCGCTGGCCAGCGTGGCCAGGGCCACGTAGGCCCACAAAATTCGCTGGAAACGGGCCATGAAATGGGTGTGGTGCACGGGGTCGAGCGCGGTGTGCACCATCAGCGGGCGAGCCGCGGCACCCGGTGCCTCCACGCGGGTTTGCAGCGTTTGCCAGTGAGAGGGGGTGGGGTGGGGGTGGCCCGGCGTGGCGTACACCACCTGGTCGCCCTGGGTCACCCGCACGGCCAAGCCTTCGTGGCTGTGCAACACGTCTTGCAGCCGGGCGCTGAAGTCGGACAGGGTGGCCGAGCGCTGGCCCAGGCCCTGGATCAGGTGCACCTTGTCGCGCAGGGTGGCCTGGTCCAGCTCCACAAAGTGAGCGTTCACGGTGGCGGCGGTCAGAGCCCCCAGGCCCAGCAGCACGCTGGCCGACACCAGGGTGTAGAGCGCGGTCAGCCGGGTGGTCAGGGTCAGGCGTCGCATCAGACTCCTTGCGGCACTTCCAGCACGTAGCCCATGCCACGCACGGTCTGCAGCAGCCGGGGTTCGAAGCCGTCATCCACCTTGGCGCGCAGGCGGCGCATGGCCACCTCGATCACGTTGGTGTCGCTCTCAAAGTTCATGTCCCACACTTGCGAGGCAATCAAGCTGCGCGGCAACACCTCGCCGGTGCGGCGCATCAGCAGCTCCAGCAGGCCAAATTCTTTGGCTGTCAGGTCGATGCGTTTGCCCGCCCGTGTGACACGGCGGCGCAGCAAGTCCAGCTCCAGGTCGGCCACGGCCAGGGTGGTGGGCTCTGTGCCGGTGCGCCCCCGGCGCAGGATGGTGCGCACACGCGCCAGCAATTCGGCAAACGAAAAGGGTTTGACCAGGTAGTCGTCGGCCCCCAGTTCCAGGCCCTTCACGCGGTCGGCCACTTCGTCGCGGGCGGTCAGAAACAGCACGGGCATGTGCCGCCCTTGCGCGCGCAGGGTTTTCAGCAGGGTCCAGCCGTCCATGCCGGGCAGCATCACATCCAGGATGGCCAGGTCGTGGTCGCCTTCCAGGCCCAGGTGCAGGCCGTCCAGGCCGTGGGTGGCCAAGTCCACGGCATAGCCCGCTTCGCGCAGGCCTTGGCGCAGGTAGTCGCCCATTTTGGGCTCATCTTCAACGATCAGAATTTTCACGTTCACACCATCTCCTGGCCGCAAGTTTGCCCTTACTGAGGCCGGCGTGGCCGAACCTGAGAATTTTGTAATTTGGCTGACAGGGTGTTGACGGATGAGCACTCGCAGAATCGGCCCACTTGATCCATACCAAAGGAGCGATTGCAGTGAAACCATTATTTTGTTGCCGACGCACGAGGCATTTGCTGGCGGCAAGCCTTTGCGCCCTGCCATTTGCGCTTTCAGCGCAAACGGCCAGCACCTCACAAGACGCTGATTGGCGTCGGGCCAACGAAGCGGTGGGCGCGCTCAAGCGGGGCCATGCTGACGTGCTCAAGTGGGAGCAGGCCCATCCGGGTGCCTCTGCCACGGTGCCCGGCAACCCCTTGGACATCGCCATCCCGACATTTGAGGCAGCTGTTCGAAAGGCGTGGACGGCTCATCGGGAACTGACGCGACCCCTGTCGAAACTGGGCCCTGACAATGAACAACGGATCGCAGAAGGCCGGTGGACCGAGCTCGACCCCAGCCTGCAACGCCGTGTCGAGGACGTGCATGAGGTGCTGGAGGTGGCTGCGGCAGGCCGAAAAGCCTGGATTGAGGCCGTTGCGGCTCAGCAGGTCTTGACGCACCAGCAGGACATGCTGGAAGCCGCCCAGGCGGCCTTGGAGCTGGGGCAACGCATGGTGACGGTGGGGAACTGGAGCAAGTTGCAGCTGTCGCCCGTTCAGCTCGCCGCATCGTCTGCCCGCATGAATCTCCGCCGCGCTCAGCGAGCGGCCGCCCAGGCCCTGGGCAAATTGGTCAAGACGATGGGGCAGACGGGGCTTCAGGCGGGTTTTGTACTGCCGGACCAGCTGCCTGCCATCCCGGCTCAGCCCATGGCCGCTGCTGAGCTACAAAAGCGTGCCGAAGCGGTTCGCCAGCAGTTGCCAGATGCAGAAAGCCTGCGCAACCGTGCACTTTCCAAGACGGCCATGGACATCTATTGGGCAGCCCATTCCCTGGTACAGGACAGCCAGGGGGACATTCTGAAAACCCGTGCGTTCATCACCGAAGAGACTGTGCTGCACTACAACGGCATGCTCAAGAGCGTGTGGGACCTGCTGGGCGAGGTGCGCAACCAGTCCCAGGCCACGGTAGATGCCATTGGCGCACAGCGCGATTTCTGGCTCGCAGAGACCGATCTGCAGTGGGTGTTGCAGGGGGGAGAACCCGACAGCTTCGTCTCGCTGGGCGGGAGCAGTGGAGACGCCCCGACCGCATCCGCACATTGAAAGGAAAGAACCCATGACCCACACCCACTCCAGACGACAATTTTTTGCGGGCGCCGCTGCGTCCGTGGCAGGCTTGGCTGTGGCGCGCTCAGCGTTGGCAGGATTGCCAGAGCCCGTCATCCAGACATCGGTTGACACCGCGCCGCCCTTGGTCCCGACCACCGGCCGACCTTACAACCCCGTGGTCACGCTCAACGGTTGGACACTGCCCTGGCGCATGAACCAGGGCGTGAAAGAGTTCCACCTGGTGGCCGAGCCGGTGGTGCGCGAGGTTTCGCCGGGGTTCAAGGTGAACATGTGGGGCTACAACGGCCAGAGCCCCGGCCCCACCATTGAGGTGGTAGAGGGCGACCGTGTGCGCCTCTTCGTGACCAACAAGTTGCCCGAACACACCACCGTGCACTGGCACGGCCAACGCTTGCCCAGCGGCATGGACGGCGTGGGTGGCTTGAATCAGCGCGCCATCCCCGTGGGCAAGACCTTTGTGTATGAGTTCGAGGCGCGGCGCCCCGGCACCTTCATGTACCACCCGCATGCGGATGAAATGGTGCAGATGGCCATGGGCATGATGGGCATGTGGGTGACCCACCCCAAGACCAAACACCCGCACATCAGTGAGGTGGACCGGGATTTCTGTTTCCTGCTCAATGCGTTTGACGTAGAGCCTGGCAGCAAGACCCCCAAGATCAACACCATGACAGACTTCAACATCTGGTGCTGGAACAGCCGGGTATTCCCGGCCATCGACACGCTCAACGTGCGCCTGAACGACCGCGTGCGCATCCGGGTGGGCAACCTCACCATGACCAACCACCCGATCCACCTGCACGGGCACGAGTTTCTGGTCACGGGCACAGACGGTGGACCGACGCCGCCCAGCACACGCTGGTACGAAGTCACCACCGACGTGGCCGTGGGGCAGATGCGCCAGATCGAACTGATCGCCGACGAGGAAGGCGACTGGGCCATGCACTGCCACAAGAGCCACCACACCATGAACGCCATGGGGCACGACGTGCCCACCATGATCGGCGTGGACCACCGCGGCCTGGTGAAAAAAATACAGAAAGTGGCCCCCGACTACATGCTGATGGGTGAACGCGGCATGGCCGACATGGGTGAAATGGAAATGCAAATACCCGACAACACCGCCCCCATGATGACGGGCACCGGCCAGTTTGGTCCGCTGGAAATGGGCGGCATGTTCACGGTGTTCAAGGTGCGCAAAGACCAGAAGCCGGGCGACTACAAAGACCCAGGCCCGTACAAATTTCCCGAAGGCACCGTGGCTTACGAATGGACCGGTGCGCTTCCTCCCACACCACGTCCTGCGGCCAGCAGCGACACCCTGCCAGCCACCGCCAAGGCGATCAAGCCCACGGCCAAAAACATGTCGCATTGACTGGCCCGACCTTTTCCCAACCCAAGCCTGAAAGAAGTTCAATGAAATCCCTCAAGTTCAACACCGTCTCGCGCGCTGGTTTTGTTTTCGCTGCAGCAGCCTTGGCCGCGTCTGCCACCTTCGCCGGCGGCAACCACAGCGGCGGGCACCACGATGAATCGCCCATTGGCCAGCCCGGCGTGGCGAAAAACGTCACGCGCACGATTGAGGTGGATGCGGCAGACAGCATGCGTTTCACGCCTTCGAACGTGTCGGTGAAGAAGGGGGAAACGGTTCGCTTCGTCATCAAGAACTCCGGCAAGGTGCCGCATGAGTTCAGCCTTGGAACAGAGAAGGAATTGATGGAGCACTACGAGGTCATGAAGAAGTTTCCGAACATGGAGCACGAAGAACCCAACAAGATTTCCCTCAAGCCCGGCAAGCAGGGCGAGGTGATCTGGCGCTTCACCAAAGCGGGGGTGGTGAACTTCGCCTGCCTGCACGTGGGCCACTACGACGCTGGCATGAAGGGCCAGGTCCATGTGGCAGCCAAGTAAGCGGATGCCGATCAACCCCAACCCCATTGACGAGGTGTCACGATGAAACTGCGACAGGTTCTGAACGCAACCGCATTGGCCATGGCGGGCATTGCAACCACCCCTGTGTTTGCACAGGCGAACATGGATCCCGGAAAAACAGGAATGGCAGCAGCGCCCGGCTTGACCGACGGTGAAGTCCGCAAAATTGACAAGGACGCGGGCAAGATCACCCTCAAGCACGGTGAAATCAAACACATGGAAATGCCAGGCATGACCATGGTCTTTTCTGTGAAGGACAAGGCAATGCTGGAAAAGGTTGAAGTGGGCCAGAAAGTGCAATTCATGGCTGTGCAGGAAGGCGGAAAAATGGTGGTGACGGCTATTCAGCCTGGGAAGTGAGCCGTTGATGTTGCGCAGGGCCAGGTAGAACAGTTTGGTCAACGCCTCGTCGCTGTGGAACGACACCCAGGCCGGGCTGGCCAAGATTCGCGCCAGAAAATAAACCCGTGTTCAGGCCCGAAAGACCTGCTTTCTCTGGCTATTTCGGCACACCCAAGCGCTCTTCGGTGTGCCATACTTTGTGCGGAGGGCTTGGATTTCCTGTTCGTCAAAGCAACGGAAAGGTGGAGACACTCGTATGAGCACGCTGCAAAATCGGCGCATTTTGCTGATTGATGACACGCGGACCATCCACGAGGATTTCCGCAAAATCCTGGCTCCATCAGCTCCCGGCGGGGAGTTGGCTGACGCCGAAGCAGCTTTGTTCGGCACGGCAGTGCAGGCAACCTCCCCCGATTGCGAACTCGATTCTGCCTACCAGGGCGAAGAGGGCCTGGCAAAAGTCCGCGCTGCAAAGCTGAGCGGTTTGCCCTATGCCCTGGCTTTCGTTGACATGCGCATGCCGCCAGGCTGGGACGGGGTGCAGACCATTGAGCGTTTGTGGCAGGAAGACCCACAGTTGCAAATTGTCATCTGCACCGCCTACACCGACTATTCCTGGGCCGAAGTCTTGCGCCGACTCGACGTTGGCGACAGGCTGCTCATCTTGAAAAAACCTTTCGATGCCATCGAGGTTTGCCAACTGGCCAGCGCGTTGCGGGTCAAGTGGCAGATGACCCAGGAGGCGGCCCAGCGAGTGGCCGATTTGGAGGCCGCCGTTGAAGCGCGAACGGCAGAGCTCAGCCACGCCAACGCCGCGTTGCAGGCAGACATCGTTGTCCGTGCCAAGACCGAGGCCGAACTCAAACTCGCGGCAAGTGTGTTCGACAACACCATGGATGGGGTGATGGTCACCGACACCTCGGCCACCATCTTGTCGGTCAATCCCGCCTTCACGGCGATCACGGGTTACCCCGCTGCCGAAGCAATCGGCCAGCAACCCAGCCTGCTGCGCTCGGATCACCACAAAGAGGCCTTCTACCAGGAGTTGTGGACCACGCTGTTGCGCGATGGCCGCTGGGAGGGCGAGATCTGGAACCGACGCAAAAGCGGGGAGGCCTACCTGGAGTGGCTGAGCATTGGCGTTGTGCGGACCAGCGACGGGACGCCGGTTCGGTATGTCGGTGTTTTCAACGACATCACCGAGCTGCGCAAAAAGGACGAGCACATCCGCCACCTGGCTTTCCATGACCCGCTGACCGGCCTGCCCAACCGCGCCTTGCTGTTGGATCGCTTGGAGCACGGCATCACTTTTGCCCAGCGTGAGAGGGAACGCCTGGGCGTCATGTTCATAGACCTTGACCGTTTCAAGCACATCAACGATTCGCTGGGGCACGACGTTGGCGACAGCCTGCTGCGGGAAGTCGCCAGCCGACTGAACCAGAGCCTGCGCCAATCAGACACGGTGGCCCGGATGGGGGGTGATGAATTTGTCATCCTGCTCGAACACGTCGAGGAGCCCGAGGCTTACGCCAGCTTGGCGAAAACCATTCTCGCCAGCCTGACGGTCCCCATGACGCTCGGCGGCCACACCCTGCAGATCGGTGCGTCCATCGGCATCAGCTGCCTGCCTGAAGACGGTGCTGACGCCATCACCCTGATGAAGCACGCCGACGCAGCCATGTACGCGGCCAAAACGGCTGGGCGCGGCACCTACCGTTTCTTCCAGACGGCCATGACCGAGAAAGCGGGGCAGCGCCTGCAGTTTGAAATGGAGCTGCGCAGCGCGGTCGCCAACGGCGAGCTGGCCCTTTTTTACCAACCCAGGGTGGCGATGGCCAACGGCATTCAGCGCGGGGTCGAGGCGCTGGTGCGCTGGCATCACCCGCAGCGCGGCCTGGTGCTGCCAGACGAGTTCATTCCGCTGGCCGAGGAGTCCGGCATCATCCACGAACTCGGCAATTGGGTGCTTGAGGAAGCTTGCCGCCAGTTGCACGCCTGGCAGGTGCAGGGGCTGGAGCGCGTCAGGATCGCCGTGAACATATCGGCCAAGCAACTGCAGGAAGGGGATCTGGTCGAGCGCATTGCCAGTTTGGCCCGCAAGCATGGCATTTCACCCACGGATCTCGAAGTCGAGCTGACCGAAAGCGTCATCATGGCCAACCCGGCTGAAATTTCTGAGGTCCTGACGCGTTTGCGCCAGATCGGAGTCACGGTGGCCGTGGATGATTTCGGTACGGGTTATTCAAGCCTCGCCTATTTGCGTCGGCTGCCGATAGACGTGCTCAAAATTGACAGCTCTTTTGTGATGAATGCCGACCGCGACGACGGTGACGCGCAGATTGTCCGGATCATCATGGCCTTGGCCCAGGCGCTGAAGCTCGATGTGGTCGCCGAAGGTGTGGAAAACCCTGGGCAAGCTGAATTCCTGAAGTCTTGCGGTTGTCCGACTGCACAGGGTTTCTTTTACTCGCAGCCACTGGCATCGACGGTTTTTGAGGTTTGGCTGGGTGATCAAGGGGCACCTGCAGGCCCTTGAATCGCGTTGATCCCCTCGTGCCGGTGCCACGGTCGCACCGGTTGTTCCGTCTTTTTGTAGGAGGTACCGCATGTCAGACTTGTCACAGTTGGCGCTTGGCTTGATCCCTCACGGTTATTGCCTGTCGTGGCAGCCCCATCTGCTGTGGTTGCACGGGGTGTCCGATCTGGTCACGGCGGTCGCCTATTACACGATTCCAGCCATGCTGCTGGTGTTTGTCCGGCGCCGCAAAGACCTGCAATTCAGCTGGATATTCGTGCTCTTCGGCGTTTTCATCATGGCTTGCGGCGCCACCCACGTCATGTCGCTGTGGAACCTGTGGTACCCCGACTACCTGGCATCCGGCATCGTCAAGGCGGTGACCGCGTTGGCATCGGTCGGAACGGCGGCCATCCTTGTGCCGCTGCTGCCCAAAGCCTTGGCGCTGCCAGGGCCTGCGCAGTGGAAGGCGGTGCACGACGAGTTGCGCACAGAGGTCGCTGAACGGGGGCACGCCGAGGAGGAAGTGCGGCGCTTGAACCTCGATCTTGAGCAGCGTGTGGCCGAACGCACCGCCGAGTTGCAGGCCGCCAATGACGCGTTGTCCCAGTTGCAGGTTGAACTGGAAGACCGGGTCCGGCTTCGCACGGCCGAGCTGCAGGAGACCCAGGCGAAACTGGTGGCCACCGCCCGCCAGGCCGGAATGGCTGAAATCGCCACCAACGTGCTGCACAACGTGGGCAACGTCCTCAACAGCGTCAATGTGTCGGTGGGCGTGCTGAGCAGCCAGGTGCGGACCTCCAAGGCGTCCGGCCTGGCCCGTGCGGTGCAGATGATGAACGAACACGCGGCCGACCTGGGCCATTTCATGAGCCATGACGACAAGGGCAAGCAGCTGCCGGGCTACTTGGGCAAACTCGCCGATGCGCTGGCCGCCGAGCAGGCCAGCGCGCTCGACGAATTGGGGCAAATGAGCAAAAGCGTCGACCACATCAAAGACATTGTGGCCACCCAGCAGTCGTATGCAGGCACGTCGCGTCTCGTCGAGCCGGTGCAGATCCGTGACCTGGTGGACGATGCGCTGCGCATGAACGCAGGGGCGCTGGTTCGCCACGACGTCACGGTGGTCAAGGAGATTGCAGAGGTGCCCGTGTTGCCTTTGGACCGCCACCGCGTGCTGCAAATCCTGGTGAACCTGATCAGCAACGCCAAACATGCCATGAATGGCATTGTGGGGCGAACGCATCAGTTGACGCTGAGTGTGCATGTGGGCGAGGGGGAGGCGGGCCGGTGCTTGCGGGTCAGCGTTGCAGACCAAGGCGAGGGCATCGCAGCCGACAACATGCCACGCATCTTCAGCCACGGTTTCACCACGCGCAAAGACGGACATGGTTTTGGCCTGCACAGTTGCATCCTGGCGGCGCAGGAAATGGGGGGCAGGCTGACGGCGCACAGTGAGGGGCCGGGCTTGGGCGCGGTGTTCACCCTTGAACTCCCGATCGCCATGGAAGGGATGTCCACATGAGCACCCAGTCGAACCGCCGCATTTTGCTGATCGACGACACCCTGGGCATACACGAAGATTTCCGCAAAATTCTGGCCCCTGCGGTGGCCAGTACGGCGCTCGATGACGTTGAGTCGGAACTGTTTGGCTCCGAGGCCACGCCATCGTCGGCACAGGGTTTCGAGCTCGATTCGGCCTATCAGGGCGAAGAGGGGTTGGCCAAGGTCCGCGCTGCGCAGCAAACCGGCTTGCCCTATGCCCTTGCATTCGTTGACATGCGCATGCCACCGGGATGGGATGGTGTGCAAACCATCGAGCGGCTGTGGCAGGATGACCCGTTGCTGCAGGTGGTCATCTGCACCGCGTATGCCGACTATTCCTGGGGCGAGGTGCTGGAGCGGCTGGACGTGGCCGACAGGCTGCTCATCCTGAAAAAACCCTTTGACGCCATCGAGGTTTCGCAACTGGCCAACGCACTCTGTGCCAAGTGGCAGATGACGCAGCAGGCCGCGTTGAAAATGGCTGGCCTTGAGACTGCCGTGCAAGCCAGAACCACCGAATTGCGTTTGAGCAACGACGCTTTGCAGACGGAAATAAGCGAGCGCAAGCACTTGGAAAGCCAACTGGTGCAGAGCGAAAAACTTGCGTCTATCGGCCAGCTGGCGGCTGGGGTGGCGCACGAAATCAACAACCCGATCAGTTTTGTCATCTCCAACCTCGGTGCTCTCGCCGAGTACCACACGGCTATGTTTTCGATGCTGGCAGCTCACGAGGAGGCGCAGTCGTCGATCGGCTCGCCGGAAACCGTTGCCCGATTGGCCGGTTTGCGCAAAAGCCTGGCGCTTGACCTGTGTCAGGAAGACCTCCCGGTGCTGATGCGTGAAACCCGCGACGGGGTCGTCCGGGTCCAGCAGATCGTCCGCGATCTGAAGGATTTTTCACGTGTCGATGACAGCCATGATTGGCAGTGGACCGACGTGCACCAGGGCATCGATTCGACCTTGGCCCTGGTCGCCAGCGAGGTCAAACCCAAGGCCGACGTCGTCAAGGAATACGGTGCACTGCCCAACGTCGAGTGCCTGCCATCGCAAATCAACCAGGTGGTGATGAGCTTGCTGCGCAATGCGGCCCAGGCCATCGGGGGCGACAGGGGGCAGATCACCGTGCGCACGGGGGTCGATGACCAGCATGTGTGGATTGAAATTGACGACACGGGGAGCGGTATCGCGGCCAAGAACCTGCCGCGTATTTTTGACCCTTTCTTCACCACCAAACCCGTTGGACAAGGGCGTGGGCTGGGTTTGTCGCTGTCTTACGGCATCGTTCAGGCGCACCGTGGACGTATCGACGTGCGCAGCGAAGTCGGCAAGGGCAGCGCTTTCCGGGTGCTGCTGCCTGTGCGCCAGTCTGCGAATGCGTAGCGTTGCGACCCAAAACCAGGCGATGGGCGGTTGGCCGTGCAAGTTGCCTGCTTGCCCGCACTGATGAAATCCTGATGCGCTCGGTGATACGGTGTGCCTGCCATGAAAGCACCCGATCAAACCACCGCCTCCGGTCACCCGTTTTCGCCCTGGGCGCGCATGTTTGCGTTGCTGATGGCGGCCACGGTGGCGGGCTGGCTGCTGGACTCGCATGTGTCGCTGACCAGCCAGGCCATGCTGTACGTGCTGGCGGTGGTGCTGGCGGCTTACACGTCCACACTGCTGGTGTCGGTGGTGTGTGCGCTGGGCGCGGTGACGGCGCTGAACTTCTTTTTCGTGCCTCCCCGCTGGACGTTTGCGGTGGACAGCCAGGAGCACCTGATTGCCCTGTTCACCCTGCTGGTGGTGGCACTGGCCATCAGCCACCTGGCCGCCAAGTTGCGGCGCAAGAGCGAGCTGGCCCGCCTGAACGCGCAGCGGGCACACCAACTGCAGGCCCTGGCCACCGATTTGGCCAACGTGCAACGTGCCCCCGATGTGCTCAACCTGGGCCAGCGTGCGCTGGACGCGGTGTTTGCAGGCCCCAACACCTTGGCGCTGTGGCTGGACGGCGCCGAACCTGGGTGGATGCCCGAGCCCCCAGCCGAGTGGCAAGACGGGCTGCGCAGTTGCATGCGCGAAGCCGCTGTGCTGGGCCCCGGCACGGGCCGTTGGCCGGGGTTGAACGCCTGGTACCTGCCGCTGGGCCAACCCGGGCAGATGCAGGGGGCCGTGTGCATCCAGCACATTGAAGCGGCCGACGTGCCAGGGCGCGAACACGCACAAGCCCTGTGCACCCTGCTGGCTGAGGCCCTGCTGCGGCTGCGGCTCACCGCTGCCATGCAGGCATCGCAAGCCGAAACCCAGCGGCAACAAGTGCAAAGCACGTTCCTGGCCGCCATTTCGCACGACCTGCGCACGCCCCTGGCCGCCGTGGTGGGCGCGGCCTCAGCGCTGCAAAGCCAGGGCGAGCGCCTGGGCGCCAGCGAGCGCGAACGCCTGCTGGACAGCATCGTCAGCGAGGCCGCCTACCTGTCCACCCTGACCGAGAACACGCTGCAACTGGTGCAGCTGACCAACGCCGCCCAACCCCTGCAGCGCGACTGGCAGTCGGTCGAAGAGGTGGTGGGCGCGGTGCTGGCCCGCCTGCGCTTGCGCGACACCACCCGCCGCATCACCGCCCGGGTGCCCAGCGGTTTGCCACTGGTGGAGGCCGATGCCGTGCTGCTGTCTCAACTGCTGGGCAACTTGCTGGACAACGCGCTGAAATACAGCAGCGGCCCCGTGGAACTGGTGGCCAGCCTGGGGGCCACAGCCACAGAGCTGCGGTTGGGCGTGAAAGACCGGGGCGAGCCCATTCCCAGCGACCAGCAGCAGCGCATTTTTCAGCCGTACTCGCGCAACGACCAGTCCGGCCAGCACGGCGCGGGCCTGGGGCTGGCGCTGTGCCGCGCCATTGCCACCGCGCACGGTGGCAGCCTGGCATGGCACAGGCGCCAGGGCGGGGGCAACACCTTCACCTTTGCCATGCCCGTCAACCCCCACCAGCCCCAGGGAGACGAGCCATGAGCCTGCGCGTGCTGGTGGTGGAAGACGACCGCGACATCCGCACCCTGATGCAGTCGTCGCTGTCGGTGGAAGGGTTCGAGGTGTTCACCGCCGTGTCGATCAGCGAGGCGTGCGCGCTGCTGCAACACACCCCGCCCGACGTGGTGGTGCTGGACCTGGGGCTGCCCGATGGCGACGGGCTTGAGCTGGTGCGCCACATCCGCCAGCACCAGGCGCTGCCCATCCTGGTGGTGTCGGCCCGGCACCAGGAGGCGCAAAAAATCCAGCTGCTCGATGCGGGTGCCGACGACTACCTGACCAAGCCCTTCCAAGTGGGCGAGTTGCTGGCACGCATCCGCGTGGCGTTGCGCCACCGGGGCACGGCCCTGGCACCGGCCGTCACCGAGCACCACCTGGACGACCTGCACATCGACCTGGCTTTGCGCACGGTGCACGTGGGCGGCCAGGCCCCGCACCTCACGCCCACCGAGTTCAAGCTGCTGGCGCGCCTGGTGCGCAGTGCCGGGCGGGTGGTGACGCACCGGCAACTGCTGGCCGACGTGTGGGGGCCCGAGTTCACCGCGCACACCCACTACCTGCGCCTGTACATGGGCCAGCTGCGCGCCAAGCTGGAGCGCGACCCCGCCGAGCCCCGCCACCTGCTGACGGAAACCGGCGTGGGCTACCGGCTGGCCGCTGACTGAGCCCCGGCCCTTATGCCTTCCTGATGCGCGCCGGGCCACAGTGCAGGCTTCTTGTCTGTGATGGGTCGAACATGAGCACAACCATGAACACAACTGCACAACGCAGCGGCACTGCCGCACTCGCACTGGGTGCCTTGGGGGTGGTGTATGGCGACATCGGCACCAGCCCGCTGTACACCATGAAAGAAATTTTCAGCCCCGCCACGGGCATTCCGCTGGATGCGGCGCACCTGGTGGGTGCCGTGTCGGTCATTTTCTGGGGGCTGATGCTGGTGGTCACCCTGAAATACGTGCTGCTGATCTTGCGGGCCGACAACCGGGGGGAGGGCGGCATCATGGCGCTCACCGCCCTGGCGGCCCAGGCGGCGGGCACCACCCCGCAGCGGCGCACCGCGCTGCTGCTGCTCGGGGTGTCGGGGGCTGCGCTGTTTTACGGCGACAGCGTGATCACGCCCGCCATTTCGGTGTTGAGCGCGGTGGAGGGGCTGGAGGTCATCACCCCCACCTTCAAGCCTTATGTGTTGCCCATTTGTGCTGCCGTGCTGGTGGCCCTGTTTGCCATGCAGCGCTTTGGCACACACGTGGTGGGCAAGTTGTTCGGCCCCATCATCGTGCTGTGGTTTGCGGTGTTGGCCTACACCGGCGTGGTGGAGATTGCCCGGCAACCGGCCATTCTGGCGGCGCTCAATCCGTTCAACGGCCTGGCCTTTTTGCAGGCACAGGGCGGGCACATTTTTGTGGCCGTGGGGGCCATTGTGCTGGCCTTCACCGGTGCCGAGGCGCTGTATGCCGACATGGGCCACTTTGGCAAACGCCCCATTCAGTGGGCGTGGATGGGGCTGGTGTTGCCGGCGCTGGCCATTCAGTACATGGGGCAGGGCGCGCTGCTGCTGCGCAACCCGGCCGCGCTGGAAAACCCCTTCTACCGCATGTTTCCCCAGGCCTGGCTGCTGCCCGCCGTGGTGCTGGCCACACTGGCCACCGTCATTGCCTCACAGGCGGTCATTTCAGGCACCTATTCCATGACCAAACAGGCCATCCAGTTGGGGTTGCTGCCGCGCATGCAGGTGCTCTACACGTCGGCCAAAGAGGCGGGGCAAATCTACATGCCAGGCGTGAACTGGCTGTTGCTGGGCGCTGTGCTGCTGGCGGTGGTGGGGTTTGGCAGCTCGTCCGCCCTGGCGGCGGCCTACGGCATTGCCGTCACTTTCACCATGTTGGTGACCACGCTGCTGACGTTTTTTGTGGTGCGCCACGGCTGGCGCTACCCGTTGCCGGTGGTGTTGGTTTCCACGGTTTTTTTCATGACCTTGGACGTGTTGCTGCTGGTGTCGTGTGCCCTCAAGTTTTTCCAGGGCGGGTGGTTTCCGCTGGCCATGGGCCTGGGCATTTGTGTGGTCATGGCCACCTGGCGGCGGGGCCGCGAGTTGCTGATGGACAGCATCCGCCAGGGCGACCCCGATTTGCTGCCCTTTGTGGGCGCGCTGTCGCAAGACCCCTTGCACCGCGTGCCCCGCACCGCCGTGTACGCGGTGGCCAACCCCGATACCGTGCCGCAGGCGCTGCTGCACAACCTGAAGCACAACCAGGTGCTGCACGAGCGCAATGTGATTCTGACCGTGGCGTTTCACGACGTGCCCTGGATCGGGTTTGAAGAGCGTGTGCAGGTGCAGCCGCTGGTGCCGGGCTTCTGGCGCGTGCAGGTGAACCTGGGCTTTAAAAACACGCCCGACATTCCACAGGCGCTGGAGCTGTGCAAAGCGCAGGGCTTGCCCATCAACCTGTTTGAGACTTCGTATTTTCTGAGCCGTGAAACCGTGGTGCCCACCCAGGGCGCGGGCATGGTGAATTGGCGCGAAGGGCTGTTTGCCCTCATGTCACGCAACGCAGGCAACGTGGCCGATTTTTTCCGCCTGCCCAACAACTGCGTGATTGAGCTGGGCACGCGCGTGCAGATCTGAGATGCGTTGAACGCACAGGGCTCAGCCTGGCCCATACAAACCGGCACCCGCCAGGCTGATGCGGGCCAGCGCATTGGCTCCCAGCGCCTGTGCCACAAGGGTTTGGCTGTCGGCATAGTCCGGCGCCTGGCCGGAGGCAAAGAAGGTGTGCGGCCAGTCTGACCCCCACACCATGCGCTGCGCAAACAGCGCGGCCACACGCTGGATGCGCGGCACCAAGCTGGCGTAGGGGGCCTGCGCCTGCAGCCGGTACCAGCCCGACAGTTTGACCCAGGCCCCCAGGTCGGCCAATTGGGCCAGTGTGTCCCAGGCGGGGTCGGTGTCGGGCAGGGCTGCGTGTATGCCTGCCAGGTGGTCGAACACACACACCAGTCCGGTTTGCTGGTGCACGCTGGCAATGGCGGGCAGGTGGGCCGGGTGGGCGTACCACTGCACATGCCAGTCCCGGGCTTGGAGGCGCGGGGCCAGGGGCAGCAGGTCGGCGGCCTGGTTGCCCACCGGCGACACCAGGTTGAAGCGCACCCCCCGCACCCCCACGGCGTGCAGGTGGTCCAGCTCGGTGTCGGTGACCGAAGCGTCCACCACCGCCACGCCCCGGTGCCGACCGGGCGCTTGAGACAGGGCGGCGCACAGCACGCGGTTGTCGGTGCCGTACACGCTGGGTTGCACCAGCACCAGGTGGCCCACGCCGTGGGCCTGGGCCAGCGCTTCGATGGCGCTCAGAGGGTGGTCGGCAGGCCTGTAGTGACCGGGTTGCACCGGGGCGTTGGCGTCAAACACATGCACATGGGTGTCCCAGCCCGGCGGCACGGCGGTGGTGGGCGCCATGGTCAGCCCACCGCGATGTGGCGTTCCCGCACCACCTTGGCCCACTGGGCCTGTTGCGCCAGGATGAATTTGCCTGCGGTTTGCTGCGTTTCGTCGGCAAACACATCGCCACCCAACTGGCGCACGCGGCCCAGCACTTCGGGGTCGGCCAGGGCCTTGCGGATGGCTTTGACCAGGGTTTGCCGCACATCGGCGGCCAGGCCTGCGGGGGCCAGCAGGGGGTTCCATTCCAGCACCTCGTAGCCGGGCACACCGGCCTCGGCCAGGGTGGGCACGTTGGGCAGCGAGCGGGCGCGCACCTGGCTGGTCACGGCCAGCGCCCGCAGTTTGCCCGCCTGGATGTGGCCCAGCGAAGAGGCCACGTTGGCAAAAAACAGGGGCACCTGGCCGGCCATCACGTCGTTCAGCGCGGGGCCGCCGCCCCGGTAGGGAATGTGGGACAGGGTCACGCCCGCTTTGCCTTCGAACAACACACCGGCCAGGTGCTGGGCCGAGCCGTTGCCCGACGACGCGTACGCCACGTGACTGGGTTTGGCCTTGGCCATTTGCACCACGTCTTTGACGTTTTGCGCCGCAAAACCGGGTGTGCACACCAGCACATTGGGGAAGGTGACGAGCACGGCCAAGGGGTCGAAGGCCTTTTGGGTGTCGTAGGGCAGCTTGGGGTACAGCGAGGGGTTCACCGCAAACGACGAGGCATCCAGCAGCAAGGTGCTGCCGTCGGGGGTGGCGCGGGCCACGTGGGCGGCCGCAATCTGCCCGCTGGCGCCGCCCTTGTTTTCCACCACCACGCTTTGCCCCAGGGCCTCGGCCATGCGGGGGGCGAGGGTGCGGGCAATCAGGTCGGCACCGCCGCCCGCCGGGTACGACACCACCAGGGTGATGGGCCGCCCACCGGCCACCTGGGTGGCGGTTTTGGCCTGTGTTTGTGCATCCGCCCAAGGGGCGGCCAGTGTGGCGCCCAGGGCGGTCAGGGCCTGGCGCCTGGAGAGGTGGGCCAGGGCGGGGTGTGGGGCGTGTGAGCGGGTCATGGGCAGTCCTTCAGGTGAGGGTGACGGTGTAGTGAAAAGCGTGTGCATCGGCGCGGGTGGTGCGCCACTCCACGCAGCGGCCCGCCAGGTCGTGGGCGTTGCGTTCCACCGCTACGCAGGGGTGGCCGGGCGGCAGTTGCAGGTGGTGGGCCTGGGTGCCGGTCAACACGGCAAAACCGATGTGGTCCACCGCCCGGTGCACGTGCACGCTGCATTGGCGTGCAAACAGGGGGTAGAGCAGGTCGCCCCAGTCCTGGGTGTCGCTGTGCTCCAGCGGGCCAAACAGGTCGAGTGGCAGCCAGATGTCTTCCAGCAGGCAGGGGCGCTGGGCCAGCAGCCGCAGCCGCTGCAACTGCAGCACCGGCTCGCCCGGGGCCATGCCCAGCTGGCGGGCCACGGTGGCAGAGGCGTGCACCCGCTGGCGTGACAGGATGCGCGAGTGCGGCACTTCGTCCCCGCCACTGTCAAACCTGAAAAACCGCAGCATGGACGCGCCAGCAATGCCTTGGCGCACAAAGGTGCCCTTGCCGTGAAGGCGCTCCACCAGCCCCTGGTTCACCAGCTGTTCCAGCGCCCGGCGCATGGTGCCCAGCGCCACCTGGTGTTGTGTGGCCAGCAGGCTTTCGGCGGGCAGCGCGGACCCAGGCGGCCACTCGCCCGCCACGATGCGCGCACGCAAGGCGGCGGCCAGTGCGCCGTAGCGGCTGAGGCCGGGTATGTCGTTGTCGGGGTGCAGGGGCACAACAGAGGTCATGCCAGAACTATAGTCCTCTATAGGACTATGCTGAATCAGGGTTTTCACCTGTGTGCGCCTGCGCGCACAGGTAGTCCAGCAGCCGGGCGGCGGCCGGGGTCAGGTCGCCGTGGCGGCGAAAACAGATGGCGAATTCGCGCGGGGCCCAGTCGTTGAGCAAGCGCACCATGCGCACCCGACCGGCCGACACGTACATCTGGCTCACCTCGCGGGGCACCACACTGATGCCCAGGTTGGCCCCCACCACGCGAAACGCCGCGTCGAAGTTGGACACCAGCACCCGGTAGCGCATGCTGCGCCCCGCTTTGGTTGCCGCGCGGTGCAGCATGGTGTAGACGGCGGTGCTGGGTTGCAGGCCCACGTGGTCATAGGCCAGGGTGTCTTCAAACCACACGGCTTCGTGCTGGGCCAGCGGGTGGCCCAGGGGCACGGCCAGGGCCAGTTCGTCGCGGCGGTAGGGGCGGTGCTCCAGCCCGCCGAAGTCGATGTTGCCCCAGCACACCCCCAGCGGCACCGTGCCTTCGCGCACCAGGGCCACGATGTCTTTGGAAAACCGTTCTTCAATGTCCACCTTGATGTCTTGGTGCACCGGCTCGCGCATGAAGGCGGCCAGGTCGTCGAGCAGCGATTCGGCAATGGCCGACGCGCTGGCCACCACCCGCACCTGGCCTTTCACCCCGCCTTTGAAGGCGGCCATGTCGGCCTCGATGCGGTCCAGGGTGAACAGCAGCGTGCGCGCGTGCTCCAGCAGGGCCTGGCCTGCGGGCGTGGGCACCGCGCCGCGCCGCCCGCGCACCAGCACAGGCGTGCCCAGCGTGTCTTCCAGCTGGGCGATGCGTTTGCTGATGGCCGAGGGCTCGATGTGCGCTTGCGCCGCCGCGTCTTTCATGTTGCCGTGGTCGCACACCGCCACCAGCAGGCGCAGGGTTTTCAGGTCGAGGTCGCGCATGGGGTTTGTTCAGGGTGCGGTGGGCAGCAGGGCTTTGAGGTCTTTCATCAGCAAAAACAGGTGAAAGGGGTCGCTGGGGCTGGGTTCGAACTCCCACTGCAGGTACCAATGCCGGGCCGCGTCGTCTTTGGCGTGCATGAGCAAGGCCCGGATACCGGCGATGTCAGCCGCCCGGGCGGTGCGAATCAACGCGTCCTTGAGCAAGGCCCTGCCCAGTCCCAAACCCTTGTGCGGCAGGTCAACGGCCAACCGGGCCAGCAGCATGACCGGCACCGGGTGCTGCGGGATGCCTTTGGTCACCCGGGGGGCTGCTGCACTGGGCGCCACGCTGCCCACCGCCAGGCTGTAAAACCCCGCCACGTTCTGTTGGTGGCACGCCACGTAGGTTTGTGCGCTGTGAGATTGCTGGTTGGCCCAGGCAAAGCGCTGCAGGTATTGGTTCAGCGCGGGTTGGCCGCAGTCAAAAGTGTCTGACCGGTCGGACGCCAGCAGCTTTCGGATGGGGGTGATCTGTGGGGTTGTCAACCGAGCAGCCCCGGTTCTTCCAGCAGCTTTTTCAGCTGGGGCTTGGGGGCCACGGGCTGGTCAAGGGCTGCCTGAAAAGCCTCCCACTGTTCGGGGGGCAGTTCAAAGCGCCGCCGGTCTGCCAGCATTTGGTTGGCGGCCACGATGCCTGCATCCAGCAAAAACTCGCTGACGTTTTTGTGCGCGGCCCGTGCCGCTTCTTGCAGCAATTGCTTGACGGGCCGGGTGGCCCGAACGTCTATCCGTTCGGATTTGGAGGCAAGGCTGACAGTCATGGCAGGGGGCCTTTCGGTGTGTGGGGTGCGGCGTTGCGTCCGGACATTGTACTGACAGATATTGCAATGCACCCCCAGGTGCAGGGTTTTCAGGTCCATGTCGCGCATGGGGTTAACCCTTTTATTGAATTCCTGTTTGGAATGTGAATGCTGACAAAGCATCACGTTATGTTCTATATGGAAATCATAAACTGCCCGGCATGACATCACTTCCCAAACAAGCCGTGATCCGCGAAGTGGGCCTTCGCGATGGCCTGCAAAGCATCCAAACCGTGTTGCCCACCGCCCTCAAATGCGAGTGGGTGAGTGCCGCCTATGCCGCCGGGCAGCGCGAAATCGAGGTGGGCTCGTTCGTGCCCGCCCGTTTGTTGCCCCAGTTGGCCGACACCGCCGAGGTGCTGGCCCACGCCCAAACCCTGCCCGGGCTGAAGGCCAGCGTGCTGGTGCCCAACCTGAAGGGGGCAGAGCGCGCCATTGACTGTGGCGCACACCTGATGATCCTGCCGCTGTCGGCCAGCCGCGCCCACAGCCTGGCCAACCTGCGCAAAACGCCCGACGAGGTGGTGGACGAGATGCGCCGCATCCGCGCCGCCCGCGACGCAGCGGGCAGTGCCACGCTGATCGAAGGCGGCGTGGGCACCGCCTTTGGCTGCACCCTGCAAGGCGATGTGGCACCTGCCGAGGTGCTGCGCCTGATGGCCGCGCTGCTCGACGCCGGGGCCGACCGCGTCAGCCTGGCCGACACCGTGGGCTACGCCGACCCGGCCTCGGTCAGCCGCTTGTTCGAGCAGGCGCTGAAGCTGGCTGGCGACCGCTTTTGCTGCGGCCACTTCCACGACACCCGTGGCCTGGCGCTGACCAACGTGTACGCCGCGCTGCAAGTGGGCGTGACGCGGTTTGACGCCTCGCTGGCCGGCATTGGCGGCTGCCCCCACGCGCCCGGCGCGAGTGGCAACGCCGCCACCGAAGACCTGGCCTTCATGCTGCAAGCCGCTGGTGTGCCCACCGGCATTGACCTGCCCCAGCTGCTGGCGCTGCGCCAGCGGGTGGTGGGCTGGCTGCCGGGCGAACAAACCCATGGCGCGCTGTGGCGTGCCGGTTTGCCCAATATTTTTAAGTAAAAAATGCCTCAAGCGCTTGATGGTATTGAGTTTATAGCTATTGTTTAAATGTCAATCAACACCTTGCCACACATGAACACAAGCCCCTCTGGACTGCCGCTGCAAGGCGTGCGCGTCGTCGAATTCACCCACATGGTCATGGGCCCCACCTGCGGCATGATCCTGGCCGACCTGGGGGCCGAGGT
>CAYFFJ010000018.1:30112-35881 GCA_964342395.1 uncultured Hydrogenophaga sp.
GCCGAAGCCGCAGCAGTCGAACCACGTGGAATAGTCGCCGACCTTGGCGCCGAGGTCATCAAAATCGAACCGCCCGGTGGCGACAAAACCCGCAACTTGCCGGGCCTGGGCATTGGGTTTTTCCGGTCGTTCAACCGCAACAAAAAGAGCGTGGTGCTCGACATCCACACACCCGAAGGCCTGGCCAACGCGCTGGAACTCATCGGCCAGTGCGACGTGTTGCTGGAAAACTTCCGCCCCGGCCTGATGGACAAGCTGGGTCTGGGCAGCGAGGCGCTGCGCCAGCGTTTTCCCCGGCTCATTTACGTGTCGCACAAAGGCTTTTTGCCAGGACCGTATGAAAGCCGCCTGGCGCTGGACGAGGTGGTGCAGAACATGGCGGGCCTCACTTACATGACCGGCCCGGTGGGCCGCCCGCTGCGCGCGGGCACCTCGGTGAACGACATCATGGGCGGCATGTTCGGTGCCATCGGTGTGCTGGCCGCGCTGCGCGAGCGCGACCGCGAAGGTGGCACCGGCGAAGGCCAGGCCATTCAAAGCGCGCTGTTTGAAAACTGCTGCCTGCTGGCCTCGCAGCACATGCAGCAGTTCCAGATGACGGGCGAGGTGCCGCCACCTTTCCCATCGCGCCTGTCGGCCTGGAGCGTGTACGACACCTTCACCGTGGCGGGCGGCGAGCAGCTGTTTGTGGGCGCGGTGAGCGACAAACAATTTGCCACGCTGTGCCAGGTGATCGAGCGGCCCGACCTGGCCCACGACCCGGCCCTGGCCACCAACGCCCAGCGTGTGGCCGTGCGCCCCGAGCTGCTGAAACAACTGGCCGACACCTTTCAGCACCACGACCTGGAAACCCTGTGTGCCCAACTGCAAGCCGCCGGGCTGCCCTATGCCAAGGTGGTGCGCCCCGACCAGCTGGTGAACGACGAACACCTGATGGCCAGCGGTGGCCTGGTGCCCATGCAAACCGAAGACGGCGAGACCCAAGTGGTGTTGCTGCCCCTGCTGATGGGGGGCCGCCGCCCCGGTGTGCGCCACCCGCTGCCCGCCGTGGGCGAACACACCGCCGAGGTGCTGGCCGGGCTGCGTGCCACCGCCCCCTGATGCCCACTGATGCCCTCTGATATCCACTGACTTTCCTCAAAACCACAACGGAGACACGCCATGAAACCCCTCAACCTGCACCGCCGAAACCTGTTGGCCTTGGCCGCTTCCAGTGCCTTGACCGCTGTTGCCTGCTTCGGCCCCACCGCCGCGTGGGCGCAGGCGCCGTCTGCCCCCTTGCGCGTCATCCTGCCGGTGGGCGCGGGTTCGGGGGTGGACGTGATCGTCCGCTCGGCGCAGGTGGCGTTGTCCAAGGCGCTGGGCGGCCAGGCCGTGGTGGTGGAAAACCTGCCCGGTGCAGGGGGCATCACCGGCACCGCGGCCCTGGTGAAAGCCGCGCCCGACGGCCACACGGTGGCCTTTTTGTCGAACAACCACGCGGTCAACCCCAGCGTGTTCAAAAGCCTGCCCTACGACAGCCTGAACGACATCACCGCCATCAGCGTGGTGGGGGCCACACCGTTCGTGCTGGTGGCCAACCCGGCCAAATTCCCCGGCACCGGTGCCAAAGAAATGCACGCCCAACTCAAAGCCGATCCGGGCAAATACAACATGGGCTCGTCGGGCAACGGCACCATCATTCACCTGGCCGGTGAAATGGTGGTGGACGCCATGGACGTGAAGGTGCAGCACGTGCCCTACAAAGGCATGGGCCCCATGATGACCGACATCATTGGCGGGCAGGTGGACTTTGGTGTGGCGGCCGTGCCCGCCGTGCAAGGGCACCTGGCTTCCGGGCGCATGAAAGCCATTGGCGTGACCGGCAAACAGCGCGTGGCATCGCTGCCCAACGTGCCCACCCTGATCGAGCAGGGCTACCCCGACGTGGACGTGGGCGGTTGGTTTGTGTTGGTGGGCCCCAAGGGTCTGCCCCCTGCGCACGTGAAGCGCCTGCACGAAGCCGTGGTGGCCGCGTTCAACGACCCCGAGGTGAAGGCCGCCATGGTCAAACAAAACAACGTGATCGACCCCAGCAGCCCCGAAATTGCCACCGCCATGCTGAAATCCGAACAGGCACGGTATGCGCGCCTGGTGGCCAAAGCCCAGATCAAGCTGGAGTGACTTTCTGTGGTGCAGCAGGCCATTCAGGCCCTGTGCACAAACTTTCAGTCGGTTTATAGGGTAATTCCCAGTCTTTGTTTGCAACAAAGTACAACTACTGCCGATTTCCGTACACATTTGTGCGGGGCACCTTGCCCACAATTCCTCCACGGTCAGCAAGCCCCGTTTCCCAAGGCTGCAATTCCAAATCCAGGAGACACACGTGAAATTCCGCCTCGCTTCCGTCCTTGTGGCCGCTCTGTTGAGCGCCGGTGTGGTTCAAGCCCAAACCGAACTGGTCATTGCCACCGTGAACAACGGGCACATGATCGAAATGCAAAAACTGGGCAAACATTTCGAGACCGCCAACCCTGACATCAAACTCAAGTGGGTCACTCTGGAAGAGGGCGTGCTGCGCCAACGCGTGACCACCGACATCGCCACCAAAGGCGGCCAGTTCGACGTGATGACCATTGGCATGTACGAAACCCCCATCTGGGGCAAAAAAGGCTGGCTGACCGAAATCAAGGCCGATGCCGCCTACGACACCGACGACCTGCTGCCCGCCATGCGCAATGGCCTGTCGGTGGACGGCAAGCTGTTTGCCGTGCCCTTCTACGGCGAAAGCTCCATGCTGATGTACCGCAAAGACCTGGCCGACAAAGCCGGTGTGAAAGTGGCAGACCGCCCCACCTGGACCGACATCAAAGACCTGGCCGCCAAAATCCACGACCCCAAAAACGGCGTGTACGGCATTTGCCTGCGCGGCAAACCCGGCTGGGGCGACAACATGGCGTTCCTGAGCACGCTGGTCAACACCTTCGGTGGCCAGTGGTTTGACACCACCTGGAAGCCCCAGCTGGAAAGCAAGCCCTGGAAAGACGCCATCACCTTCTACGTGGATTTGCTGAAAAACTACGGCCCCCCCGGCTCGTCGGCCAACAGCTTCAACGAAATTTTGGCGCTGACCAACTCGGGCAAGTGCGGCATGTGGATTGACGCCACCATTGCCGCCAGCTTTGTGAGCGACCCCAAGCAGTCCAAAGTGGCCGACCAGATGGCGTTTGCCCAGGCCCCCACACAGGTCACCCCCAAAGGCGCGAACTGGCTGTGGGCCTGGTCGCTGGCCATTCCCGCAGGCACCAAGAAAGTGGACGCTGCGCAGAAGTTTGTGACCTGGGCCACCTCGAAGGACTACATCAACCTGGTGGGCAAAACCAACGGCTGGGGCACCGTGCCCACCGGCACACGCAAGAGCACCTACGCCAACGCCGACTTCCTGAAAGCCGCCCGTTTTGCCAGTGCCGAAAAAATGGCCATCGACTCGGCCAACCCCAACGACTCCACCCTGCCCAAGAGCCCGTATGTGGGCGTGCAGTTTGCGGCCATTCCCGAGTTCCAGTCCATTGGCATTGCCGTGGGCCAGCAAATGAGCGCGGCACTGGCGGGCAAGTCCACCATCGACGCGGCGCTGAAGGCCAGCCAGGTCGCGGCCGAGCGCGAAATGAAGAAGGCCGGTTACTACAAGTGAGTCTCTGAGTTTGTGCGAACGCGGGCGCGCGGTTGTTGCGCGCCCGCGCTTTTTTCCGTATGGACCCTTGGGGACCCCTTTGCCATGAACCGCCTGCTTCCGCGCCTGTTGCTCACGCCCGCCGTGGCCACGCTCTTCCTCTGGATGATCGTGCCGCTGGTGATGACGATTTATTTCTCGTTCATCCGCTACAACCTGCTGCAACCCGACCAGGCCGGCTTTGCCGGGCTGGAAAACTTCGAATACTTCGTCACCGACCCGTCGTTCACCACGTCGGTGGTGAACACCGTGCTGCTGCTGGGCAGCGTGATCCTGATCACCGTGCTGCTGGGCGTGGCCATTGCCTTGCTCATCAACGAGCCCTTTGCCGGCCGCGGCCTGGTGCGGGTGCTGCTGATTTCGCCCTTTTTCGTCATGCCCACGGTCAACGCGCTGATGTGGAAGAACATGATGATGAACCCCATCTATGGCGTGCTGGCGCAGGTGTGGGCGTTCTTCGGAGCCGCCCCGGTGGACTGGCTCACCGACTTTCCGCTGCTGTCCGTGATCATCATGGTCAGCTGGCAGTGGCTGCCGTTTGCCACGCTGATTTTCATGACCGCGCTGCAAAGCATGGACCGCGAACAGCTGGAAGCCGCCCGCATGGACGGGGCCCATTACGGCCAGCAGCTGCGCTACCTGTACCTCCCGCACCTGGGCCGCTCGGTGGCCGTGGTGGTGATGATTGAGCTGATCTTTCTGCTCAGCGTGTTTGCCGAGATTTACACCACCACCGGCGGTGGCCCCGGCGATGCCAGCACCAACGTGGCCTTCCTGATCTTCAAACAAGCGCTGCTGAATTTCGATGCGGGCGTGGCCTCGGCCGGTGCGCTGTTTGCAGTGCTGCTGGCCAACATCGCGGCCATCTTCCTGATCCGCATGGTTGGCAAAAACCTCGACAAATAAGGCGCACACACCATGGCACGTCAAAGCATTTACACGCCCGCCTATGCGGTGCGCACCGCCGCCGCCTGGGCCGTGGCCCTGCTGCTGTTTTTTCCGCTGGGCTGGCTGCTGCTGACCGCGTTCAAGACCGAGCTGCAGGCCATTGCGGTCCCGCCCGAGTTGTTTTTCACGCCCACGCTGGAAAACTTCCACGAGGTGCAAGCGCGCAGCGACTACCTGCACTACGCCTGGAACTCGGTGGTCACCAGCGTGGCCTCCACCCTGATCGGCCTGGCCATTGCCGCCCCTGCGGCCTACGCCATGGCCTTTCATAAAGGCCGGCGCGACAAGGACATCCTGATGTGGATGCTCTCCACCAAGATGATGCCCGCCGTGGGCGCACTGGTGCCCATTTACGTGCTGGCCCAGAAGAGCCACCTGCTGGACACGCAGCTGGGCCTGGTCATTGTGTTCACGCTGTCCAACCTGCCCATCATGGTGTGGATGCTGTATGCGTCGTTCAAGGAAATCCCGAACGAAATCCTGGAAGCCGCCCGCATGGACGGTGCCACCCTGTGGCAAGAAGCCTTCAAGGTGCTGCTGCCGCTGGGCATGGGCGGCCTGGCCTCCACCGGCTTGCTGTGCCTGGTGCTGAGCTGGAATGAGGCCTTCTGGAGTTTGAACCTCAGCTCGGCCAAGGCCGGCACCCTGGCCACGCTGATTGCCAGCTACTCCAGCCCCGAAGGCCTGTTCTGGGCCAAGTTGTCGGCCGCTTCGCTCATGGCCATTGCGCCCATCGTCGTGTTCGGCTGGTTCAGCCAAAAACAGTTGGTCCAAGGTCTGACCTTTGGTGCCGTCAAGTAAACCCATTCAAGACCACAAACCATGGCCTACCTGCAACTCAAAGGCATCGAAAAATTCTTCGGTGACCACCGCGCCATCAAAGGCATCGACCTGACCATCAACCGGGGTGAATTCGTGGTGTTTGTCGGCCCCTCGGGCTGCGGCAAATCCACCCTGCTGCGCCTGATTGCCGGGCTGGAACACATCGACGGCGGCCAGCTCAGCCTGGACGGCAAAGACATCACCCACCTGCCGTCCAGCAAACGCGACCTGGCCATGGTGTTTCAAAGCTATGCGCTGTACCCGCACATGAGCGTGTATGAAAACAA
>CAYFFJ010000019.1:0-35477 GCA_964342395.1 uncultured Hydrogenophaga sp.
TCTTTGGCCTGATCTTCCAGCACATTCTTCAGGCGCTCTTCAAACTCACCGCGAAACTTAGCACCCGCCAGCAGCGCGGCCATGTCCAGGCTCAACACACGCTTGCCTTTCAGCGAATCGGGCACGGCACCGTCCACGATGCGCTGGGCCAGACCTTCCACAATGGCAGTCTTACCCACACCGGGTTCGCCAATCAACACGGGGTTGTTTTTGGTGCGGCGCTGCAGCACCTGGATGGCGCGGCGGATTTCGTCGTCACGGCCAATCACCGGGTCCAGCTTGCCTTGGCGGGCGCGTTCGGTCAGGTCGGTGCAATACTTTTTGAGCGCTTCGCGCTGGCCCTCGGCCTCGGGGCTGTCCATGCTCTGGCCGCCGCGCACGGCGTTGATGGCTGCCGCCAGGCTTTTGCGGGTCAGCCCGTTGTCTTTGGCCATGCGCCCGGCTTCACCCTTGGCATCGCACACAGCCAGCAGGAACAGCTCGCTGGCAATGAAGGCGTCGCCGCGTTTGGCGGCTTCCTTTTCGGTGGCTTGCAGCAGGGCCAACAGGTCGCGGCCGGGCTGCACCTGTTCGCCACCCTGCACCTGCGGCAAGCGTTGCAGGCTGTCTTCAGCGGCTTTCAACAGGCCGGTCACGTTGACACCCGCACGCTGCAGCAGCGACTTGGGGCCGTCTTCCTGGCGCAGCAGGGCCACCAGCAAATGCTGGGGCTCCATGTAGGCGTTGTCGGACACGTTGGCCAGCGACTGCGCGTCGGCCAGCGCTTCCTGAAACTTGGTGGTGAGTTTGTCTGCTCGCATGGGGGGAACGCCTGTGGGTGTGTGGGGTTGTATGGAACGTGAGGTCGGGCAGGCCTGTTTCAAGTGGCCACAGGTCCACAACGTGCCCGGTGGGTGTGGCGCCCTCCCCCATCTGGCGGATGGTGCAAAACCGCGCCGATGGCTAGAGTCAAACCTGTTTGTGTTTCACCTTTTTTGACCTCACGCCCTCTGTTCCCATGCTATTTGAAGGCACTTTGACCCACTGGCAAGATGACCGTGGTTTTGGCTTTATCAAAACCCAGCAAGGGGGAGCGCATGTGTACGTGCACATCAGAGCGTTCACCCGAGCACCCAAACGCATCAAGTTGAACCAACGCGTGCGGTTCCGGGTGCGGACTTGCTCCAGAGGCAAAAAACGCGCGGTGAACGTGCAACTGGTCAATGCCCGCCCCGCCATCAAAACCTGGTGGGTTCTGTCGGCAGCGGGAGGGGCCTGCGGCCTTGTGCTGTGGCTCACTCCCTTGGGCGAGAAACTGGGGCAGTGGCTGGGTGCCTGACCCCGCCCCAGTGCCGTGGGGGCTGACGGCGGCGGCATCTGGTACAAGGGGGCAACCCCATTTCTGGCCGCTGCCCCATGCTTTCACACCCGAACACCGGCCCTCTGCCCTCCGCCATGGGTCACCCCAGCCCCACCCCCCCACAACCCCTGATCACCTGGACCGAAAACGGCGTGACCCACACCGCCCGTTGGCGCTCCGAGCGCGGGGCACCTGCCCCCCAGCGCGTGGTGCTGGCCAACGACACCACCACCGCCGACGAGGCCTACCGCCTGGCGTGTGCGGGCACCGCGCTGCTGTGGAGCGGCGACTTTCACAATGCCCGCCAACTGTTACAAGCCATGGCCCGGCGGTGCGATGCCACACCGGCACGCAAACGCCGCAAAGCCGCAGGCAAGGCCAGCAGCCCACCCGGTGCCACGGCATCCCCCGCTGAGGCCTTTCACCAACACCGCCAGGCCCAAGCCCAGCGCGCACGCATTCTGGGAGCCTTGCTGCTGCCCATGGGGGAAGACCACTCGGTCACCCTGCGCCGAGCCCCCGACACGCGCCAGGCCTGCACCCGCGCCTGGGGCGTGGCGGCGGTGGGCGATGGCCCCTCGGTCACGTCGCTGCGCGATGTGCTGGGCCTGACCAGCGCTGACGAGTGGCGGCGCGTGGGGGTGGTCGTGCCCGCTCTGGGCGACGCCCCCCACAACCGCATTCACCCCCACCACGGCGTGTTTTCACCCGTGCGGGGCGAATACGTGGATCTGGTGGCCCGTGCGCCGCTGCCCCCAACCGCATTGCACCCCGGCGGGGTGGCGTTTGACGTAGGCGTGGGTTCGGGCGTGCTGTCGGCGGTGCTGGTGCGCCGGGGCGTGCCACAGGTGGTGGGCACCGACCTGTCGCCCCACGCCCTGGACTGTGCCCGTGCCAACCTGGCCCAGTTGGGGGTGGCCGCGCAAGTCACGCTGCTGCAAACCGATGTGTTCCCACCGGGCCGGGCCGCACTGGTGGTGTGCAACCCGCCTTGGCTGCCCGCCAGGGCCAGCTCGCCCATCGAACATGCGGTGTACGACGAAGGCAGCCGCATGCTGAAAGGCTTCTTGACGGGCCTGGCCGCCCACCTGGCCCCGCAGGGCGAGGGCTGGCTGGTCATTTCAGACCTGGCCGAGCACCTGGGGCTGCGCACCCGGGCCGAGTTGCTGGGCTGGATCACGCAAGCGGGCCTGACCGTGCTGGGCCGGCTGGACACCCGCCCCACCCACGCCAAAGCCACCCAGGCCCAGGACGCCCTGCACACCGCCCGGGCGGCGGAAGTCACTTCATTGTGGCGGCTGGGGGTGACCCAGGGCTGACGCCATGGGCAGCACCAGCGTGGCCGTCAAACCGCCGCCAGGGCGGTTGCGCAGGTCCAGGCGACCGTGGTGGGCCCGGGCCACATCGTCGGCAATCGACAGGCCCAAGCCCACACCACCGGTGTGGCGGTTGCGCGAAGCCTCGGCCCGGTAAAACGGCAGTTTGACCTTGTCCAGCTCGGCGTCGGGCAGGCCCGGGCCCCTGTCGGACACCGTGATGTGCACCGCCCCCTCCACCACGGCCACCCCCACCTCGGCGGCATGCCCATAGCGCAGGGCATTGCCCACCAGGTTGCCCACACACCGGTGGAGCCCCACCGGCTGGCCCCACACCCGTGCGGCAGCCGGGGGCCAGGGTGCGAGCAGGGTTGCGGCACGGCCGGCATCGGCTTCGTTGTCCACCAGGCTCTGCACCAGCGCCGCCACGTCCACAGGGGCAAAAGGCTCGGCACCTGCCACCGGGCCCGCCAGGTGATCCAGCGTGGCGCGGATCATGTCGTCCATTTCGGCAATGTCCCGCTGAAAACGGGCTCGCTCGGCGGCATCGGCCAAACCCTCGGTCCGCAGCCGCAAACGGGTGAGCGGCGTGCGCAAGTCGTGCGACACAGCCGCCACAAAACGGTCTCGCTCACTGAGGTGCTGGCGGATCTGGGCCTGCATGGCGTTGAATGCCTGCGCAGCCTCACGCAGTTCGGTGGGCCCTTCTGCCGCAAGGGGTGGCGCCTGCAAGCGCTGGGACCACTGCGACGCAGCCTGGGCCAGGCGGTTCACCGGCTGGGTCAGCCAGCGTGCCCCCCACCAGGCGGCCACCACCATGGTCAACAGGCGAACGGCCACGTCGGCCACCATGCCCCACTCTCCACCGGGGGGTGGGCGTCCCCCTGTCGGCGGGGGCCCGCCCATGCCCGGCGGGGGCGGGCCCGGCGGGCCCAGCCACTCCAACACCACGCCCAGGGCCAAGGCGTGGCCCAGCAAGGCCATGACCATCAACAAACCCAACAAGCGGGCAAACAACGAGCCCGGCAGCCAATGCCGCCATCCCGTCGCCCTCATGCCCACGCCACACCCGCTGCCACCGACCGCGCGGTGAACATATAGCCCGCGCCCCGCACGGTTTTGATGACGGGGTGGGCACTGCGCCCATCGGGGGTGGCCAGCTTGTGCCGCAGCCGGGACACCAGCAGATCGATGCTGCGGTCCAGCTGGTCCACACCCCGGCCGCGCGCTTGCTCCAGCAGTTGGTCGCGGGTAAACAGCGCATGGGGTTTGCTGAGAAATGTGTTCAACAAACGGTATTCGGCGTCAGACAGCGGCACCACGGTGCCCGCAGGAGACTGCAAATGCCGCCGTGCGCGATCAAGCTGCCAACCGTCAAACCGCACCACCCCGGCACTGGCCACGGTGGGTGCGGTTTGCCCCGTGGACGAGCCACAGCGGCGCAGCACGCTTTGGATGCGGGCCACCAGTTCGCGCGGCTCGAAGGGTTTGGTCAGGTAGTCGTCGGCCCCATTTTCCAGGCCCAGGATCCGGTCAAAGGCCGACGCACGCGCGGTGAGCATGATGATAGGGAGGCGCGTTTGCGCCCGCAGCTCTTGCGCCAGTGCCATGCCGTCGGTGCCGGGCAACATGAGGTCCAACACCACCAGATCCACCGGGGTGTGTTGCAGCACCTGGCGCATCGAAGCCGCGTCGTGTGCGGTGCAGGTGTTGAACCGGTAGCGCTCCAGATAGGCACTGAGCAACCGGGTGATGTCCTCGTCATCATCCACCACCAATATGTTGGGCAAGGCGTTCATGGCCCGCAGTGTAGGGGGTGAGCCCCCACGCCATCATCACAATTGGGTCGATTTCCCGGCCACTTCAAGACCTTTGGGGGCCTTTTGTGTCAGACCCGACACACGGCGGACAAACGGGGTTTACCCCTGCCACACACACTGCCTCCACAGCGCCACACAGGCGTCTGCCCCACAGGAAAGGACCCCTACCATGAGTTCGATCAGCAGCATTGGCAGCAGCAGCCAGTGGCAAACGGCCGCCACCCAACGGCCACCCAACGCCCGTATGCCGGAAAAAATCCTGGCCAAAATGGACGAAGACGGCAGCGGCGGCATCAGCCAGTCGGAATTCCAAACCGCCATCACAGACATCACCAGCAAAACCGGCGTCACGCTGGACAGTTCGGCAGAAGACCTGTTCAGCGGTGCCGACAGCGATGGAGACGGTTCGCTGAGCGCGAGCGAACTCGGCACCGCCATGCAAAGTGTGTTGCCCCCACCGCCCGACACGGTCTCTTTTGCCCAGTCCCGCTCAGCCTCGGGCACCGATGGCCCCCAAGCCATGGGGGGCATGCGCCCACCCCCGCCACCCGACGGGGTGTCCGGCAGTGACGGCAGCAGCGAAGCCGCCGACCCGCTCGACACCAACGACGACGGTGTGGTGTCGGCCGCCGAGCGCGCTGCCGCCGCCGAAGCCGACCCGCTGCAAGCCCTGATGGAAGCACTGGACACCGACCAGGACGGCCAGATCAGCGAAACCGAGGTGGACAGTTTTGTGCAGCAGCTCACCGCCCAGCTGGAAGCCGCCGCCAAGGAATACGCCCAAACCGCCAGTGGCACCAGCAGCGCCACCACAGGTTCTGCGCTGAACGCCACAGCCTGACGAGAAGCCCAGCCAGCAGCCACCGCGTTGAACGGCGCCTGGCTGGAATGCGCTCTCAGTGCCCGTCCCAGAACATCAGGGCTTCACGGCCATGCACGGCCAGGTCCACCACGCGGCCCACCGGCAGCAGCACCTTGGTGGCCACATGGCCAAAGGGCAGCCCCGTCAGCACCGGTACGCCGCGAGGGGCCAACTGGGCACGCAGCCAATCGACCACAGTGGTGAGTTTGTAGCCCCGGTCATGCCCGGGCACCAGCTTGTAGCGGCTGAACTGGCCCAGCACCACGGCCCGCTGCTGCGCCAGCACGCCTGCGTGCAGCAGGGTGGTGAGCAGGCGTTCCACGCGGTAGGGGTGCTCCCCCACGTCTTCCACAAACAGCACACCGCCCGGCACGGTGGGCAGCCAGGGTGTGCCCACCAGCGAGGTGAGCACCGTGAGGTTGCCGCCCCACAGCACGGCATTTTTTATATCAAAAACGCCTGTATCGCTCGTGTTTATTGGTATTTCAGCTTCTGTTTTTGATAAGCCCTCCAACGCGGCCACGTCGGGTTTGGGCAAGCGCCAGCCCGTGCCTTCGCCCAGGCCACACAGCAGGTCGTCGAAGCAGGCCTCCATGATGTCGTCGGGCAGCGGGTTGGCCTCGTCGCCCAGCTTGGGGTCGGCACCGAAGTCTTCACCCAGCGCGGGCCCGGCCCAGGTGATGGCGCCAAGGCCAAAGGTGTCGGCGGTGGCGGGCACCGTGCGGGCGGCGGCCCCCTGTCCACCGCGGGCCCGCTGCTGGTGGGCCATCAGGCCCATTTGCAAGGCGGTGAAATCGCTCAAGCCCACCCAATGCATGCCGCCCTCAATCGCCTTGGCGATGTCGGCATAGGGCAGCGTGGGCAGCAGGCGCGTGAGCCCGTAACCCCCGCGCGAGATCAGCGCCACGTCGGCCCCGCTGGCAGCGGCGCGGGTGATGGCCTGGACGCGGGTGGCGTCATCGCCCGCAAAACGCTGGTGGCTGCTGAGCGCGTCAACGTCCAGCTCCACCTCGTGCCCCAGGGCTTTGAGCCGCTTGACCCCCCGGCGAAACGCCACTTTGTCGCGCACGGCGCTGGAAGGTGAGTAGATGTAGATGTGTTTTTTCACGCGGGCAAGTATCCCACCGCGCCTCCCCTGCAAATGGTCACCGCATAACCACCTGCGGCACATCTTCCCAGCGGTGAACCGTTGGCGGACGGGGGCCTTCGCCAGCCCACCAGGCGCGAGCCTGGGCCAGCAGCGCGGCGCTGTCGGCATCGCGCAGGGCGGGGGGGGGGCGGTCGCGGCCAGCGGGCATCCAGGCCCTGGGGCCTGCGCTGTGGCCCCGGTCGGGGTGTGGCGCGGCCAGGGCGCAGCCCTCCAGCTCGGGCGGGTGGCAGTGCCACACGGCCTGGCAGCCTGGCCCCAAGGCCATGGGCAGCGTCTGGCCCAGGCTGTGGGGCAAGGCATCGGTGGGGTCGTCAGGCAGCACCAGCACCAGGCGCGGCACGGCCAGCCGCTCCAGCCATTGCAGCAGCACGGTGTGGTGCCAGGCCAAGGTATGGGCGGTGTCTTTTTTGGGTTTGTCGCTGCGGCCAAAGCCGGGCAAATCGGGTACCAGCACGCGGGCACCGGCCGCCACCCACGCGGGCACCAGGGGTGCGTATTGCGCGCCCCAGCCGGGGTTGCCGTGCAGGCACAGCAGGGTGGTGGGGGCCTGGGCGTTGCCCGCTTCGCCCCATTGCAAACGCAGGCCGCCGAGCGCAGGCAGGTCGGCCACGGTGTGGTCGGCCCACGGCAACCCGGGCAACGCGGCAAACCGCTGCGCGGGCGTGCGCAGCGCGTCTTCGCGCAGGGGCTGGGCGTTCACCCGCCGGGGCTTGAAAAACGCTTGCAGCTCCGCCGCGCAGGCGTCGGCCAGCACGCCGCCACTGGCGTGGGTCTGGTGGTTCAAACCGGGCTGGGCAAACAGGTTGAACAGCCCACCGGCCGCGCCGGTTTTGGCGTCGGGGGCACCGTACACCACGCGGGCCAAACGGGCGTGCAGCATGGCGCCGCTGCACATGGCGCAGGGCTCCAGGGTGACGTAGAGCGTGCAGCCGTCCAGCCGGTAGTTGCCCAGCGCCTGGGCCGCCGCGCGCAGCGCCGCCATTTCGGCATGGGCCGTGGGGTCGTGCCCTGCTATGGGGGCGTTGCACCCGGTGGCCAGCAGCTGGCCGTTTTTCACCACCACCGCACCCACAGGCACCTCGCCCGCGTCAGCGGCCAGCCGGGCTTGCGCCAGGGCGAGTTGCATCCAGTGCGCATCGGTGTGGGGGTCGGTCATGGGCAAAACGGGCAGGCCTGCAAAATGGAGGCACATTTCATCACAGCCACAACCACCGTCACAGGCCCTGCCCCGCCATGTACAACCCAAGCCATTTTGAAGAAACCCGCCCCGAAGTGCTGCACGCCCTGGTGGCGCAACACCCCTTGGCCACGGTGGTGGGCCACACAACCGAAGGGTTGGTGGCCGACCACGTGCCGCTGCTGCTGCGCACCGACGCAGCTGGCCGCACCATGCTGGTGGGCCATGTGGCCCGCCAAAACCCCATCTGGCACCCCAATGCAGATGGTGAGCCACGCCAGGTGCTGGCGGTTTTTCAGGGGGCCAGCGCTTACATATCGCCCAACTGGTATGCCACCAAAACCGACGGCGGCAAGGTGGTGCCCACGTGGAACTATGCGGTGGTGCACGCCAGCGGCCCCCTGCAAGCGGTGCACGACACCGGCTGGAAGCTGGACCTGCTCAATGCCCTCACCCGCACGCACGAAAGTGCGCAACCCCACCCCTGGCAGGTCAGCGATGCCCCGGCGGATTACACCGAACGGCTGCTGTCGGCCATCGTCGGCATTGAAATTCCGGTGGTACGGTTGCAAGGCAAATGGAAGGTCAGCCAAAACCAGCCCGCCATCAACCAGCGCAGCGTGACAGCCGCACTGAAGGCGTCGGGTGACCCGGCGCAGCAGGCCATGGCCAACCTCGTGGAACAAGCCCAATGCCGCTGAACACCGACCCGTTTTTCTACCTGGTGGCCATCCCAGCCGTGTTTTTGCTGGGTTTGAGCAAAAGCGGATTTGGCGCCGGCTTTGGCTCGCTGGGCGTCCCGCTGATGGCCCTGGCGGTGACCGTGCCCCAGGCGGCTGCCATCTTCATGCCCCTGCTGCTGGTGATGGACGTGCTGACGCTCAAAGCCTTTCGCAAAGAACTGAACTGGCCACTGTTTCGCTTCATGCTGCCCTGGGGACTGCTGGGCATTGCGGTGGGGGCGCTGCTGTTCAAAACCCTGGACTCGCACACGGTGGCGGGGGTGGTGGGCGTGTTTGCCTGGGTGTTTTTGGCACAGCGCAAGCTGTTCCCGCCCAAAGTCGGTGCTGCGCCCCCCGGCAAACTGTGGGGCGCTTTGATGACCACCACGGCGGGGTTCACCAGCTTTGTGTCGCACACAGGGGGCCCGCCGGTGAACGCCTACGTCATCCCGCTGAAGCTGGCACCCACCGTGTTCACGGGCACGCTGGCAGCATTTTTCTTTGTGATCAACCTCAGCAAATGGCTACCCTACGCTTGGCTGGGTTTGCTCGATCTGCGTAACTTCACCACCTCACTGGCCCTGCTGCCGTTTGCGCCGCTGGGTGTGTGGACGGGGGTGAAGGTGGCACGGCGCATCAGCACGGTGTGGTTTTACCGGCTGGTGGACTGGGGCATGTTCCTGACCGGGGCCAAGCTGATTTGGGATGGGTTTTTGGCCCGTTAAGCATCAAAACACGCTTCAACGCTTTTCTTTGAACAACAGTTTGCTATAAATTAAATAAATAGCAAACTGTTCATTTTTACCAAGCGTTAGGTGCCTTTTTATTCAAAAAAGCACATTCAGGCCGGGGGTCAGCTGCCCCCGTTTGGAACAGCGCCTGGGTTTGCGTGCGTTGCTTTGATGAACGCCAGCACATCGCGAACAGCTTGCTCCCGCGCTGCACGGTTTTCGCCCACCGTGAACCCCCGGCTGTTGCAGGCTGCAAACGCCCGATTCCATTCACCAAGGCCCTGAATGGATTGACCGGTCTTGTGGTCGCGCGCTTCGCCCAGGCCACCGCCCTTCACGTCGGTCACAAACACCTCGATGGCGCAGTTCTTGGCCGTCACGCCCTGCGCCAGGTAGGTGCTGGGCGTGCTGCCGTCAAAGTTGTGTTGCGCATCGGGGTAAATTTGCCAGCTGATGTGGGCACCGCCCCGGTTCAGCTCGGTGAAGTACGCCACACAGGCGTTTGCCGGGGCGCCGTCGTCCGCGCCGCCCGGCAGTGCCAGCATGGGCGCTGGGCGGGCGCTGCCACGGTCAAACCGAAAGCGGGTGTTGCAGTTGCCTTGGTACAACGTGACATGCCCGGCAAATTTCAAGCCGTCGGTGATGACGGCTTGGCGCACCATGTCCCACTGGGTTTCAAACGCCGCAGTGCCGCCCCGTGATCCGCCCATGTGAAATATGCGGCCCGCGTCAATGTGCGGGTGGCTGGCCAGCAGCTTGAGTGCATTCAACGCGTCGGCCACGTTGGCAGCCACATCGACCTGGCCTTGGTGGTGGGTGGTGCTGTCAATGCCACGCGGTTTGAAACTGTCGGGGATGAACACCGCCACGCCCGCCGCGTTCAGGGCTTTGGCCCACACGTCGTACAGCTGGGGGTGACACCCCCACTGTCGTGGCTGATGACCACCGCCGGCACTTTGCCGCCGTGCTGGGTTGGCAACAGCAGGTCGCCATGCACCTGAACGGTTGTGGTGTTGTCCAGGTTTTTGCGGACAAATTGCCACCGATCAGGCGGCGTGATGCTCTGGAATTCAACTTTTCCCGACAACGGGCCTTGCCAGGTTGTGGCCGGGATTGCCGTGGGGCCTGGCGGTGTGCCTGCCGTGGCCGCAGCAGCGGCAGACACGCCTGCAACCATCAGCAGGGTGACTGCAAGCTGTTTGATGCCAGGGGGCATCAAGGGTTGCCCCGCGCCGCCATCGCCATCGCCATCGCCAGGGTGAACCCGCCGATCATTCCCACTCGATCGTCGCCGGTGGTTTGCTGCTCACGTCATACGTCACGCGGTTGATGCCGCGCACTTCGTTGATGATGCGGCTGCTCACCTTCTTCAGCAAGGCGTAGGGCAGTTCGGCCCAGTCTGCGGTCATGAAATCGCTGGTTTGCACAGCGCGCAGGGCCACCACGTAGTCGTAGGTGCGGCCATCGCCCATCACGCCCACGCTTTTCACAGGCAGGAACACGGTGAAGGCCTGACTGGTGAGGTCGTACCAGGTTTTGCCGGTGTCGGCGTCCACAAAGTTGCGCAGCTCTTCAATGAAGATGGCGTCGGCGCGGCGCAGCAGGTCGGCATAGTCTTTTTTGACCTCGCCCAGAATCCGCACACCCAGGCCTGGCCCTGGGAAAGGGTGGCGGTACACCATGTCGTGCGGCAGGCCCAGGGCAACACCCAGCTCACGCACCTCATCTTTGAACAGGTCGCGCAGGGGTTCCAGCAGTTTCAGGCCCAGCTGCTCTGGCAGGCCACCCACGTTGTGGTGGCTTTTGATGGTGACGGCTTTTTTGCTTTTGGCCCCGCCGGATTCGATCACGTCAGGGTAAATGGTGCCTTGGGCCAGGAACGTCGCACCTTTGTGGCCACCGTCGCCCGCCTTCAGTTTGGCGGCTTCGGCTTTGAACACGTCCACAAACAAGCCACCGATGATTTTGCGTTTGGCTTCAGGCTCGGCCACCCCGGCCAGCTTGCCCAGGAACAGGTCGCTGGCGTCCACGCGAATGACCTTGGCGTGCAACTTGCCTTCGAACATGTCCATCACCATGTCGCCTTCGTTCAGGCGCAACAGGCCATGGTCAACGAACACGCAGGTAAGCTGGTCGCCAATGGCGCGGTGAATCAGGGCGGCGGCCACCGAGGAATCGACCCCGCCCGACAAGCCCAGAATGACCTCTTCGTCACCCACCTGGGCGCGGATTTTTTCCACTGCCTCGGCCACATGGTCGCGCATGACCCAATCAGGCCGGGTGCCACAAATGCCCAGCACAAAACGCTCCAGCAATGCTTTGCCTTGCACAGTGTGTGTCACTTCGGGGTGGAACTGCACGGCGTAAAAACGGCGTGCCTCGTCGGCCATGCCGGCGATGGGGCATGCATCGGTGCTGGCCATGAGTTTGAAGCCGGGCGGCAGCTCTGTGACCTTGTCGCCGTGGCTCATCCACACCTTCAACATGCCGTGGCCTTCAGGGGTGGTGAAGTCGGCCATGTCTTTCAGCAGCTCGGTGTGGCCGCGGGCACGCACCTCGGCGTAGCCGAATTCACGGGTATGGCCAGCCTCCACCTTGCCGCCCAGTTGCTGCGCCATGGTCTGCATGCCGTAACAAATGCCCAGCACGGGCACGCCCAACTGGTACACGGCGTCGGGGGCTTTGTCATCCACCTCGTACACACTGGCATGGCTGCCCGACAGAATCACACCCTTCAACTGGCCATCGGCCGCGAACTCGCGCACCCAGTCGTCGGTCACGTCGCAGGGGTGCACCTCGCAATACACATGGGCCTCGCGCACGCGGCGGGCAATGAGCTGGGTGACCTGTGAACCGAAATCAAGGATGAGGATTTTTTGGTGCTGCATGGTGCGTCAGTCGTGGGGCAGACAAAAAGAAAAAAGCCGCTCCCGCGAGGGATGCGGCTTGGGCGCAGAGGGGTTACTCGGCCCGGTAGTTGGGGGCTTCTTTGGTGATTTGCACGTCGTGCACGTGGCTTTCACGAATGCCCGCCGTGGTGATCTGCACAAACTCGGCTTGGTCGTGCAACTCCGCGATAGAGCCACAACCGCAGTAACCCATGCTGGCCCGCAAGCCACCGGCCATTTGGTAAATGATGGACACCACCGAGCCCTTGTACGGCACGCGGCCCTCAATGCCTTCTGGCACCAGTTTGTCGGCGTTGGGGTTGGTGGTTTCGTCGTTTTCCTGGAAATAGCGGTCGGCCGAGCCGGCCTTCATGGCGCCTATGCTGCCCATGCCACGGTAGCTCTTGTAGCTGCGGCCCTGGTACAGAATGACCTCGCCAGGGGCTTCTTCGGTGCCAGCAAACATGCCGCCCATCATGACCGTGCCAGCGCCTGCGGCAATGGCTTTGGAAATGTCGCCGCTGTAACGAATGCCACCGTCTGCGATCAGCGGTACGCCCGTGCCTTTGAGAGCCGTGGCCACGTTGTCAATGGCCGTGATTTGGGGCACCCCCACACCCGCCACGATGCGGGTGGTGCAGATGGAACCTGGGCCAATGCCCACCTTCACGGCATCGGCCCCGGCCTCTGCCAGTGCCCGAGCGGCAGCGCCGGTGGCAATGTTGCCGCCGATCACTTCCACATGGGGATAGGTTTGTTTGACCCAGCGCACGCGGTCGATCACGCCTTTGCTGTGGCCGTGCGCCGTGTCCACCACCAAGGCGTCTACACCGGCTTTCACGAGTGCGGCGACGCGCTCTTCGGTGCCCTCACCCACGCCCACAGCGGCACCCACGCGCAATTTGCCCAAAGCATCGCGTGCGGCGTTCGGGAAATTGAGCTGCTTGTTGATGTCTTTGACCGTGATCAGGCCTTTCAGCTCGAACCCCTCGTTGACCACCAGCAAACGCTCCAGCTTGACCTTGTTCAACAAAGCTTTGGCTTCTTCGGGGGTGGTGCCTTCAGCCACCGTGACCAGCCTCTCGCGTGGGGTCATGACCTCGCTCACAGGCAAGTCGTTGCGAGATTCAAACCGCAAGTCGCGCCCGGTGACGATACCGACCACCCGCCCGGCGTCCACCACGGGGAAGCCGGACACGCCCAGCTCATCGGACAGCTGCTTGACCTGGCGCACCGTGGTTTGGGGAGTGATGACCACCGGATCGCGCAACACGCCCGATTCGTAGCGTTTCACTTTGGCCACGTGGGCCGCCTGCTCGGCGATAGACAGGTTTTTGTGCACGATGCCAATACCCCCCTCCTGGGCAATGGCAATGGCCAACCGGGCTTCGGTGACCGTGTCCATGGCCGCAGAAACCAGGGGCAGGTTCAGCCGGATGTTGCGGGTGAATTGGGTGGCGAGGGAGGTGTCCTTGGGCAGGACTTGGGAAAACGCAGGCACCAACAACACATCGTCGAAGGTGAGCGCATTGCCGAGAAGGCGCATGGCGAGGCTCCAAAAGACGTATTGTAGCCAGTGGCTGACGCACCTCGGGCCGGACCGCGTCGTCAAGGGGACCTGTACAGGGTGTTGCCACCCGGGGGGTTGTGGCTACACTGCGGCCATGTCAAAGCCTGAGTTCCTCGCACCGTGTTTGCGGCTGGTCGCGCTGGCGCTGGCCCTGAGTGCCTTGCCCGGTTGGGCGCAGTGGCAATGGATCGATGCCACCGGGCGCAAGGTGTTCAGCGACACCGCGCCGCCCGCCCACATCCCCGACAGCGCCATCCAACACCGCCCTGGCGAGTCGCGCAAAACACCGGCGGCAGCCACAACGGCACCTGCAAGCCGTGAGCAACCTCCGCCCCATTCTGCTGCCGAAAAGAAAACCGCAGAGCTGGAAGCCAAGAAAAAACAAGCTGAAGATGCTGAAAAAGCCAAACAAAAGGCCGAAGAGCAAAAAGCCGCTCAGGCCCGGGCTGAGAACTGTCAGCGCGCACAACGCGGGTTGGCTTCCCTGAACACCGAAAGCCGCGTGACCACCGTCAATGCCAAAGGCGAGCGCGTCTTCATGGATGAAACCCTGCGGAACACTGAAAAAGCCCGACTTCAGCAAATCGTGCAGCAAAGCTGCCGCCCCTGAGCGCCTTTGTTGACGGTGCTTCAATAACCGGCTTTGGCCCCCGGGCGCTTGCGGGCAAACAAGCCGGCGGCCTTGGCGCCTTGTTTGTTGAAGCGCTGGCGGCGTGCCACTTTGGGGTCTACTTTCAGTGGCCGGTAAATTTCCACGCGGTCCAGGTCACGCAGCGGTGTTTGCAGTTGGGCGGGCAAGTTCCAGATGCCGAACGCCACATCCGGCATCGCGTCAAAGCCAAAACGGTCCTTCCAACCCGAGCGCACCAACGCAGTGGCCACGGTGGCCCCTTCAGGCAGTGCCAGGGTGTCTTGCACCACTTGCCGGGGTGCGGGTGACCACACCAGGGTGATGCGCAACATCAGGCGTCACCCACGCCGTACACCTGGTCGGCCCGCTTGACAAACGCATCGACCAGATTGGCGGCAATTTTGTCGAACACGGGCCCGACCAGCGCCGCCAGCGTGGCACTGGAAAAACCGTAATTCAACCGAAACTCCACCTTGCAAGCCCGCTGTGAGGCATCGCCCAACGGGGTGAATTCCCAGGTGCCGTCCAAGCGGGAAAACGGCCCATCCACCAGCTGCATTTGCACTTTGCGGTCAGTTTCGTGGGTGTTGCGGGTGGTAAAGCTTTGCCGCAGCCCGCCCAAGGCCATGCCGACTTTGGCAGTCATGCCCAGGTGGGTGGCGTCAAGCACGGAGGCCTGGTCACACCAAGGCAAAAATTGGGGGTACTGGGCCACGTCGGTCACCAGCGAGAACATTTCATGGGCGCTGTGCCAGAGCAAGACGGATTTGTGAACGCTTTTCATACAATCGGAAGGCTTTGGCGATTGTATTCGCCAGGGTATTTTTGACTCGCTTGAATGACCACCTCCAAACCCACGGCCCCGCTTTCTGCTGCAGCAGGCAAATCCCTCAAAAAACCCGACAGCAAACCCGTGGTGACGCGGATTGCGGACAACAAGAAAGCGGTATTCAACTACCACATCGAAGAGCGGCACGAAGCGGGCATGGTGCTGCAAGGCTGGGAGGTGAAAGCGCTGCGCGAGGGCAAGGTGCAGCTGACCGATGGCTACGTGATCATTCGCGAGGGTGAGTTGTACCTGATTGGTTGCCAGATCAATCCGCTGCGGACCACCTCAACCCACGTCACGGCCGAGGCCGCCCGCATCAAAAAGCTGCTGCTGCACAAAGACGAAATCCGCCGTCTGGTGGGCAAGGTCGAGCAAAAGGGCTACACCCTGGTCCCCCTGAACCTGCACTGGAAAAGTGGCAAGGTGAAGTGCGAAGTGGCGCTGGGCAAAGGCAAGGCCGAACACGACAAACGCGACACCATCAAAGACCGCGAGGGCAAACGCGAGGTCGAACGCGCGATGAAGGTGCACAACCGCTGAGCAGCGTCACAAGCCTGTACCTGTGCCTGTGACGCTGGGGCATCAACCCAACCCGGCCAAGGGATGGGCGTGAACGGGCCAGGGGCTGGTGAAAAACGGGGCCACCATGGCGGGCGTCACGTCTTCTGCCCGGCTGGGCTGCCACTGGGGCTGGTGGTCTTTGTCGATGGCCAGCGCCCGAATGCCCTCCACCGCTTCCCCGTCGGCAGGCGATCGCCCCAAATGCAGGGGATGGAAGCAGTGGCGCACCATGTCGCGCTCCATGCGCAAATCGTCGGCCAGCCCCATGCGGCGGGCTCGGCGGATTTGCTCCAGCACCACCGCCAGCATCAGCGGTGAGCGTTTGCGCAGAGCGGCTGCGGTGGCTTGGGCAAATTCGGAGGAATCGGCCGCCAGCGCGGCCAGAATGGCAGGCACAGATTCCAGCGAAAAATATTGATCAATTTTGCCTCTAACGCCTTTGCTGATTGACAATTTAGCTACAAGTTTTGTTTCAACCAGATGCTCCACTGCATTGGCGGACTCGAAGGGGGTGGACTGCAGCTCCGCCCACACCACATTCAAACGCGCGGCGTCCAGACAACCGTCGGCCAAACCAAATGCCACGGCGTCACCGGCTTCGATGGTCTGACCGGTCAACGCCAGCCACTCGCCCACCCGCCCGGGACATCGACTCAGAAAAAAGCCCCCGCCCACGTCAGGAAACAGGCCAATGCCGGTTTCAGGCATGGCCATTTTGGTGCGGGGTGTGACCACCCGCAAACTGGCTCCTTGGCTGATGCCCATGCCGCCGCCCATGACGATGCCGTCCATGAAAGCGATGTAGGGCTTGGGGTAGGTGTGAACCAGGTGGTTGAGTCGGTATTCCTCTGTGAAGAAGTCTTCCAGACGGGGGTCGCCCGCCAGCGCCGCCTGGTGGAAAAACCGGATGTCGCCCCCTGCACAAAACGCCGAAAAAGGCCCCTCTTTGCCGCTGCCACGGACGGCCACAGCCAGCACGGCGGGGTCGTCCCGCCATTGCAGCAGGGCGTTGGTCAAGGCCCGCACCATGTCCAGCGACAAGGCGTTGAGGGCGCGGGGTCGGTTGAGGGTGATGCACCCCACGCGTCCGTGCCGAACGGCCAGCACGTCGGGGGTGATCAGTGCGATGGGCTCGGTGTCGCCATCGGGGTCAACGGACGTGGGGCGGGGGTCTGTGGTCATGGGTGTTGGGGTGTGCAAGACACCAAAACATCATGCCACGATGGACGGAGCTGACGGGGATTTTTGCGCTTGCTGGGCGTGTTGGCTGCGCCGACGCCAACCCAGCCTTTCGCGGACGCGCTCAGGACTGGGCCCCGTTTTGTGTTGCTCTGCCGCGTGTGCAGCGATCAGGACTTGGCGGCGCGCTTGCGGTCGTGTTCTTTCAGGTAACGCTTGCGCAGGCGCACGCTCTTGGGTGTGATTTCCACCAACTCGTCGTCTTCGATGAATTCCACGCCGTATTCGAGGTTCAGCTCAATGGGTGGGGTGATCTTGACCGCGTCTTCCTTGCCAGACACGCGGAAGTTGGTCAGCTGTTTGGTGCGGGTGGCGTTCACGATCAGATCGTTGTCGCGGTTGTGGATACCCACGATCATGCCTTCGTACACCGGGTCGTTCGCCTTCACGAACATGCGGCCACGGTCGTCCAGCTTGCCCAGGGCATAGGTGAAAATTTCGCCGTCGTCCATGGAGATCAGCACACCGTTTTTGCGGCTTGCGATGTCGCCTTTGTGCGGTTCGTAGCTGTCGAAAATGTTGGCAATCAGGCCGGAACCACGGGTCAGGTTCAAGAACTCGTTGGTGAAACCGATCAGACCGCGCGCGGGAATGCGGTACTCCAGGCGCACGCGGCCACGGCCGTCCGGCTCCATGTTCACCAGCTCGCCCTTGCGTTCGCCCAGGGCTTGCATCACGCCGCCTTGGTGCTGCTCTTCGATGTCGGCGGTCACCATTTCAATGGGTTCGTGGCGCACGCCATCGATGTCGCGGAACACCACACGGGGCTTGGACACGGCCAGTTCGTAGCCTTCGCGGCGCATGTTTTCCAGCAGGATGGTCAGGTGCAATTCACCGCGGCCCATGACTTCGAAAATACCTTCTTCGTCAGTCTCTTTCACACGCAAGGCCACGTTGTGTTGCAACTCTTTTTGCAAACGGTCCCAAATCTGGCGGCTGGTGACGTACTTGCCTTCACGGCCAGCCAAGGGGCTGGTGTTCACGCAGAAGTTCATGGTCAGGGTGGGCTCGTCCACCTTGAGCATGGGCAGGGGGGTGGGGTTGAGGGGGTCGGTGATGGTCACGCCAATACCGATGTCGGCAATGCCGTTGACGAGCACGATGTCGCCAGGACCCGCCTCGGTCACCTGCACGCGGTCCAGGCCCTGGAACGTCAGCACTTGGTTGATGCGGCCTTTGATGGTTTTGCCACCGGGGCCTTCCATCACCACCACGTCCATCGAGGGCTTGATGGTGCCCTGGCTGATGCGGCCCACACCGATGCGACCGACGAAGGTGGAGAAGTCCAACGCGGACACTTGCAGCTGCAAGGGTGCAGCAGCGTCGCCAGAGTTCGGCGGCACGTGCTTCAGGATGGTGTTGAACAGGGCCGACATGTCGGGGCCCCACTGCTCACCGGGCGCACCTTCTTCCAAAGAAGACCAGCCGTTGATGCCGGAGGCGTAGACCACGGGGAAGTCCAACTGCTCGTCGGTGGCTCCCAGCTTGTCAAACAGGTCAAACGCGGCGTTTACCACCTTGTCGGGGTTGGCACCAGGCTTGTCCACCTTGTTCACCACCACGATGGGCTTCAGACCCAGGGCCAAGGCCTTCTTGGTCACGAAGCGGGTTTGGGGCATGGGGCCCTCTTGCGCGTCGATCAGCAGCAACACGCTGTCCACCATGGACAGGGCACGCTCCACTTCGCCACCGAAGTCCGCGTGTCCGGGGGTGTCCACGATGTTGATGTGGGTGCCTTCCCAGCTCACAGCACAGTTCTTGGCCAGAATCGTGATGCCACGCTCTTTTTCAATGGCGTTGTTGTCCATCACGGTGTCCACCACCTTTTCGTGGTCGGCAAACGTACCGGACTGGCGCAGCAACTGGTCCACCATGGTGGTTTTGCCGTGGTCAACGTGGGCAATGATGGCAATGTTGCGGATTTGTTTTTGACTCATGGGTACGTCCTGAAGAACTAAAAAAGGGGCTGGCCAACGAAGGGTTTGGTTCAGCACCGGTCAGTGTGGCAATGCCACGGAGCTGGCCGGTTCGCCAGCGAAATCGGGTTGTAAACGGGACTGCTCAAGGATTTGCTGGATTTCCAGCGGGTTGAGCAAACGGGTCGGCACGAGCTCGCCACCCAACACGTGGGCGGTGCCCAGCAAGGCGGTCGGCTGCGTGCCATACACAGCCACTTCGGCCGTGTCTGCCATGGCAGTGCGGCGGCGCAAGCCGCTCAGGAACCGCCCGGCATTGTCGCCGTCGAGTGTGACCGGTGTGTGATGGGGCAACATCACGGTGAGCGGCTGCAAGGTCTGCAGCCGGGCGTTGTCGTCCATCGCTTCCAACTGCGCCAAGCTGATGCAACCGGCCTCGTTGAAATTCCCAGTCTGGGTGCGGCGCAAGGCGCGCAGGTGGCCCACGGTGCCCAGCGCTTTGGCAATGTCCTCGCCCAGGGTGCGGATGTAGGTGCCTTTGCTGCAAGATGCATCGAAATCGATAGCTACAAACCCTTCACCATCAAGCGTCATAGCCATATTCAATGCATAAATTTCAATGTGGCGCGGCTCCCGCTCCACGGTTTGCCCCGCACGGGCGTATTCGTACAAAGCCTTGCCGTCTTTTTTCAGCGCCGAATACATGGGGGGCAGTTGTTGCTGCGGGCCCGTCATGCGTTGGGCCAGGGCATCGAGGCTGGCTTGGGTGATGGGCGGGACATCGGCCGTGGCCACCACGTCGCCCTCGGCGTCCCCGGTGGCTGTGGCTTGGCCCAACCGCAGGGTGGCGCGGTAGCACTTGTTGGCGTCCAGGTGCTGCTGGCTGAATTTGGTGGCTGCCCCGAAACACAGGGGCAACACGCCGGTGGCCAGGGGGTCCAGGGTGCCGGTGTGGCCCGCTTTGTCGGCACGCAGCAACCATTTGGCCTTTTGCAAAGCCTGGTTGCTGGAGAACCCCAGCGGTTTGTCGAGCAGCAACACCCCATGCACAGGGCGCCGCTGCACCCGTGTGCGTGGCGCTGTCATGCCTATTCGTCCTGCGCGCGGGAAGACACGGCCTTGGCAATCAGCGCGTTCATGTCGGCGGCACGCTCGGTGGTGCGGTCGAAATGAAAGTGCAGCGTGGGCACGGTGTGGATGTGCAGGCGCTTGAACAAGCCGTTGCGAAGGAAACCGGCAGCCTGGTTGAGCGCCACCGTGGTGGCCACCGGGTCGCCGGTGAGCAGGCTGAAATACACCTGCGCGTGGGCGTAGTCGGGTGTGACTTCGACAGTCTGGATGGTCACCATACCCACCCGCGGGTCTTTGAGCTCGCGCGCAATCAGCTCGGTCAGATCGCGCTGGATCTGATCGGCCACGCGAAAACCGCGGTTGGGGGTGGATGACTTTTTGGCGGCCATGCGTTCAATGCCTCCGCTTCACAGCGTGCGCGCCACTTCCTTGACTTCGAAGAATTCGAGCTGATCGCCCTCTTTGATGTCGTTGTAGTTGCGCAGCTTGATACCGCACTCGAAGCCTTCCTTGACTTCGCGCACGTCGTCTTTCATGCGCTTCAAAGAATCGAGCTCGCCGGTGTACACCACCATGTTTTCGCGCAGCAGGCGGAAATGCGCGCTGCGGGTGACGTAACCACCGGTGACCATACAACCGGCCACAGTACCGATCTTGGACGCCACAAACACCGTGCGGATCTCGGCCATACCGATGACTTCCTCGCGGCGATCGGGTGTCAGCATGCCAGACATGGCAACCTTGAGTTCGTCCACAGCGTCGTAAATGATGCTGTAGTAACGCAGGTCCACGCCGTTGTTTTCGGCCAACTTTCGCGCACCGGCATCGGCACGGGTGTTGAAGCCAATGACCACGGCTTTGGACGCAATGGCCAAGTTCACATCGGACTCGCTGATGCCGCCGACACCGGCATACACCAGCTGCACCTTGACTTCGTCGGTGGACAGCTTGAGCAACGATTGCGACAACGCTTCTTGCGAACCTTGCACATCGGCTTTGACAATGATGGGCAGGGTTTTGACCTCGCCCGCCGTCATGTCGCTGAACATGTTTTCCAACTTGGCGGCCTGTTGCTTGGCCAGTTTGGTGTTGCGGAACTTGCCTGCGCGGTAGGTGGCAATTTCACGGGCCCGGCGTTCGTCGGACAAGACCATGAATTCGTCGCCCGCTTGCGGCACTTCGGTCAGACCTTGGATTTCGACCGGGATGGAAGGGCCTGCCGACTTCGCGGTGCGCCCGTTTTCATCCAGCATGGCGCGCACGCGGCCAAAGGTTTGACCGGCCAACACCACGTCACCCACCTTCAAGGTGCCTGATTGCACCAGCACGGTGGCGACAGGGCCCCGGCCTTTGTCCAGCTGGGCTTCGATGACCAGGCCTTTGGCCATCACATCGACGGGGGCTTTCAGTTCCAGCACTTCGGCTTGCAACAGCACCTGCTCCAGCAACTCGTCCACACCCATACCGGTTTTGGACGACACGGGCACGAAGGGCGATTCACCGCCGTACTCTTCGGGCACCACCTCTTCCACCACCAACTCTTGCTTGACGCGGTCAGGGTTGGCATCGGGCTTGTCGGCCTTGGTGATGGCCACCACGATGGGCACACCTGCCGCCTTCGCGTGTTTGATGGCCTCTTTGGTTTGGGGCATCACGCCGTCGTCGGCAGCCACCACCAGAATCACAATGTCGGTCGCCTTGGCACCACGGGCACGCATGGCGGTGAACGCCTCGTGACCGGGGGTGTCCAGGAAGGAAATCATGCCGCGAGGCGTTTCCACATGGTAGGCGCCGATGTGCTGCGTGATGCCGCCAGCCTCACCCGCCGCCACTTTGGCACGGCGGATGTAGTCCAGCAGCGAGGTTTTGCCGTGATCGACGTGGCCCATGACCGTGACCACAGGCGCACGAGACACCGACTCGGCCTGCTCGGTGGACATTTCATCGTCGGTGAAAGCCTCAGGATCGTCCAGGGCAGCCTGCACGGCGCGGTGACCCAATTCCTCCACCACAATCATGGCGGTGTCTTGGTCCAACGGCTGGTTGATGGTGACCATTTGGCCCAATTTCATCAAATGCTTGATGACTTCGGACGACTTCACCGACATCTTGTGGGCCAACTCCGCAACCGTGATGGTCTCGGGCACGTGAACTTCCAACACCTTGAACTCGGCCGGAGCCGAAAAGGTCGAAGCCTGGTTGTCGCGGCTGTCTCTGCTGTCGCGTCGACCCTTGGGACCCCCACGCCAGTTGGAGCGGCCCGCCGAGGTGTCACCGCGGGTTTTGATTTCTTTTTTCTTCGCCGCATCGTCCTTCCATGTGGACGACAGGTTTTCAGATTTGACTTCTTTTTTACCTGCAGCACCCGGGGCGGCCACAGCCGGACGGGCCGCACCCGGAGCCGTGGAACCAGCGGGCTTGTGCAAAGTGCCCTTCAAGGCTGCTTTGGGATCCACAACAGGCTTGACTTCGGGCTCAGGCTTTTTGGCCACCAGCACCTTCTTGGGCGCTGACATCATTTCGCGAATGGCTGCAGCCTCTGCCTCTGCCTTGCGGCGACGGTCTTGCAGATCCAGCGCCTTGGCTGCCTCAGCGGCTTTTTCGCTGGCAACCTTCGCTTGCTGCACGCGGCGGGCTTCTTGTTGAGCCTCTTCCTGAGCGTTGGACTGTGGTGCAACGGGGGCCATGGGTGCGGCCACTGCAGCGGGCGGCTGGGCATTTTGTTGGGCCGATGCACTCTCAGCAGCGCGCCGTGCAGCATCCAAACGGGCAGCTTCGGCTTCAGCTTCGGCGCGTGCGGCTTGACGCTCTTGCTCCTGCTTGGCTGCAGCCTCGGCTTCACGTGCCTCTTGCGCTTCACGCTCTTGACGTCGCTGGGCCAGTTCTTCTTCCTGCAAACGCAACAACTCGGCCTGCTGACGCGCATCTTCCTCGCGACGCTTGAGGGCTTCGGCATCCGCAGCGGGGGCACTGGGGCGCTCAGCCACTGCGGTTTCGGCCGCCACGTCTTCGTCACGCTGAATGAACGTGCGTTTTTTGCGCACTTCCACCTGAATGGTACGGGCACGCCCGGTGGCATCGGCTTGCTTGATCTCTGTGGTCGATTTTTTGACCAAAGTGATCTTTTTGCGCTCGCCAGACGCTGTGCCGTGGCTGACTTGAAGGTAGCTCAGCAACTTGTGCTTGTCTGCCTCGGAAACGGGATCGGCACCCGATGACTTGGACACACCGGCGCTGGCCAGTTGCTCCAGCAGGGTGTGGGTGGGTTTGTGCAGTTCGGCTGCCAATTCTGCGACGCTGATGCTGGTCATGGGTGTGTTCTCCGTTGCCTCCGTGATCAGGATTGGGCCTCACCCGCTTCACCGGCAAACCAGTGAGCGCGTGCCTTCATGATCAGGGCTGTCGCTTCGTCGGGCGATTGCCCGGTAATTTCAGACAATTCGTCAGTGGCGAGGTCGGCCAGGTCGTCGCGTGTGTGCACGCCGCCGGCAGCCAGCTGCGCGATCATTTCAGGAGAGAGGTCCTCCATGTCACGCAGATCCTGCGACACGGCCTCGACGCTTTCTTCCCGAACCAACTCCATCGTCAACAACGCATCTTTCGCGCGTGTGCGCAATTCGGTGACGGTGTCTTCGTCGAACGATTCGATGTCCAGCATTTCCTGGAGCGGCACATAGGCCACCTCCTCTAGGCTGGTGAACCCTTCATCGATGAGGATGTCGGCAATTTCCTGGTCCACATCGAGCTTGGCCATGAACAACGCACGCACACCATCGGACTCGGCGGCCTGCTTTTGCGCAGACTCGTCAGCGGTCATGATGTTGATGCGCCACCCGGTCAGATCCGACGCCAGACGCACGTTTTGCCCCCCGCGACCAATGGCGATGGCCAAATTTTCTTCGTCCACCACCACATCCATGGCATGGCGCTCTTCGTCGACCACGATGGACTGCACGTTGGCCGGGGCCAAGGCGCCGATCACAAACTGAGCGGGGTCTTCGCTCCACAACACAATATCCACGCGCTCGCCGGCCAGTTCAGTGGTCACACCATTGACACGCGAGCCACGCACCCCCACGCAGGTGCCGATGGGGTCTACACGTTTGTCGTGCGACAACACGGCAATCTTGGCGCGCGAACCGGGGTCACGGGCACAGGTTTTGATCTCCAACAGGCCTTGCTCGATCTCGGGCACTTCCTGGCGGAACAACTCGATCATGAAGGCGGGAGCCGAACGGGACAACACGATGGGGGCGCCACGCAGAGTCAGGTCTACCTCCATGATCATGGCGCGCACGCGGTCACCGGTGCGGAAGTTTTCCTTCGGAATCATTTCGGTGCGGCGCAAACGACCCTCAACCCGGCCGCTTTCCACGATCAGGTCACCCTTGTCCATGCGCTTCACGGTGCCCACGAAGATTTTTTCGCCGCGCGACATGAAGTCGTTCAACAGCATCTCACGCTCGGCATCGCGGATTTTTTGCAAGATGACCTGTTTGGCAGCCATGGCACCGATACGGCCAATCGGCATGCTTTCGATGGGTTTTTCGATGAAATCACCCACCTCGATGTCCGCAATTTCATCCCGGGCATCGGAAATCAGTTCTTCGGCCTCGGGGTTCTGCAAACCGGCCTCATCAGGCACCACCAGCCAGCGGCGGAAGGTTTCGTAGTTGCCGCTGTCACGGTCCACACAGACACGGATGTCCACTTCACCTTGGTAGAGCTTCTTGGTGGCAGAGGCCAGGGCCAGCTCAACGGCCCCAAAAACCACATCACGCTCAACGTTTTTTTCGCGCGAAATTGCATCGACCAACATCAGGAGTTCGCGATTCATGTCACTGGCCTGCCTTTCTTTTTTCTGCCATCAGCTTCAATAGGGTGTAGTAGGGGTCACTCGGCCACATCAGGTGCCGAATCTGGCTGCTCAGCGGCAGCCTGGGGCTTGCGCCCTTTGAAATTCACAACAGGTGCCAATCGGGCTTCACGCAACTCGTCAAGCGTGAAACGCATGGCCTGGTACACGGCGGGCGGGCGCTTCTTGCTCACACGTTGACCGGGCTTGGGAGCGGGCTCATCGGTCCACACGATCTGCCAGCTATCAGGCTGATCAGTGGCTTCCAGCAAGCCTCGGAACTTTTTCCGGTTGGCTGCAATTTCCGTCCCCGTGACACCAATCGGCTCTTTCAGGGTCAAGTCAATTTCCACGCCCACAAAGCGACTGAAATCAGCGGGTGTCTTCAAAGGCCTGTCAATACCGGGCGAGCCGACTTCCAACCGCTTGTAGTCAACCGCCTCGACCTCCAGCAAAAACTGCAGCTGGCGGGTCACCGCCTCACAGTCTTCGACATTGACAAACTGCTCGGGCACACCGGGCTGGTAGGGCATATCGATGGTGATGCGCAACAGGCCCGCAGCCGATCGCTCAATGTCCACGAGGTCATAACCCAGACCGATCACGGTTTGCTCAACAGATGCTTGCCACGCCATAAATTGCTGGTGTTCGGAGATGTCCGCCAAAAAGGTTGAAAAGCTTTCGCCCAAAAAAAATGGGCGGTGATTACCCGCCCATTTGGTCGTGAAGCTCGCATTCTAACCCGATGCGCCGCCTTGTGCAACGCAACAAAGGGCAAATGGCTACATACCCAGCACCCACTTGATGATGCTTTTCGCCAAAAACCCCAACATCCCGAAAGACAGCACCAGAAACAGGATGAACGTGCCGAACTTGCCCGCCTTGGACTCGCGCGCCAGATTGAGCACGATGAACATCATGTACAAAATGAAGGCGCCCACGCCAAACGTGAGGCCGAATTGGGCAATTTGCCCCTCGGTGTACCCGAAGATGGTGTTTTCCATGAAATCAGTGTGCTGGGCCCAACGCTTGGCCAGCCCAAACGGGTGGCGCCCGAGTATCGCTCAAGCGTCCCGCGTGAGATCGCGGTAGGCGTGCCAACTGGCGTGCGCCAAAACCGGCACCCCCACCACCAGCCCCACCAACCCTGTCAGCATGCCCACCCCCACCAAGGTCATGATGATCAATGCCCACAGCCCCAACACGAGGGGGTGGGAGCCCACCGCATTCCAACTGGCCAAGACCGCAGCTCGCACCGAAGCTTGCGTGTCCACAAGCATGGGAATGGCCACCACGCTGGAGGCAAACAAGGGTGCCGCCAACAGACCGCCCAAAAACAGCCAGACCTCAAACAGCCAACCGTCATGTGCCAACACCACGTGTTTCAGGAAATCCAGAGGATTTCGCACCGGCACAGGCGCAAGTGCCGTGATCATGGATGCCGACGTCATCACCCAACCGGTGGCAGCAAAGCCCAAGAGCAACCCAAACACCACCAGGCGACCGTCCAGCGAACACCAGACGCGGAAAACCTCGGACATTCCCACGCGATGACCACCTGTGCGCTGCCGACTGATTTGATACAGGCCCGTGGTCAAGACAGGTGCCACGATCATGAAACCCGAAAAGGCACCCGCGAGCATCCAAAACCGATCACCCGCAGCCCACAGCAACAGCCACCCGAAACACGCCAGCAAGACGCCGTGAACCAACCCGGGGCCAGGGTTGTGCCGAAAGTCGTCCCACCCCAGGCACAACCACCGCCACGGGGCATCCATCCCAACAAGGGGGGCGTTTGGAGGGGTTGTCATGGCCGTCGCGTTCATTGCGGCGCAGTGTAGCGAGGCGCCCCCACAACACCGATCGGGTAAACACGTACAAATCGAGGGTGTATGCCTTCAGTAACCGGAGGCGGCCAACAACGCCTGTGTGTAGGCGTGGCGGGGGGCGTTGAACACCGGGGCCACGGCCCCTTGCTCCACCACCTCGCCATTTTTGAGCACCAGCACCTGGTGGGCCATGGCCTGGATCACATCCATGTCGTGGGTGATGAGCAAATAACTCAGGTGCCGCTCGCGCTGCAAGCGTTGCAGCAACGCCAGCACCTGCTGCTGCACGGTCACATCAAGCGCGCTGGTGGGCTCGTCCAGCACCAGCACGGCGGGCTCCACAATCAACGCCCGGGCAATGGCCAGGCGCTGGCGTTGCCCGCCTGAAAACTCGTGTGGATAGCGTTGCAACAGCGCATAGGTGGCTTGCACACCATCAGCCCCTTCGGTCACCAGCCCCACGCTGGCCAAAGCGGCCAGCACCCGCTCGCGCCGCTGCACGGGCGGCAGGCCCGGCGTGTGAACATCCAACCCTTCGCCCACGATTTGTTCCACTGTCATGCGCGGCGACAACGATGAAAACGGGTCTTGGAACACCACCTGCACCTGGCTGCGGTTGGTTTTGGAGTCGCGCGACCAGGGCTGGCCCGCCACCTGCAATTCACCGGTGAAGGCAATCAAATCGAGTGCCGCCAGGGCCAAGGTGGACTTGCCCGAGCCCGACTCGCCCACTACCCCCAGTGTTTGGCCGCGCTGCAAGGCAAAGTCTGCCGCCTTCAGCGCCACAGACTGGCCACGGCCAAACCAGCCCCGAATGCCTGGCTTCGGTACCGGGTAAGACACGCCCAAATGGGCGGCCTGCAGTGGTGAAGCCGTGCTCGCGGGTGGCGCAGCAGGTGACAGGGGGTCGCGTTGCGGTCGGCTGTTCAACAGCTTTTTTGTATAGGGGTGCTGGGGACTGTCAAACAGCTCAGACACGGTGCCCTGCTCCACCAGCACACCACGCTCCATGATGGCCACGCGGTCGGCAAAGCGACGCACCAGTTGCAGGTCGTGTGTGATGAGCAGCACCGCCATGCCCCGTTCGCGCTGCTGGGTGGCGAGCAGTTCCAGAATGTGCCCGCGCAACGACACATCGAGCGCGGTGGTGGGTTCGTCGGCCAGCAGCAACTGGGGTGCGCTGGCCAGCGCCATGGCAATCATGGCGCGCTGGCGTTGCCCGCCACTCAGCTGGTGGGGGTAGGCGTTGGCCTTGGCAACAGGGTCAGGCAAACCGGTGGACTCTAACAAATCAATAGCTGACTTTATAGATACATCAAGCGGTAAGCCTTGTTTTAGCTGAAAACTTTCGGCAATTTGTTTGCCCACCGTCATCAGCGGGTTCAGCGCGGTCATGGGCTCTTGAAAAATCATGGCGACATCGCCGCCGCGCACACCGCGCAACTGGTGTTCGGTCATGCCCAACAGGTCTTGGCCGTCCAGCACGGCCCGGCCAGAAGTGCGAGCGTTGGCCACCAGCCCCAGCAAGCTCAAGGCGGTGAGCGTTTTGCCCGAGCCCGATTCGCCCACCAGCGCCAGTTTTTCTCCGGCGTTGATGTGAAAACTGACGCCCTTGACCACCTCATGTGCGCCAAAGGCCACGCGCAAGTCGGTCACGCGCAGCAAGGTTTGGGACTGCGTCATGGCTGCCCCTCCGCATCGGCCTTGCGCGGGTCCAGCGCGTCGCGCAACGCGTCGCCCATGAAGGTGAGCAGCAGCAGCGTGACCACCAACACGGCAAAGGTGGACAGCGAAATCCACCACGCATCGATGCTGTTTTTGCCTTGCGACAGCAGCTCGCCCAAACTCGGTGTGCCGGGTGGCACGCCCAGGCCCAGAAAATCCAGGCTGGTCAGCGCCAGGATGGACGCGCTCATGCGAAAGGGCAAAAACGTCACCACCGGCGTGAGGCTGTTGGGCAGGATGTGCCGGGTGATGATCTGCCAGTGGCCCAGCCCCATGGCGCGCGCGGCGCGCACATAGTCCATTTGGCGGTTGCGCAAAAACTCGGCGCGCACGTAGTCGCTCAGGCCCATCCAGCCAAACAAGCTGAGCAACACCAGCAGGAGCGCCAGGCTGGGCTGGAACAGGGCCGAAAAGATGATGAGCAAATACAGCTCGGGCATGGAGCCCCAAATTTCAATGAAGCGCTGGAACGCCAAATCGGTCTTGCCACCGAAATAGCCCTGAATGGCCCCAGTCAACACGCCCAGCGCCACGCCGCACACGGTAAGCGCCAATGCAAACAGCACGCTCACACGAAAGCCGTAGATCAGTTGCGCCAGCAGGTCGCGCCCCCGGTCGTCGGTGCCCAGCCAGTTGTCGGGGGTGGGGGCAGACGGGTTGGGGGCTTTGGCAAAGTAGTTCAGCGTTTTGGGGCCGTAGCGGTTGGGGGCGTACAGCACCCAGTTGCCGGGCTCGGCCAGTTTTTGCTGGATGAACGGGTCCAAATAGTCGGTGGGCGTGGGAAAGTCGCCGCCAAAGGTGGTTTCGGGGTGGTCGTGCAGCATGGGTGCGTACCACTGGCCTTGGTAGCGCACCACCAGCGGGCGGTCGTTGCTGACCAGCTCGGCCACCAGGCTCAAACCCACGAGGAGGCAAAACGCCAGCAGGCTCCAGTAACCCAGGCGGTTGCGCTTGAAGCGCTGCCACGCGCGGCGGGAGGGGGACACAGACGGTTTGAAGGGGGATGGTGTGTTCATGGCAGCGGGCACTCAAGGGGTCAGTCAAATTTGACCCGTGGGTCCACCCACACGTAGCACAGGTCGCTGATGAGCTTGGTCAGCAGCCCGATGAGCGTGAAAAAGTACAGCGTGCCCAGCACCACGGGGTAGTCGCGGCGGATGACGGCCTCGTAACTCAGCAGACCCAGCCCGTCCAGCGAAAACAGGGTTTCGATCAACAGCGAACCTGCAAAAAATGCCCCAATGAAGGCCGAAGGAAAGCCGGTGATGATGGGCAGCAGCGCGTTGCGAAACACATGGCCGTACAGCACTTGGCGCTCGCTCAGGCCCTTGGCGCGGGCGGTCAGCACGTATTGCTTGCGAATTTCTTCCAGAAACGCGTTTTTGGTCAGCATGGCCGTCACGGCAAAACTGCCCAGCACCATGGCCGTCACCGGCAGGCAGATGTGCCACAGATAGTCCACCACCTTGGCGCCCCAGCTCAGCTCGTCCCAGTTGGCCGAGGTGAGCCCGCGCAGCGGGAACCACTGCAGCTGCCCGCCCAACACCACCAGCAGCGCCACGCCCAGCACAAAGCCGGGAATGGCGTAGCCCGCCAGCACCAGCAGGGTGGTGACCAGGTCAAACCGAGAGCCGGCCCGCACGGCCTTGGCCACGCCCAAGGGCACGGCAACACCGTAACTGATGACAAACGTCCACAGCCCCAGGCTGATGGAAACGGGCAGCTTTTCCACCATCAGCTGCCACACGTCTTTGTTCTGGAAAAAGCTGCGCCCCAGATCAAACCGGGCGAACTGGCCCAGCATTTGCACAAAACGCTCGGTGGGCGGTTTGTCAAAGCCATAGAGCGCCTTGATTTGCGCCAGCTTTTGGGGGTCCACGCCCTGCCCGCCCCGGTAGCCCAGGCCGCCGCCTTCGGCCCCACCGCTGCCTGCCACACGGGATTTGGCCTCGGCCAAATACTGCTCCACCGGGCCACCGGGCACGAACTGGATGACCACAAAGGTGAGCAGCAGCACCCCCAGCAGCGTGGGCACCATCAGCAGCAGGCGTTTGAGGATGTAGGCAAACATGGGGCGCTCAGGTACGTTGGGGGGTCCAGCCCAGGGCCTGCACCGCAGCAGACAACTGGCGGGCGGTGGCAGACACCAGCGGGCCCATGTCTGCGGCCGGTGCAGGGGTGTTGCGGGCCAGAGCCTCGCGCACGGCAGCCACCATGGCCGTTACATCCCCCACCGGGGTGAAGGTGATGTGGGGCTGGAACAGGTCGTGCTCAGCCATGTCGGAGGAAGACTCGGACACCACCCGCGCACCGTGCGACAGGCATTCGCACAGGCGGGTGGTTTCCAGCAATGCGTTTTCGTAGTAGTGGATGTTCACCACCACCCGGGCCTGGCGCAGGGCCTGGGCCAATCGGTCCCCGTACAGATCGGTACCGATGCGGAGTTTGAACTCACGCCCCAAGGCGTCCAAAAACCGCTGGCGGCGGTCCACTTTGACGTCGCCGTAAAACAGCACGTCCCACGCGGGAGCATCGGCGGCCTCGTCGTGCCCGACCGAAGCTGCGTCTGGCACGGGTGATATCGGCACGTGGTGCAGCAGCTCCTTTGGCACCCCCACACGCGCCAAGTGAGCCAGATTGGTGCTGGCGTAGTCCCACACCATCAGCGAATTGGCCAAGAGGTTCAGGTAGTCATCGGTGAACCAACGCGAGCTGACCGACTGCTCCATCTGCCACACCACCCGCCTGTCTCGCGGTGGCAAATCAAACATGCCTTGCGCCCCCACCAACACCCAGGCATCTGATTCGCCCACGGGCTGCCCGGTTTGAATGCAGGTGTCAAAGCCCAGCTGGTCCAGGTGATACGCCAGCATCACCGCCACAAACCGCGTTTGCGGGGCACACACCACCGTCACGGTGCGAACCTGCCGAGGTGCAGACAAAACCTGCTGGCGCTCCCACAGCCAAGGGTTTTGAGGGCCCAAGGGCCGGTTTTGCCGGGCGCGTTGCAGCCACGCGGCAAACCCGGGTCGAGGGTGACCCCGACCGTCCAGCACCGCCCAACGCCAAACGGGTTTGGGGTTGAGCCGTTCGTCAAACACCCAGCGACGCACCCAGGGCCTGGGCGTGCGGTTCGAACGAAACCACAAACGGTGCCACAGCTTGCTCAGCCGACCGAAAAAACGGGCCGTGCTCATGGCTTGGCCCACCAGGTGTCCAGCACCCAGGCCTCTGCCTCTTGCGTATAGGGCGGCATGGTGTCGGGCTTGGCCAGGTGCTGGGCGCTGTAGGCAAGCCGGTGCGTGCCAGCGGTCCATTGCGGAATGAGCACATGGTGATGGGTGATCACACGCTCCAGCGCCCGGCAGGCGGGCAACAGCTCGGCCTGGGTTCTGGCGGCGGTCATGGCGGCAATGAGGGCATCGACGGCCGGGTTTTTCACACCCACGAAGTTGCCCGCGCCCTCGGCGTCGACGGCCTTGCTGCCAAACATATCGGCGAATTCCTGTCCGGGATTGGCAGTCCCCGGGTAGCCAATTGAGGTGATGTCAAAGTTGAACTTATCCAGTCGCTGCTGGTAGAGCGCAAAGTCCACCGGGCGGAATTTGAGGGTGATGCCCAGTTTCTCGAGGTTGCGAATCCAGGGCGACACCATTCGGGCGCCGGTTTCGTTGCTGTCCAGGTACTCCAGCGTCAACGGCTGGCCTTGGGCGTTGCGCAACGCACCGTCTTTGTATGTCCAACCCGCATCCGCCAGCAGTTGTTTGGCTTTCAGCAGGTTGCCACGCAGGCTGCTGTCGCCATCGGTGCGCGGCGGTGTGGCCATGGGGCCAAACACGGCGTCAGGCACCTGGCCGCGCCAGCGGTTCAGCAAAGCCAGCTCGTCAGCGCCGGGAACGCCGGTGGCCTGGCAGTCCGTGTTGCCAAACAAACCGTTCACACGCTGGAAGGCGTTGTAGAACATCTGGCGGTTCATCCACTCGTAGTCCACGGCCAGGCCCAGGGCTTGGCGCACGCGCACGTCTTTCAGGTGTTCGCGCCGGGTATTGAGCACGTAGCTCTGAAAGCCCGAGGGCAAGCGGTGCTTCAGCTCCAGCTTCACCAGCTCACCACTGTCGAACTTTTTGCCCGTGACGCGGCGGGCCCAGTCGCCCGCTGAAAAGAAGCGCATCAGGTCGAATTCCCCTGCCTTCAGCGCCTCCAGACGGGCGGTGTTGTCCTTGTAAATTTTGACGGTGATGCGATCGAAGTTGGCTGTGCCTTTGCGCACCGGCAGGTCTTTGCCCCAATAACCGGGGTTGCGCACGTAGGTGATGTCTTTGCCAAACCGCACCGGGCCAATGGTGTAGGGACCGCTGCCAATGGGCGGGTCCACCACCACCTCGTTGAACGGTTTGCTCACACCGTTGACCGTGCCCCACTGGTGGCTGAACACGGGCAAGCCCCCCACCGTCAGCGGCAACTCGCGGTTGGGTTTTTTGAAGCGGTAGCGCACCGTGCGCTCGTCCAACACGTCCAGCCCCGCCACGTCTTCCAGCGCGGTTTTGTACGCGGGCAAGGCGTGTGGGCCCATCAGCGTGTCGTAACTGTGCTTCACGTCTTTGGCGAGTACGGGCGCACCGTTGTGAAACCTGGCTTGGGGCCGCAGGCGAAAGGTGGCGCTCAGCCCATCAGGGGCCACGCTCACGTCTTCGGCCAGCAGGCCGTAGCCTGCAGCCGTTTCGTCCAGCGAGCCTGCCAGCAAGGTGTCGAACATCAGGCCCGACAAATAGGCAGGGGCGCTGCCTTTGATGGTGAACGGGTTGTATTTGTCGAAGGTGGACGTGCGCAGGTTGCTCACCAGGTGCACGTCGCCGCCTTTGGGGGCTTGCGGGTTGACGTAGTCGAAGTGAGAGAAGCCTGGGGGGTACTTCAGTTCACCCCACAACGCGTAGCCGTGTGCGGCCCACACGGGCAGACTGGGCACAGCCAGCACAAACGTCAGAAAAAACGGCAAAAGGCGCATGCGACAATTCTGCCCACTTTCAGTCGGGCTTCTCCGTGAGCCCGGTCATCAACCCCACACACCAAGACAAGAGAAGAGAACACCATGGGATTCCTGACTGGCAAAAAACTGCTCATCACCGGCGTCATCTCCAACCGCTCCATCGCTTATGGCGTGGCCAAAGCCTGCCACCAACAAGGGGCCGAGCTGGCGTTCAGCTACGTGGGCGAGCGCTTCAAAGACCGCATCACCGAGTTCGCCGCCGAATTCGACTCCCAATTGATTTTCGATTGCGACGTGGGCAGTGACGAACAAATCGACCAGCTGTTCAAAGACCTGTCGACCACCTGGCCTACCTTCGACGGCTTTGTGCACAGCATCGGTTTCGCCCCACGCGAAGCCATTGCGGGCGAATTCCTTGACGGCCTGAGCCGCGAAGCCTTCCGCATTGCACACGACATCAGTGCCTACAGCTTCCCCGCCATGGCCAAGGCCGCCCTGCCCTACCTGAACGACAAGGCCGCCTTGCTGACCATGACTTACCTGGGTGCGGTGCGCACCATTCCCCACTACAACACCATGGGCCTGGCCAAAGCCAGCCTGGAAGCCTCGGTGCGTTACCTGGCCGAAAACCTGGGCCCTCGCGGCTTGCGGGTGAACGGCATCAGCGCAGGCCCCATCAAAACGCTGGCGGCCAGCGGCATCAAGGACTTCGGCAAACTGCTGGCCATGGGGGCCGCTGCCGCCCCCCTGCGCCGCAACGTGACCATTGAAGACGTGGGCAATGTGGCCGCCTTCCTGCTCAGCGACCTGGCCGCCGGCGTGACCGCCGAAATCACCTATGTGGACGGTGGCTTCAACGCCACCGCCGGCGTCAGCAAAGACAGCGCTGGCGTGTAAAACGGCCGGGACCCGGGCGGCGGGCCCACGTGTCGCTGACGCGGGGGCCCCACAACCCCAGGCTTGCCCGCCTTCGGTGGGTCAGCCCTGCTTCACGCAATCGGCGAAATAGGCTTTCCGGCCATCGTCGCCCACCACCTCCACCAGACCGTGGATGTCGGTTTCAAAACCCGGGCACTGGGCATTGAACTCGCGTGAAAACTTCAGGTAATCCACCACTTTTTTGTTGAACACCTCACCGGGCACCAGCAGCGGAATGCCGGGTGGGTAAGGCGTGACCATGCCCACGGACACACGGCCCTCCAGGTGGTCGATTTCCACGCGTTCGGTCTTGCGCAGGGCAATGTGGGCGTAGGCATCGCTGGGCTTCATGGCCGGCACCAGGTCGCTCAGGTACACCTCGGTGGTCAGGCGCGCAATGTCGAACTTGGCATACAGCTGGTGGATGTGCTGGCACAAATCGGCCAAACCCATTTTTTCGTAGCGCGGGTGCTTCTGCACAAACTCGGGCAGCACACGCCACATGGGCTGGTTCTTGGCATAGTCGTCTTTGAACTGCTGCAACGCAGTCAACATGCTGTTCCAGCGGCCCTTGGTGATGCCGATGGTGAACATGATGAAGAAGCTGTACAGGCCGGTTTTTTCCACCACCACGCCGTGTTCGGCCAGGAACTTGGTCACGATCGAGGCGGGAATACCGGTTTTGGCGAACTTGCCGTTCAAATCCAGGCCCGGCGTGACGATGGTGGACTTGATGGGGTCCAGCATGTTGAAACCACTGGCCAATTTGCCAAACCCGTGCCAGTTGGCCTTGGCGCTCTTGGCTTCACCCTTGATGATCCAGTCGGCAGCCTTGCCAATGCCTTCGTCCGCCAGTTTGTCAGGTCCCCAGACCTTGAACCACCAGTCGTCGCCATACTCCTCGTCCACCTTGCGCATGGCGCGGCGGAAGTCAAGCGCCTCGGCAATGCTTTCCTCCACCAGCGCGGTACCACCGGGTGGCTCCATCATGGCGGCCGCCACGTCGCAGCTGGCAATGATGCTGTACTGCGGGCTGGTGCTGGTGTGCATCAGGTAGGCCTCGTTGAACAAATGCTTGTCCAGCTTGACGGTTTGCGAGTCCTGCACCAGCACATGGCTGGCCTGGCTGATGCCCGCCAGCAGCTTGTGGATGGACTGGGTGCTATAGACCACGGCCTCCTTGGGGCGCGCGCGGTTCTTGCCCATGGCGTGGTAGGTGCCGTAGAACGGGTGGAAGGCGGCGTGCGGCAACCAGGCCTCGTCGAAGTGGATGTTCTCTACGTAGCCATCGAGCATGCTCTTGATGGTCTCGGTGTTGTAGAGCACGCCGTCGTAGGTGCT
>CAYFFJ010000020.1:0-35187 GCA_964342395.1 uncultured Hydrogenophaga sp.
TTTGAAAAGTGGCGCACGGTGTTCTCTGCGCCGTCAACAGGGTGGGGCAGGGCGGGCAGGGTGCAGGGGTCCAGGTAGGCTGCGCCGCCTTGGGCCGCAAACACCTCGTCCCAGTTGGTCAGCACCAGTTTCACGGGGTTCAGCACGGCCATGCCGCGGTGGGCCTTCAGCTCCAGGTCTTCGCGCAGGCAGCCTTCCAGGGTGCTGTAGTCAATCCAGCTGTCGCTTTTGGTCACGCCAATGCGCTCGGCAAACACTTGAATGCTCGCTGGCGTGTAGCCCCGGCGGCGCAGGCCGACGATGGTGGGCATGCGGGGGTCGTCCCAGCCGTTGACCTTGCCTTCGTTCACCAGCGCGGCCAGCTTGCGTTTGCTGGTGATGACATAGGTCAGATTCAGGCGGGCAAATTCGTATTGCCTGGGTAGTTGCAATAGGCCCGAAAGGGAGTCACAGAATGCTTTGCCAAAAGGCTTCCAACGTGAGTTCCATGCAGTGTTACCGAGATGCACGATGATGAAGCGGACAGGCTTGATGTAGATGTCATCTATATTTCCCGCCTCAATTAGTCTTCGCCACTCATTTCCTTCAGGGTTGTCAAAAATGGCATCTTCGAGATCAAACTTTGATTCGTTAAAAGAACTAACAAGATCTTGTAATACATCTTTGAGTCGCTGGGATTGCAGAAGCTTGACTAAACTAAGCATCAGCCAGTCGTAAAACGGGCGTTGGTCTTCAAATTCCAGCGTGCAAATGCTGTGGGTGATTTGCTCCAGCGCGTCCTCAATGGGGTGCGCAAAGGTGTACATGGGGTAAATGCACCATTTGTCGCCCGTGTTGTGGTGGGTGGCGCGGCGAATGCGGTAAATGGCCGGGTCCCGCAGGTTGATGTTGGGGCTGGCCATGTCGATCTTGGCACGCAAAACCATAGCGCCATCGGCATGTTGGCCTTGCGCCATCTGTCTGAAACGTTCCAAGTTTTCGGCAGGGGCGCGGGTGCGGAAGGGGCTGTCGATGCCGGGCTTGCCAAAGTCGCCCCGGTTGGCGCGCATGTCTTCGGGGCTTTGTTCGTCCACGTAGGCGTGGCCGGCTTCAATCAGGTGTTCCGCTGCGCGGTACATGAAGTCGAAGTAGTCGCTGGCCTGGAACAGGTGGTTCTGGCCGTTGGCCTCCCAGCCAAAGCCCAGCCACTGCACGGCGTCCAGAATGCTGTTGACGTATTCGGTGTCTTCTTTTTCGGGGTTGGTGTCGTCAAAGCGCATGTGGCACACACCGCCGTAGTCGCGTGCCAGGCCGAAGTTCAGGCAAATGCTTTTGGCGTGGCCCACGTGCAGGTAGCCGTTGGGCTCGGGCGGGAAGCGGGTGCGGATTTTGGCCGGGTCCAGCGGGCCGGTGGCCTGGTGCGCGGCGTCGCCAGGGGTGCCTGCCCAGCGGCGCTGGGCGTAGGTGCCGTGGGCCAGGTCTTTTTCGATGATCTGGCGCAGGAAGTTGCTGTGCTTGTGGTCGGCGGCAGCGTCGGTGGGGGTTCCTGCCGGTGTGGGGTGGGTGGGGGCGTGGAGGTGGTTGGAACTCATGGTTCCATTTTAGGTGGCGGGCTCAGAAGGTGGTGTGGCTGAGGCCGGTGAGTTGCACCAGGCGCTCCAGCGCAAACGCGCCCAGCACCGAGTTGCCTTTGGCGTCCAATTCGGGCGACCACACGGCTATGGTGCCCACGCCGGGGGCAATGGCCACCATGCCGCCGCCCACGCCGGTTTTGATGGGCAGGCCAATGCGGTAGGCAAAGTCGCCGGCAGCGTCGTACGCGCCGCAGGTGAGCATGAGGGCGTTGACGCGGCGGGTTTCGTCGGGGCTTAAAAACTGTTCGTCGGCTTGGCCGTTGGACCGCAGGTCGCGGCCCTCGTTGGCCAGAAACATGGTGGCCTGGGCCAGTTGGGCGCAGCTCATTTCGGTGGCGCACTGGCAGCAGTAGTTGTCCAGCACCTGTTCGGGCGGGTTGACAAAGTTGCCATGGCTTTTCATGAAGTAGGCCATGGCCATGTTGCGGTGGGCGGTGTCGCGCTCGCTTTTGGCCACACGCGGGTTCCAGTACAGCTGGGGTTCGTCGGCCAGGCGGCGCAGGGCACCCAGCAGCGCGTAGTCCAGGTGGGCGTAGCGGCTGGTCAAGATGTCGGTGATGACCAGCGCCCCTGCGTTGATGAAGGGGTTGCGCGGAATGCCGTTTTCGGTTTCCAGCTGAACAATCGAGTTGAACGCTGCTCCAGACGGTTCGCGCCCCACGCGTTTCCACAAGTCTTCGCCCAGCGCCTTGAGCGCCAGCACAAACGTGAACAGTTTGGTGACGCTTTGCAGCGAGAACGGCACCTGCGCATCGCCCACGCTGTGGGTGCTGCCGTCGGTCAGGGCCAGTGCCATGCCGAACTGGCGCGGGTTCACTTCGGCCAGCGCCGGGATGTAGTTGGCTACCTTGCCCTGGCCGTACAAGGCCTGGGCTTCGGTGTGCACCTGCTGCAGCAGGGCGGGCAGTTGGTCGCGCAAAGGGGGGGAGGGGCGTGCTGGCATGGCGCGCATTCTAGGCACCGCGCTGGGGGGCTTGCCGTTGATAATCGAGGGTTTTTCCCCACGCGATGCGCTCACCCCACCTGGCAGCACTCCCATGACGACCGACGCACCTGACACCGTGCCCGCTGACGAACCCCTTTTGTGGCTTGAGGCCTGCGTGGGGGATCTGGTGGGCCAAATGGACCGTTCCTGGCCGCACCAGCGGGGTGAGGGGGCATTGCCATGAGCGCCTCCACGTCTCTCACCCAGCGCATGCCGCTGGCCGATGCGTTCAAGGCCGTGGCTTCGCAGCTCATTGTGCTGCACCACCTGGCTTTTTACGGCCCCATGTCGGACTTCACCGAGCAGTGGCTGCCCGAGCTGGTGCATGGGCTCAGCCAGTACGCCCGCCAGGTGGTGCAGGTGTTTTTGGTGCTGAGCGGCTTTTTTGCCGCCCGTTCGCTGGCCCCTGACGGTGTGCTGCGCACGCACCAGCCCTGGGCGTTGCTGGGCAAGCGTTATGTGACCATCGTGGGCCCCTACGTGGTGGCGCTGGTGGTGGCGGTGGTGTGCACCGCGTTGGCCGCCCGCTGGATGACCCACAGCAGCCTGCCAGAGCCCGCTGAGTGGGGGCAGTTTTTGGCCCATGCGCTGTTGTTGCAAGGCGTGCTGGAGGTGGATTCGCTGTCAGCCGGGGTGTGGTATGTGGCCATTGACTTTCAGTTGTTTGCGCTGATGCTGGCCTTGCTGTGGTGTGCCCGCTGCATGGCCGACGTGGCCTCGGCCCAGCGCTGGACGGCGCTGGTGATGGTGGGCGGGCTGGCGGCGTGGTCGCTGCTGGAATTCAACACCGATGCCGGGTGGGACAACTGGGCGCTGTATTTTTTCGGGGCCTATGCCCTGGGGGCGCTGGCGTGGTGGGGCACCCACGGCCTGTCGGGCGCTGCGCGCCAAGGGGTGTGGGCGCTGTTGCTGGGCGTGGTGGCGCTGGCGCTGGTGCTGGACTTTCGCAGCCGCATCGCGCTGGCCCTGGCCACGGCGGTGGTGATGGCGCTGGCCCACGCCAGTGGCGTGTTGTACCGCTGGCCGCGCGGGCGGGTGTGGTCGTACCTGGGCCGCATTTCGTATGCGGTGTTTCTGATGAATTTCCCCGTGGCGCTGGTGGTCAATGCCGCTTTCACCCGCTTTGCTCCCCCTGATGTGGCCGTGCAAACCGGCGGTGTGCTGCTGGCCTGGGGGTTGACCGTGGTGGCCGGTGCGGCGTTTTTCCAGGGCGTGGAAGAGCCGCTGCGGCGCTGGGTGCAGGCCCCTGCCGGGGGGTGGTCGTTACGTTTGGCAACGCTTCTGGGCCTCAAGAACCGGTAGCCGGGGGCGTTCGGCCTTGAAATAGCGGCGCGGGCCAGTGTGGCCCGGTTTCAGGAGACCTCTCATGACCGCTACATGTCCCATCACCCCCCAAGACAGCGCTTGGCAGCGCTGGGCTCAGCGCCAGGTGCCCCGCGCCGTGGGCCGCTGGGTGGGCACGGCGGCGTTGGCGCTGGGGGTTGCCCTGGGCACGGCGGGGTTGCAGCAAGCCCAGGCCAATTCGCTGGTGTGGTCGGTGGGCGTCAGCGCCCCGGGTGCGGTGGTGCAGGTGGGCAGCCACCCGCCTCCCCGCGTGGTGTACCAGCCTGCGCCCGTGCAAGTGGTGGTCAACCCCGGCTGGGGTGAGCCCTACCCACGCCCAGGCCCACCTCCCCGCTGGTATGGAGGCCCCCACGCCAGTGCAGGCCATGGCCACCACCACGGGTTCTACGGCGACCACCGCCGGGGCAAGCACCACGGCTGGCGTGACCGCGATGGCGACCGCTACGTGTGGCCCGACCCCCACGGGGACTACCGCCGCTGAGGCTGGCTTTCCACCTGGGGTTTGAAGCTCAGTTCGCGTTGCGGTAGATGCGGCGCACGTCGGCATACATCGATTCGGTGGCGGCTGCAAACCCAGGAAACTCGGCCTGCGCCAGGGCGTGCTGGCCATCGACATCGGTGGCCATGCCCAGCAGGGCGTTGCGCACTGCGGCCACGGTTTTCTGCGGCACCCGGCGGTGGGCCAGCACGGGCATTTCAACAAACCCTTGCGAGGTGTAGACCACCCGGTGTGCCAAGCCTTGCTTGGCTGCAAACTGCGCCAAAAAACGCGAGTTGACGGCCGCAGCGCTCACTTGGCCCGATTTGAGCAGCACCAAGGCTGCGTCTTGTGTGCCGGCAAACACCGGGTCCACTTTCACCTTGGCGCGTTTGAGGGCCTGCATGGGCACGGCGTGGCTCGCAAAAGATTCTTTGGAAGGGAATGCCACACGCAAACCCGCCAACCCGCGCAGCCCGGTGACGGGGCTGTCGTCGGGGACCACCACCACACCGTGTATGGCAGGGCCTGCCAGCCGGGCCACCACGCCGTAGAGACGGTCGAATTGGGGTTGGAAGTTGTGGTTGCTGAACAGAAAGTCGAATTCGCCCCGCGCCATCATGGCGTTGGTGTCTTCCACCCTGGGCCCGAGAGACAGCTTGAACGGATGGCCCGTTTTTCGGGCCAGGTAGGCCAGCACCGGGTTCCAGCGTGCAGCTGTGCGTGCCAGGCTTTGCTGGTTCAACACACCGAACACAAGGGGGTGGCCGGCCTGGGTTGCGGGCAGCACTGCGCCCAGGCCAATGCCTGCTGACAATTTCAAAAATGACCTGCGCACCGAATTTCCCAACGTTTTTCGAAATTTTAGGTGGACGGGGCCGTTGCCCGGTCCCACGCGCCTTGAAGCTCACCCCGCTGTGGGGGTGTTTGGCGCGGCGCAGCGGCGTTTCGTCGCAGGGCGGCTGACGCGGGGGCCACCCACGAGGACAGTGCGAACCCAGATGTTCAACGCCCCGCACCGCCGATGCGGCGGGGCACCCACTGGAGTTCTCCATGCGCACCTTTGCTTCCACCGCTCTCAGTCCACTCGCGCTGGCCGTCGCTTTGCTGGGGGGCACCGCCCACGCAATGTCCGACGCGCAGTTTCAGCCGGCGTTTGCCACCTTCAAGCTGGCGGCAGAGGGCGACACCAGCGCCATCGGCCAGGCCGCCGATGCCTTTGCCGCCCTGCTGAAAACCGAGCCCGCCAACCCGGTGCTGCTGGCCTACAGCGGCGCCGCCACCAGCATGAAGGCCTCCACCACCTGGCTGCCCTGGAAAAAAATGGCCCACGCCGAAGACGGCCTGGCCCAGCTGGACAAGGCGCTGGCCCTGCTCACCCCCGCGCACGGTGCCGTGGTGCAAAACGGCGTGCCGGGGAACCTGGAAGTGAAGCTGGTGGCGGCCAACACCTTTTTGGCGGTGCCCGGCTTCATGAACCGGCACGAGCGCGGCGTGAAACTGGTGAAAGACCTGCTGGCCAGCCCGGCACTGGCCGGTACACCGCAGGCATTCCAGGTGTCGGTTCAAAAAACCGCCGTGCAAGCCAAACTGGCCGGGGCAGCGCAATGACCGCGCACCCCTCCAGTCCCACCGTGGTGGCCCTGCACGGTGTGCACAAAACCTACCGCCTGGGCGCACACGTGATTCCCGCGCTGCAAGGCGTGGACCTGAGCGTGGCGCGCGGCGAGTTGCTGGCGCTCACCGGCCCCTCGGGCAGCGGCAAAAGCACCCTCTTGAACCTGTGTGGGCTGATTGACGTGGCCGACAGCGGCGACATCGAGCTCAACGGCCAGCGCATCAACGGCCTGAACGAAGACCAGCTGACCCTGCTGCGCCGCGATGCCATGGGTTTTGTGTTCCAAAGCTTCAACCTGGTGCCGGTGATGACCGTGGCCGAAAACGTGGACTACCCGCTGTTCCTGACCGGGGTGCCTGCCGCCGAACGGCGCGAACGCGTGACCGCCCAACTGGCTGCCGTGGGCCTGGCCGAGCACGCCCACCACCGGCCCGACGCACTCAGCGGTGGCCAGCGCCAGCGCGTGGCCATTGCCCGTGCGCTGGTCAAGCGCCCGAAGCTGGTGATTGCCGACGAACCCACCGCCAGCCTCGATTCACACACCGCCGACCAGGTGCTGGACCTGATGCGCGAACGCGGCCACGCCGAAGGTGCGGCTTTTGTGATTGCCACCCACGACAGCCGCCTGACCCGCCGCTGCGACCGCGTGGTGGCCCTGCTGGACGGGAGGATTCAATGAACACGTCAAAGGTTTCTTTTTGGAGCGGCTGGGCCCGCTGGGCCAAGTTTGCTTGGCACAACACCTTGCGCAACCGCAGGCGCTCGGCCGTCACGGTGTCCATTGCGGCACTGGGCACGGCGGCCATTCTGTTGGCCGGGGGCTTTGCCCTGTTCACCTACGAGAGCCTGGCGCAAGCGGCTGCGCGAGACACCGGCCACCTGGTGCTGGGCACCCCGGCCAGCTTCACCACCGACGAAGACGTGCCCCTGCAACACGGCCTGGGCAACGTGGACGCGCTGCGCCAGCAACTGCTGGCCGACCCGGCGGTGCGCCAGGTGCTGCCCAAGGTGGTGTTCAGCGGCCTGATCAGCAACGGCGACAAATCGACCGTGATGATGGCCGTGGGTGTGGACCCCGACAACGAATTTGCCGTGAAAGGCCCGTTCCTGACCGTGACATCGGGCAGCGTGCTGACCAGCGATGGCACCGAGCCCGGCGTGATGCTGGGCGAAGCCCTGGCCCGCAGCCTGAAAGCCACACCCGGCACCAGCCTGACCCTGCTGGCCAGCACCACCGAAGGCGCCATGAACGCCCTGGACGTGGTGGTCAAAGGCACCTTCACCACCGGCGTGCCCGACATGGACAAACGCGCCGTGTACACCAGCGTGGCCCTGGCCCAGCGCCTGCTGGTGACCGACCGCGTCAGCAGCCTGGGCGTGTTCCTGGACCGCATGGCATCCACCCTGCCTGCCCAGGTGCGGGTGGCCGCACAAAACCCAGACCTGGAAGTTCAAAATTGGGAGCAACAAGCCGTTTTCTATCAAGCGGTGAGGGGGCTTTACAACCGTATTTTTGGGGCGCTGGGCATCGTCATCGGTGTCATCGTCGTGTTCGTGGTGACCAACGCCATGGCCATGGCCATCATCGAGCGCACCCGCGAAATCGGCACCCTGCGGACGCTGGGCACGCTGCCTGGCCAGCTGATGCGCACGCTGGGCCTGGAAGGCATGCTGCTGGGCGGTGTGGGTGCGCTGGTGGGGGCCGCGCTGTCGCTGGGCGTGTCGCTGTTGCTGTATGTGGTGCCCATTGACATGCCGCCGCCGCCCGGCCGCTCGGTGGGCTACCCGTTGAACGTGGCCATTGACCCCGCGCTGTACCTGGCCACGTTGCTGGCCATGGTTTGCCTGACCCTGCTGGCCAGCTGCGCCGTGGCCCGCAAAACCGTGCACATGCCGGTGGTGGATGCACTGGCCCACACCTGAACACCGAGAACTGCCATGAACCATTCCATTTCAACCCTGGCCGCAGCCTGTGTGGCTTGCACACTGTCCATGTCTGCCCAGGCGCAAGACGTGACCGCCCTGGTCAAAGCCGCCGATACCTTCAGAATGACCGCCGACAACCTGCAGGTCGACACGCAGGTGCAGCTGTTCAACGCCGATGGCACCCTGAACAAAGAGCGCCGTTACACCGTGTTGGCCCAGGCGGGCCGTCAGTCGCTGGTGCTGATGCAAAGCCCCGCCGAAAAGGGCCAGAAGGTGCTGATGCTGGGCGACGACTTCTGGCTGCTGCTGCCCAACAGCCAGCGCCCGGTGCGCATCACGCCCATGCAAAAGCTGCTGGGCGATGCCAGCACGGGCGACATTGCCACCCTCAGCTGGGCGGGGGACTACGCCGCCACGCTGGTGGGCGAGGAGGTGTGTACTTCGAATTCGGAAAAACAAGAAAAATTGGCATCTACCGCTTTATCTGTAACGAAACATTGCTATCATATTGAATTGAAGGCCAGCCGCAAGGGTGTGACCTACCAGCGCATCGAGCTGTGGGTGGGCAAGCAGCGGCACGAGCCCGTTCGGGCTGACTTGTACGTGCAGTCTGACAAGCTGGCCAAGCAGGCCCACTTCGTGTTGGACAAACCCGGCCCCGGCGCGGTCGTGAGCGACATGCTGCTGGTCGACAGCTTGGGCAAGCAGAAGGTCACACGCGTCAGCTACCTGGGCCGCAAAGAGCGCACGGTGCCCGCCGAGTGGCTCAACCCCATGTTCCTGGCCCGCAACCCGTCGCTGGAGTGAACATGCGTGCTGACCTGCGATCTTTCATGCTCACGGCTGTGGCGGGGGCGGTGTTTGCGAGCGGTGCTGTGCATGCGCAAAGCGTCGATGGGTCGGGCCACCTGCGCAGCACCTGGGTTGGCAAGCAAGCCGGTCAGCTGGGGCCGTTGGCGCAGGCCAACGCGCTGGTGCCAGGTTTGGCGCCCACCGAGCTCTCGGCAGCCACCTGGCAAGCCGAATGGCGGGCCGCCGCCAAGGTGGGCCAGGTGGCGCTGAACGCCACGGCCACGCTGCAAAGCCAGCGGCCCGAAGGGGGTGCAGGCCACACCACGGGCTGGGTGAACGAGGCGGTGGCGCAAGGGCCTGCTTGGGGCATGGCGGGCTGGCAATGGAGTGTGGGCAAAAAAGTGGTCAGCTGGGACGTGGGCCACGCCTTTCGCCCCAACGACGTGGTGCAGCAAGAGGTCAGGCGCAGCCTGGCCCCGGTCACGCTGACGGGGCGGCCCCTGGCCATGCTGGAGCACTTTGATGCCGACACGGCCTGGAGCCTGGTGGGGGTCAACCCCACACAGTCCACAGCACTGGCTGGCATCGGCCAATCGGGTGACGAGGCCGCGCTGGCCGCCCGCGTGTACCAGCGCGCAGGCGAGGCCGACTGGCACGGCTTTGCCCGTTGGGCGCGGCGCACGGGGGGCAGCGTGGGTGCGGCCGTGTTGTGGGTGGCCAGCGACGCGCTGGAGCTGCATGCATCGGCCCGGCACTTTGCGCGTGTGGATGCCTTGGCCGTGGCCGACACCGCGTCTTTCGCCCCGCCCGGCACGGCGCTGCGCACCACCAACCCCTGGCAGACCGCATTGAGGGGGCCTGGCCAGCAAGTGCTGGTGGGCGGCACGTGGACCAGCGAGAGCCAGATCAGCCTGCTGGCTGAAGCCTGGTACGACGGCGCGGCTTTGTCCAACACGCAGTGGCGGCAATGGGCGGCCCGCACCCAGGGCCTGCCCGCGTGGCGTGCCCTGGGTGCCCCTGCCGGTGCCGTGGCGGGCAACCTGGCGTGGCAGGGCAGCGCCTTCAGTGCGGCCACCACGGGCAGCCTGCACCGCCAGAACCTGTACGCCCGCCTGAGCTGGACGCACGAAGCCTGGCAACCCGCGCTGGATGTGCTGTACCACCCCGCAGACGGTGGCCGCATGGCCACGGCCAACCTGGTGTGGCAAGGCGACCGCGTGAAGCTGGAGGGCGGCGTGCGCGTGAACGGCGGGCCTGCCACGGCGGTGGTGCGGCAGTTGCCCGTGCACAAGCAGGCTTACGTGACGGGGACTTGGGCGTTTTGAGGGCCTGGATGGCATGTCTGATTTAAAACAAAAAGCTGTCTATTTGAATTTCTGGCAACTGCATGGACCCGAGTAGGCTTCCACGGTATGCATTTGCCCACTGCCCCCCACGTTTCTCCCCCTGCGGGCCCCCTCGCGCATCCTCACGCGGTTTCCCGCCTGCGCACCGAGCGCCTGGCCCGCAGCGCCAAGCCGTTTCTGGCCCGGGGCGGCCCCAAGGGCGAGCGCTGCCCCGGCTGCCGCCTGCTGCCCAGCCACTGCTTGTGCGGTGTGCGGCCGGTGGTGCCCACGCAGGCCGGGGTGTGCCTGCTGATGGCCGACATCGAGCCCCTCAAGCCCAGCAACACCGGCTGGCTGATTGCCGATGTGGTGCCAGACACCTTTGCCTTCGGCTGGGCCCGTACCGAAGTGGATCCGGCTCTGCTCGAACTGCTGGCCGACCCGCAGTGGCAGCCGTATGTGGTGTTTCCAGGCGAGTTTGTGGCCGCAGAACGGGTGGTGACGGCCTTGCCCGTGGCGGATGTCAGCGGCGCTGCTGCCAAGCGACCGTTGTTTGTGCTGCTGGATGCCACCTGGCCCGAGGCGCGCAAGATGTGCCGCAAAAGCCCCTACCTGGACGGCCTGCCCGTGCTCAGCCTGGCGCCCGAGCAGGTGTCGCGCTACGTGCTGCGCCGCTCCAAACGCGGCGACCATTTCTGCACCGCCGAGGTGGCAGCCTTGTGTTTCGATCTGGCGGGCGAGGCGCGTGCCTCGCTCACGCTGGACGCGTATCTGGATGTGTTCACCCACCACTACCTGCAAGCCAAACACCAACTGCCGCCGCAGTGGGACGGTGAGGCTCACCAGCGGCTGAAGGCCGTGGGGGCCATGAAGGGGGGCTGAGCGTTGGCGGTGTCAGGCCCGCAAGCGAAAGCGCTCCAGTTGCTGCTTCAGTGCTTGCACCTGATCGTCCAGGTTGCGGGTGGCCGTGGCGGTTTCTTCGACCAGTGCCGCGTTTTGTTGGGTGACGTGGTCCATCTGGCTGACGGCCTCGCCCACTTGCCCAATGCCCATCGATTGCTCCCGGGAGGCCTGGTCCACTTCGGCAATGGTCTGGTTGACGCGCTCGATGTTCTGCACCGACTCTTCCACGGCTTTGCCCGCCCGCATGGCTTCCTGGTTGCCTTGGTCCATTTTGCTGACGTTCTCTTCGATGATGGCCTTGATTTCCTGAGCGGCTGACCCCGAGCGCTGGGCCAAGGCCCGCACCTCTGACGCCACGACGGCAAACCCCCGGCCCTGTTCACCTGCCCGAGCGGCCTCAACCGCCGCGTTGAGCGCCAGGATGTTGGTCTGGAACGCAATGGAGTCGATCACCGACACGATGTCCCGGATGCGGGTGGACGATGTGTGAATGTCTTGCATGGTGGTCACCACCCGCGACACCATGTCCCCCACGTCTTGTGCCGAGCGGCTGGCCGTCTCGGCCAATAGCCGGGCGGATCCCGTGGTGTGGGCGTTTTGCTGCACGGTGCTGGACAGCTCTTCCATGGTGGCGGCGGTTTGTTCCAGCGCGCTCGCTTGCTCTTCGGTGCGTTGGCTCAGGTCCAGGTTGGCGGCCGCAATCTGCCCTGACGCAGACGCCACCGAATTGCTGCTGTCCTGTATGCGGTGCAGCACGTGCGACAAGCGCTCGCGCATGTGGTCCATGGCTTCGAGCAGGTCGGTCAGCTCGTTGCGGCCGCGCGTGGCGATGGTCACGGTCAAGTCGCCTTCGGCAATCGTGCGCGTGACGGCCCGTGCCTGCTCCAGTGGCCGGGTGATGGACACCGTGAGCGACGCCGCGGCCAGCACACCCAGGACCAAGGCCGCAGCGCCCATGGCCATGTTGAGGGAGTTGTTGGTTTCCACGTGGGATTCGGCCAGCGCACCTCGCTGCTGGGCCACTTCGGTTTGCAACTTCAGCAGCGCGGCGGTGGGTTGCGCCAGTGCGTCAATGGCCGGCATCACCTGGGTGTTGAGCAGTTTCAGGCCTGCTTCCGGGTCGGCTTTTTCGAGGGCGGCGGCGGCTTCGGTGAAGGCCGCCACATACACCTTTCTTTTGGCTTTGATGTCGTCAAACAGCGCTCGCCCTTTGGGCAGGTAAAGCAGTTTGTCGAGCTCTTCGAACAGGCCGTCGATCTCGGTTTTGGTTTGTGACATGCGCTGGCGCACGGCGGCACGCTTTTCTGGCGTTGTCACGAACAGCTCCAGGGTGTTGCGCGCATTGGCTTTGGTAGCGCTGTCAATTTGGGCCGCCAGTTCGTACTTGCGCAGCTCTTGTTTGAGCAGTGCATCGAGTTCGCCCACGGTGGACAGGCCCCCGCTGACGCTGACGCCCACAATGGCCGCCAGCAGCAGCAAGACGAGCCCGAACGAGGCAATGAGGCGCACTTTGACGCTGAAGTTGTCGAGCCAAGACATGTGAAGTTCCTCCCCGTTGAAAATTATTCTCAATTGACAGTAGATCATCTCATGCGACAAATCTCAACACCCTTTGTCGCCGGGGTGTGGGTGGGTGACGTGTTTTTGCTGATGGTTTTGCGGTTTTTTACATGGCTTTGAACAAGTGGGCGTACAGGCGGCTGACGGCCAGGCGCTCGGGCCGGTGGTGCATTTGAAGGTGCACCCACAGCTTGCCCGCCTCGTCGCGGCTGGCGCTGGCAATGGCATCGGCCCGCACCACGGTGCCCCGGTGGATTTGCCAGAAGCGCTGGGTGTCGAGCTGGGGCAGCAGGTCTTTGAGCGGGGTGCGGATCAGCAGCTCGCGCTCGGGCGTGACCACACGCAGGTACTTGTCGGCCGCCTCGAAGTACAGCACCTGTGACACCGGTACCATCACCAGCGCGGCACCCTGGGCGCTGCTGGCGCTGGCCTGAATCACCGTCAGTTTTGGCTGGGGGGGCGGTGCTGCGCTGCCTTGGGCTTGTGCCAGCAGCGCCGCCAGTTGGGCCAGCTGCTGCGCACTGGGGGCGCTTGCGGCCGCAGCCGCGTTCGCGGACCGTGCTTGCAGCGCCAGCTGCACCTTTTGAGCGGTCTTGTGCAGGCGCTCGCGCTGCACGGGCTTGAGCACATAGTCCACGGCCTGGGCGTCGAAGGCGGCCACGGCGTATTGGTCGTAGGCGGTCACAAACACCAGCGCAGGGAAGGGCTTGGGGCCGTGGGCGGGCCAGGCGTCGGCCAGTTCGACGGCGGCTTCCAGCCCGGTTTGGCCGGGCATGCGGATGTCAAACAACAGCACGTCGGGTTGCAGGGCCAATGCCTGGGCCACGGCGCTGTGGCCGTCGCCCACGGTGGCCAGCACGCGCAGGGCGGGCCACACGACGGCCAGCTCGGCTTGCAGGGCGGCGGCCAGCAGGGGTTCGTCTTCGGCGATGAGGGCGGTGGCGGTCATGCAGGGGTGGTGTTTTTCAATGGAATTTGCACTGTGGCGCTTGTGCCTGTTGGGTTGTTTGCTATCAATTTCAGTTCGCCTTCTGCGCCGTAGGCGGTGGCCAGGCGTTCGCGCACCTGGGCCAGGCCAAAGCCGGTGTGGTGGGCGCCAGCGGGGGCGGTGCCCAGGCCCACGCCGGTGTCAGCCACTTGCAGGTGCAGGGTGCTGCTGTGGCTCTGTTCGCCACGGCTGGCCCAGGCGCGCACGGTGATGTGGCCGCCCGCCACGTGGGGCTCCAGTCCGTGCGAAATGGCGTTTTCCACCAGCGGCTGCAGCAGCAGCGGGGGCACGGGCACGGCGCGCAGGGCGTCGGGCAGGTCCAGCGTCACTTGCAGGCGCGGGCCCATGCGGATGGCCATCAGGGCCAGGTAGTCGTTCAGCCGTTCGAACTCTTGCGCCAGCGGGTGGGTGCTGGCGCGCGAGGCGGTCAGGGTGCTGCGCAGGTAGGCGATGAGGTGGTCCAGCATGGCCTGGGCTTTGGCGGGGTCCAGGCCGATGAGCACGCGCAGGTTGGCCAGGGTGTTGAACAGCATGTGGGGTTCGAGCTGGCTTTCCAGCAGCCGCAGCTGGGCCTCGGCCTGCTGGCGCTGGGTGCGCTCCAGCTCGGCTTGCAGGTGGTTGCTTTTGCCGCTCAGGTAGAAGTACAGCGTCATGGCGCTGCCCGCCACGGCGGTGATGGCCAGCGTGGTCCAGGCCATGCGTGGGTGGGCGGTGAACAGCAGCACGGTGCGGCCGCCATACCAGTTGCCCACCCCAGTGCCCACGGCCGCTCCGACGGCGATCACGGTGGGCACCAGCACCGCCGCGCGCCAGCCCCGGGGAAAACCACCGGGGTCGCTGGGCCGGGCCACCCAGCGGGCCCCGGCGTTCATCAGCGACCAGATCGTCAGGCCTATGGCCTGCGAATACACCATTTGCACGTCCAAAGGCCCCAAACCAGCCCACCACAGCGCCAGGGCAATGCCGCTGTTCACGGCCACGGTGATGGCCAAGCCCTTGCGCAAAGTGCGCACGGTGCACAGCGGGCTGGCCGTGGCCGGGGGAGGAATGGCGTTCATGGGGCGCAGTGTAGGCAGGTGGCGCAGCCAGCCCAGCCCCTGGCAGAGTGAGCGGAGATGCGCGTGGGTGAATTGGCAGTGTGGCCAGCCCCATGCCCAGGCGCACGGGCGCTGCGACGGACTGCGCCATGGGGGCGTGAAACGCCACAGGCGCGGTGCGAAATGCCGCCTGTGCCACCGGCTTTGCAAAGCTTTACCCGTGGCAATGCCCAGCCCGGCGGCCCTGCCATACCCCCCTGCCTACAATTTGCCCCATGAAAAAAAGCAGTTGGATGGCCGGTGCCGTGGCGTTGGCCGTGTTGGCAGGTGGCGGTGCCTGGTGGTGGAACACCCGCAGCGCCGGGGCTGAGGTGGCTTACCGCACGGGCAAGCTGGAGCGCGGCGCGCTGCTGGCCACGGTGTCGGCGTCGGGCAACGTGAACCCGGTGTCGCAGGTGTCGGTCAGTTCGCAGATTTCGGGGCAGATCAAAGAGCTGTTTGCCGACTTCAACAGCGAAGTCAAGGCCGGGCAGCTCATCGCCCAGATCGACCCCGCCACCTACGAATACCGCGTGCGCTCGGCCGAGGCCGACCTGGATGCGGCACAAGCCAGTGTGCTGACCGCCCAGGCCAACGCCACGGTGGCTCGGGCGTTGGTGTCGCGTGCGCAGACCGATCTGGCCGAGGCCCGCCGCATCCACGAGCGCAACCTGCGCCTGATCGACCAGGGCTTCATTGCCCAAAGCGAGGCCGACCGCACCCGCGCCGCCGTGGCCACCGCCGAAGAGGCGCTGAAAGGCGCGCAAGCCCAGGTGGGCGTGAGCGAGGCGCAAACCAAAACCGCGCAGGCCACCGTGGCGCAGCGCACCGCGCTGGTGGCGCAGGCCAAGGTCGATTTGGGGCGCACGCGCATCGTGTCGCCCGTGAGCGGCATCGTCATCAAGCGGGCGGTGGAGCAGGGCCAGACCGTGGCGGCCAGCCTGCAAGCCCCCGAGATGTTTGTGATTGCCCAAAACCTGTCCGACATGCAGGTGGACGCCAGCATCGACGAGGCCGATGTGGGCCGCATCCGCAGCGGGCAAAAAGCCAGCTTCACGGTCGATGCCTTCCCCGGCCAGACCTTCGAGGGCGAGGTGCGCCAGGTGCGCAAAGCCGCGCAAAACGTGGCCAACGTGGTCACCTACATCGCCGTGGTGGGCTTCCAGAACAGCAGCGGGCGCCTGCTGCCCGGCATGACGGCCAACGTGCGGGTGGTCACCGACCAACGCGACAGTGTGCTGAAAGTGCCCAACGCAGCCCTGCGCGTGCGCCTGCCCGGTGTTGAACCTGAAAAGAGAGCTGGAAATCCAGATCAGGTAAGCGCTACAGGCCAAAAAGACGTAAAAAATGACGCCCCACCTGCTGCACCCGCTGCACCGGGGGGCGGCAACCCCGCCGCCGAATTCCGCCACAAACTGGTGGCCGAGCTGAAGCTGGACGCGGCCCAGGTGGAAAAGGTCGATGCCCTCTATGCCGAAGCCCGCCCCCGCTTCATGGCCCTGCGCGACTTGAGCGCCGACGAGCGGCCCAAGGCCCGCGAGCGCATCACCGCCGACATCCGAGCCCGCATCGGCGACCTGCTGACCCCCGAGCAAAAACCCAAATACGCCGCCCTGGTGGCCGAAAACGCCGGCCGCCAGACCACACGCGGGCGCATCCACCTGCTGGGTGTCGATAACAAACCCATGGCCTTTGACGTGCGGCTGGGCATCAGCGACGGCTCGGCCACCGAGCTGCTGGTGCGCCCCGGCAGTCCCGAGGCCGACGCACTCACCGAAGGGGCCACCGTCATCACCGGCCTGCCCACCACCGCGTCGGCGGCGCCCAAGCCCGCCGCGGGCGGCCCGCGCCCACCGTTCTGAGCGGCCCAGCGCCCACGGAAAACACAGCCCCATGGCCCTGATCCAAGCCCGCGACCTGACCAAGACCTACACCATGGGTGACCAGACCGTGCACGCGCTGCGCGGCGTGTCGCTGGACATCGAAGCCAGTGGCTTCGTGGCCATCATGGGGGCGTCGGGCTCGGGCAAAAGCACCCTCATGAACATCTTGGGCTGCCTGGACGCGCCCACCTCGGGCCACTACCGCCTGGCCGGTGAGGCCGTGGACGGGCTGGCCCCAGACGCCCTGGCCAGCATCCGCAACCGGCGCATCGGTTTTGTGTTCCAGCAGTTCAACCTGTTGCCGCGCACCAGCGCCCTGGAAAACGTGGAGCTGCCCATGGTCTATGCCGGCGTGAAGGCCCCCGAGCGCCGCGCCCGCGCCCTGGCCGCCTTGCAGCGCGTGGGCCTGGGCGAGCGGGCGGGGCACACACCCTCAGAGCTGTCGGGCGGGCAGCAGCAGCGGGTGGCCATTGCGCGCGCGCTGGTCAACCAGCCCGCGCTGATATTGGCCGACGAGCCCACGGGCGCGCTCGACACCCACACCAGCGAAGACATCATGAAACTGCTGACCGAACTCAACCACCAGGGCATGACCGTGGTGCTGGTGACCCACGAGCCCGACATTGCCGCCTGGGCCCGGCGCAAGCTGGTGTTCCGCGACGGGGTGATGGTGGAAGACTCCACCGCACCCTTGGTGGATGTGACCCACGCCGCCATTCCACTGGGGGTCATGCCCACATGAACACCCTGGCAGCCCTGCGCTCGGCCCTGAAAGCGCTGGCGGCCAACGCGCTGCGCAGCGTGTTGACCATGCTGGGCATCATCATTGGCGTGGCGGCGGTCATCACCATGATTGCCGTGGGCCGAGGGGCCACCGAGCGCGTGCAAGAGCAAATGAAAGGCCTGGGCTCCAACATCATGCTGGTGCTGCCCGGCGGTGTGTCGCAGGCCGGTGTGCGCCTGGGCGCGCAAACCCGCCAGCGCCTGACCGAAGAAGACGCGCTGGCCATTGCCCTTGAAATTCCCGAGGTGCAGGTGGCCGCACCCACCTCACGCACCAGCGGGCAGGTGGTGTTTGGCAACACCAACTGGGGCACCACCATTTTTGGTGTGACCAACGACTACCTGGAGGCCCGCGACTGGGGCCTGCAAAGCGGCCGCCTGTTCGACGGGGCCGAGCTGGCCGGTTCGGCCAAAGTGGCCTGGGTGGGCGCCACCGTGGCCCGCGAGCTGTTTGGCGACCAAGACCCGGTAGACCAGACCGTGCGCGTGCGAGGCATTCCCATGAAAGTGTTGGGCGTGCTGGCCACCAAGGGGCAAAACAGCATGGGCCAGGACCAGGACGACGTCATCATGGTGCCCATCAGCACCCTGCGCAACCGTCTGTGGGGCGGCGACGCATCCAGCAAACTCAAGCGCGTGGGCTCGGTCAGCGTGAAGGTGCGCGAGGGGCAAAACATGAAGGCGGTGGAAGAATCCATCAAAGACTTGCTGCGCCAGCGCTTCAAGGTGCAGCCCGGCGGGGACGACCCGTTCCAAATCCGCAACCTGACCGAAATTTTGCAGGCCCAGGAAGAGTCCAGCCGGGTCATGACACTGCTGCTGGCCGCCGTGGCGGGCATCAGCCTGCTGATCGGGGGCATAGGCATCATGAACATCATGCTGGTCAGCGTGACCGAGCGCACCCGCGAAATCGGGCTGCGCATGGCGGTGGGCGCGCGGGGCAAAGACATCCTCGCCCAGTTCCTGATCGAGGCCACCACCCTCAGCCTGATCGGCGGGGCCATTGGTGTGTTGCTGGGGGCGGGGGCCACCCTGGCCGTGGGCCATTTCGCGGGCTGGAAAGTCGCCATGACCGCCGATGCCGTCGTGTTGGCCGTGGGTTTCTCGGCCCTGGTGGGTGTGTTTTTTGGCTATTACCCGGCCCAGCGCGCCTCGCGCCTGCTGCCCATTGACGCACTTCGCTACGAGTGACGCATGCCTGAGCCCGCCTGTCCGGCGTCAGCACCGACAACAAAGGATGGCCATGACCCTGAACACCCTGATCGTGGACGACGAGCCACTGGCACGGCAACGGTTGCGCACCCTGCTGGGTGACTGCACCGACCCCCCCGCCCGCGTGGTGGCCGAAGCGGCAGACGCCGTGACGGCCATGGGCCTGCTGGCCCACCAGGCGTGTGACGTGGTGCTGCTCGACATTCACATGCCCGGCATGGACGGCCTGGGCCTGGCCCAGGCGCTGCGCCAACTGCCCAACCCCCCGGCGGTGGTGTTTGTCACCGCCCACACCGAACACGCCTTGCAGGCGTTTGACCTGGCCGCCACCGACTACCTGACCAAGCCCGTGCGCCTGGAACGCTTGCAGGCCGCCCTGAAAAAAGCAGAGCGAACAATGTCCGCCCATAAAGCGGTAGAGGCCAATTTGGCCTCAAATTTCATTCTGATACAAGACCGGGGCCGCACCGAGCGTGTGCCCTTGGCCGACGTGGTGTACCTGAAGGCCGAGCTGAAATACGTGACGGTGCGCACCCGCACCCGCACCCTGATTAGCGACGGCAGCCTGAGCGAGTTTGAAGACCGCCACGGCCCACACTGGTTGCGCATCCACCGCAACGCGCTGGTGGCCCGCCATGCCGTGCGCAGCCTGGAGAAGCACCACGATCCAGACGATGGCGACGGCTGGGCCGTGCGCCTGGAAGGGGTGAGCGAGCACCTGGCCGTGTCGCGCCGCCAGCTGACCACTGTGCGCGAGGTGCTGGGCAAGGGGTGACTCACGCGCCCAGGCCATGCGCCTTGGCAAACGCAAGGATCACCTCGCGCACCACCTTGCGCTGCGGCGCGGGCAGCTGCAAAAACGCATCGAACGTTTCGCGCTCCAGATAGCCCACGCCTTCGGCCCAACGCTGGCGGTGGTCTTGCACCGCATCGCGCACGCCTGAGCCAAACCGCAACACCTCGGGCTCCACCTTCAGCAGCCCGGCCAACACCACCAGCTTGTCTTGCGCTGGGATGGCTTCGCCTTTCAACCACCGAGACACCGCCTGAAACGTGACCGAACGCCCCCAGTAGTGGGTGTTGAACAGGTTGAGCAGCACACCCGGCCTGGGCTCAAGCCCAGCGGCCACCATGGCATCGCGCAGGCGCTGGGCGAATTCGAGCTTGTTGTCCATGCCCGAAAGCTAAATTTCGGTTGAATTTCAATTCAACTTTGTGTTGTACGATCCATTCAATCATCTGTTGAATGAACCGTTCAACCGCTGCACCGGTGGGAGGCTGGCTGCAGCGGGGTTGCGCACATGCCCATGCTCACGCTGGAACACCTACAAAAAAACGCAGCCATCACTGGTATCGAACCCGGCCAAGTCGTGCGCATCGTCACCACCGAGTGGGTGGGCGACAGCGCGCTCACCGTTTATTACAAGACGGCCGACGGCCAGCTTCACGAGCGCATGCTGTTCCGCGCCGACGAGGCGGCTTTGTCGTTGGCAGAAGCCGGTCGCCCTTGGGCGTTTGATGCACCGGGGGCCGATTTCAAACTGGCCGCCGAAGCCTGGCGCATCCACCTGGCACACCTGTTCGACCCCATGATGGCCGTGCACACCTCCAACGTGGAGCCCCTGCCGCACCAGATCACCGCCGTTTACGAGTCCATGCTGCCGCGCCAGCCGCTGCGCTATGTGCTGGCCGACGACCCTGGCGCTGGCAAAACCATCATGGCGGGCCTGCTCATCCGCGAGCTGCTCATGCGTGCCGACGCCCGGCGCGTGCTCATCGTCGCTCCCGGCAGCCTGGTGGAGCAGTGGCAAGACGAAATGGCCGAAAAGTTCGGCCTGTCGTTCGCCCTGTTCTCGCGCGAGCAGCTGGACGCCTCGCGCTCGGGCAATCCGTTTGAAGACACCGACCTGCTCGTCGCCCGCGTGGACCAGCTCGCCCGCAACGACGACCTGCAAGACCGCCTGCGCCAGACCCGTTGGGACCTGGTGGTGGTGGACGAGGCCCACAAGCTCTCGGCCAACTACTTTGGCAGCAAGGTCAACAAAACCAGGCGCTTTCAGTTGGGCGAACTGCTGGGCAGCATCACCCGCCACTTTTTGCTGATGACGGCCACCCCCCACAACGGCAAGGAAGAAGACTTCCAGCTCTTCATGTCGCTGCTGGACAGCGACCGCTTCTACGGCAAGTTCCGGGGCAAAACCGGTGCGCACAGGGTGGACGTGACCGACCTCATGCGCCGCACCGTCAAGGAAGACATGCTGCGCTTTGACGGCACCAAGCTTTTCCCCGACCGGCGCGCCACCACAGCCAACTACCAGCTGTCCGGTGTCGAGGCGGCGCTTTACGCCGCCGTCACCGACTACGTGAAGCAGGAAATGAACAACGCCGACCAGCTGGACGGCCAGCGCAAAGGCACAGTGGGCTTTGCCCTGACCACGCTGCAACGCCGCCTGGCCTCCAGCCCCGAGGCCATCTACCGCTCGTTGCAGCGCCGCCACCAGAAGCTCAAGCGCCGGTTGGAAGACGAAAAACTCCAGCAGCGCGGCCATGCCAACGGCGCGCTTTCTGCCCCATCGCTGCACGTCAGCGGTGCGCCCGAAGACATCTGGGAGTCAGACGATGCCTTGACCCCCGACGACTACGAGCAATTTGAAGAAACCGTGGTGGACCAGGCCACCGCCGCCCGCACCATCGCCGAGCTGCAGGCCGAAATCTTCAGCCTCGAAGCGCTGGAAGAACAGGCCAGAGCCCTGGTGCATTCGGGCCACGACCGCAAGTGGGACGAACTCTCCAACCTGCTGCAGTCGCCCGCGCTGCGTGAAGAAAGCGGCCTGCAACGCAAGCTTATCCTCTTCACCGAGCACCGCGACACGCTCAATTACCTGGCTGTGCGGATTCGCGGCCTGCTGGGGGTGACGGACCGCAGCGCGGAAGCCGTGGTCATGATCCACGGCGGCGTCAAGCGCGAAGACCGCCGCAAGGTGCAAGAGTTGTTTCGCAACGACCCTGCCGTGCGCGTGTTGTTGGCCACCGACGCGGCGGGCGAGGGTGTCAACCTGCAAAACGCCCACCTCATGGTCAATTACGACCTGCCCTGGAACCCCAACCGCCTGGAGCAGCGTTTTGGTCGCATCCACCGCATTGGCCAGACCGAGGTCTGCCACCTGTGGAACATGGTGGCCGCCGAAACCCGCGAAGGCGACGTGTTCCAGCGCCTGTTCGACAAGCTGGAGGTAGAGCGCGCAGCCCTGGGCGGGCGCGTGTTTGACATCCTGGGCGAGGTGTTTGAGAACAAAAGCCTCAAAGACCTGCTGATCGAAGCCATCCGCTACGGCGAAGACCCCGCCGTGCGCGCCCGCCTGGTGCAAAAAATAGAAGGCGCGCTGGACACCGCCCACCTGCAACACATCTTGCAGCGCAACGCCCTGTGCGAAGAAGTCATGGGCACCGAACACCTGTTCGCCGTCAAGGAAGAGATGGAAAAGGCCGAGGCCCGCAAGCTCCAGCCCTACTTCGTGCGTGCCTACTTCCAGCAGGCCTTTGCACAACTGGGCGGCGAACTGCGCCCGCGCGAAAGCGGCCGCAGCGAAATCACCCACGTGCCCGCCGCCATCCGCGAGCGCGACCGCCAAATCACCGGCCGCGACCGCCGCAACCTCGACCCCGTGTTGCGCCGCTACGAGCGCGTCTGTTTCGAAAAGCCCTATGTCCGCCTGGCGGGTCGAGTGGGCAGCCCCATGGCGTCCCTGCTGCACCCTGGCCACCCGCTGCTGCAGGCCGTGACCGACATCGTGCTGGAGCAACACCGCCCCAAGCTGCGCCAGGGCACCGTGCTGCTGGACCCCACCGATGCCGGTACCGTTCCCCGGCTGCTGTTCATGATTGACCACGCGGTGAAAGAGGGGGCCTCCAACACCGTCATGTCCCGGCGCATGCAGTTTGTGGCCATCACGCCTGACGGCCAGGCCACCCCCGCTGGCTGGGCTCCCCACCTGGACTTGGCACCCATCGGCGCCGACGACCTGGCCTTGCTGACAGACGTGTGGGCCGCACCCTGGCTCAACGCACCAAGCGCCCACGCGCTGGAGCAGCGTGCGCTGGCCCACGCCTCCGCCCACCTGGTGCCCGAGCACTTTGCCGAGGTGCGCACCCGCCGCGAGCAGCACGTGGACAAAACCTTGGCCGCCGTGCACGAACGCCTGGTGCGCGAAATCAACCACTGGTCTGACCGCTACATCAAGCTGCAAGACGACATCGCCGCGGGCAAAGACGTGCGCCTCACGCTCGACAACGTGCGTCGCACCATCGACGAACTGACCGCCCGCCGCGCCTCGCGCGAGCGCGAGCTGCTGGCCCAGCGCCACGTCGTCTCCAGCACCCCGGTCATCGTTGGCGGTGCGTTGGTCATACCCGCAGGCCTGCTGGCCCAGCGCCAGGGTGCGCCCGTGCCCGATGCCGCGTCCGCCGCGCTGTGGTCGGCGGACGCCGAAGCCCGCAGTCGCATCGAACAGGCGGCCATGCAGGCCGTGATGCAGGCCGAAACCGCCCTGGGCCACAGCGTGACCGACGTGTCCGCCGCCAAGTGCGGCTGGGACATCACCAGCCAACCCCCAGCCGTGGACGGCCGCCTGCCGCCGTCGCGCCACATTGAAGTGAAAGGCCGCGCCAAGGGGGCCAGCACCGTCACCGTGACGCGCAATGAAATTCTGTGCGGCCTGAACCAGCAAGACAAATTTTTGCTGGCCATCGTGCTGGTGGACGGCGACCCGCAAGCCGGTGGCCAAAGCAATGGCCTTGTGGAAGGCCCGTTCTACGTGCGCAACCCGTTCACCCAGGAGCCGGATTGGGCGGTGACCAGCATCAATTTGGATTTGGCTGAGTTGCTGAGCAGGAGCACCAGCCCATGCGCTTGAAACACGCTTACACCGCCTGTTTGGGTGCCGATTTCGGTGCCAGTTGGGCCAACGCTTGCGCCGCCCGCGTTTGCCAGCCTTTGCCGCTGGCCCGCCAAGCGGCCAGCACGTCGGGGTCCAGACGCAAGGTCACTGGCGCTTTGTGCACCGCTTGCACAGGTCGGCCCGTCGAGCGCCGGGCCACGATTTGCTCGGGTGTGTGGACACGCCCCACAACGCCTGCCAGCCCTTGCTCAACAGATCGCAACAACGCCTCCTCAAACGCGCGCATTTCAGGATCAGCGTTGGGTGTGAATGTTTCGTTGGACATCAAATTTCTCCTTGATTTTCAAAAGCAGCTCAGGGCGGATGTTGTCGAACTTGGCTTTTGCATACACCAGCAACAAAACAATTTCACCGTTGGCCAAACGGTTGAAGTAGATCACCCGCGCACCACCTCGCTTGCCCATGCCATGGCGTGCCCAACGCACTTTGCGCAGGCTGCCAGCACCGGGAATCACATCGCCAGCCAAGGGGTTCTGGCTGATGAAGTCGATGAATTCCGCACGTTCAGCGTCACTCCAGATCTGCCCGGACCAAGCAATGAATTCAGGGGTTTCGATGACGGTGTGCATGGATTTATTGTACATCGAATAAATGCTGATGCCAGTTTGGTCAAACCGCTGACCGACGTGCTGGTGGGCTGCGACCCGCAAACCAGTGATCGCTGCGAAGGCCCGTTCCACGTGCACAAGTCCTTCACACAGGAGCCTGACTGGGCGGTGACCAGCATCAATTTGGATTTGGACGAACTTTTGGAAAGGGCTCAGGCGTGCTGATCTACGTACAAGAAACGGTCGAAGAGCTGCGCAGGTTGCTTGATGACGCGAAAAACTTGCAGGAGAAATTTGACCGGGCCTTTGCAGCCGGTGAATTGCTGCCAGGTGCCGAATCTTTGTCCCAGCGGCTAACTGCCGTCATTGAGCAATTGCCAGACCCTGCAATGTCAGGAAGTTGTTGCAGGCACCTCAATTGGATGTTGCGCGAACTCGGTAAGGGGCATGCGCACACATGCAGATCAGACATTGACGACCTCGTCAGAAATGACATCCCAGGAACGATCGGGCAACTCGAAAAGTGGGCCAGAGACATGGCCTACATGGACACAGAACTCCGTGGTGCGGTGGTGACCCTGATTCGGACAAGGCAGTTCGACTCTGCGATCCGGAAGGCCTTTTTGATCTTGACTGAGCGGCTTCGCTCCACCTATTCGCTGCCCGTTGGCATTGATGGCGAAGGTTTGGTCAATCTGGTGTTTGGAAAGGACTCAGGCCATCACGTTTCGATGGAGTCGGGAACAAAGCTGGCACACCGAAATTTCATGTCCGGCCTCTATGGGGTCATCCGCAACAAGTATTCCCACGCTGACCACGAAGCCAAGCCTGCAGAGCTCGAAGCAGCACTCGCATCGGTCAACCTGTGCCTGCAAATTCTTGAAGAACTGAAACGCGTCCCGTGACCATCAAAACCCCCAAAAAACTCATCGAAGTCGCCCTGCCGCTGGACGCCATCAACGCCGCCTGCACGCGCGAGAAATCCATTCGCCACGGTCATCCAAGCACGCTGCATTTGTGGTGGGCACGCCGGCCACTGGCCGCTGCGCGGGCCGTCATCTTTGCGCAGATGGTCAACGACCCTGGCTACCAGCAGGGCGGTGGTTTTCGCTATGGCGTGAACAAGGAAAAGGCGGCGCTGGAGCGCGAGCGCCTCTTCCAGATCATCGAAGACCTGGTGAAGTGGGAGAACACCAACAACGAAGACGTGCTGGCCCGTGCCCGCGCCGAAATTGCCCGCAGCTGGCGCGAAGCCTGTGAACTCAACTGCGGCCACCCCCAGGCCGCCACGCTGTTCAACCCCGACCAACTGCCCGCCTTCCACGACCCCTTTGCCGGTGGCGGTGCGCTGCCCCTGGAGGCGCAACGCCTGGGGCTGGAGAGCCACGCCAGCGACCTGAACCCCGTGGCCGTGACCATCAACAAGGCCATGATCGAAATCCCGCCGCGCTTTGCGGGCCGTGCGCCCGTGGGGCCACGCCTGGCGGGTGACCAGCAGGGCAGGTTGAGTGAAGACTGGAGCGGCGCGCGGGGCCTGGCCGAAGACGTGCGCCGCTACGGCGCTTGGATGCGCGGGCAGGCCGTGCAGCGCATAGGCCACCTGTACCCCCGTATCACCATCACCCCGGAACTGATAGCTGAAAATACACACCCATCAAGCGGTGGAGGCCAAAAAAGCTTCAAGAACGATGGTCTGGCAGGGTTGCAGGCGGGCCAGCAGCTCACCGTCATCGCCTGGCTGTGGGCGCGCACGGTGAAAAGCCCCAACCCCGCCTTCAGCCACGTGGACGTGCCGCTGGCCAGCACCTTTGTGTTGTCCAGCAAGGCGGGCAAGGAGGCTTATGTGCAGCCGGTGGTGGAAGGGGACAGCTACCGGTTTGAGGTGTGCACGGGCACGCTGCCGGAGAGTGCGAAGAACGGTACCAAGCTGGCGCGCGGCGCGAACTTCCGCTGCCTGCTTTCGGATATGCCGATTGAGCCCAAGTACATCAAGGCTGAGGGCGTGGCAGGCCGCATCGGTGCCAAGCTCATGGCCGTCGTGGCCGAGGGTGTTCGTGGACGTGTGTACCTGACGCCCACCACTGAACAGGAAGCCACCGCCAAGCAAGCACGGCCCACTTGGAAGCCCGAAACGGCCCTGCCTGACGATCCACGCAATTTCTGGACATTGGCCTATGGGCTGACCACCTACGGCGACCTCTTCACCCCCCGCCAACTCGTCGCCCTCACCACGTTTTCCGATCTGGTGCCCGAAGCCATCGCGCGCGTCCGCGCTGATGCTCTGGCCGCAGGCATGCCCGACGATGGCCGGGGGGTGGACGCCGGTGGCACCGGTGCCACGGCGTATGCGGAGGCGGTGGGGGTGTATTTGGCGTTTTCCATCGACAAGGCTTCCGACTACTGGTCTTCCATCTGCACTTGGCATTCCAGCAAAGACCTGATTCGGAATACGTTTGGTCGGCAAGCTATTCCCATGACTTGGGACTATGCAGAGACCAACCCATTCTCAGACTCAGCAGGGAACGTAAGCAGCGGAATTGATTGGGCATTCAAGGCGCTGCAATTGATGCCTGCCAGAGCTCACGGTTTCGCTGGACAAGCCGACGCCCAAACCCAAACCGTCAGCGCAGCCAAGGTGGTCTCCACCGACCCTCCGTACTACGACAACATCGGCTACGCCGACCTGTCGGATTTCTTCTACGTCTGGCTTCGCCGCAGCCTCCGGCCCATCTTCCCCAACCTGTACGCCACGGTGGCGGTGCCCAAGGCGGAAGAACTGGTGGCCACGCCTTACCGCCATGGCGGCAAGGCGGAGGCTGAAACCTTCTTCCTGGACGGCATGACGCAGGCCATGCACAACCTGGCAAGCCACGCGCACCCGGCTTTCCCGGTCACCATCTACTACGCTTTCAAGCAGAGCGACACGCAGGACGACAGTGGCACCCACAGCACCGGCTGGGTGACGTTTCTGGAGGCGGTGTTGCAGGCGGGCTTTGCCCTCACCGGCACCTGGCCCATGCGCACCGAGTTGGGCAACCGCATGATTGGCGCCGGCACCAACGCCCTGGCGTCCAGCATCGTTCTGGTCTGTCGCCAGCGCGCAGCAGGCGCACCCACGGTGAGCCGCCGCGAATTCATCCGCGAACTCAACGCCACGCTGCCCGACGCGCTGTTGGACATGACGCGCGGCGGTGTCAACTCTCCCGTGGCGCCCGTGGACTTGAGCCAGGCCATCATCGGCCCCGGCATGGCCATCTTCAGCCAATACGCGGCCGTGCTGGAGGCCGAAGGCTCGCGCATGAGCGTGAAAACCGCCTTGCAGCTCATCAACCGCTTCCTGGCCGAAGACGACTTCGACCACGACACCCAGTTCTGCCTGGCCTGGTTCGAGCACCAAGGCTGGGCCACCGCCAAGTTCGGCGAGGCCGACGTGTTGGCCCGCGCCAAGGGCACCAGCGTGACCGGCTTGGTGGACGCAGGCGTGGTGGACAGCACCGCAGGCAACCTGCGCCTGCTGCGCTGGGCCGAGATGCAGCGCGACTGGACGCCCGAGCAAGACGCCAAGTCCAAAGGGGGCACGCCCATCTGGGAGGCGCTGCACCAGCTCATCCGCGCCCTGAACCAGGACGGCGAAACCGCAGCCGGTGCCCTGCTGGCCCGCATGCCCAGCCGCGCCGAGCCCATGCGCACCCTGGCCTACCGCCTCTACACCCTGTGCGAACGCAAAGGCTGGGCCGAAGACGCACGCGCCTACAACGAGCTGGTGACGGCGTGGACGGGCATTGAGCAGGCGGCGGGGGATGCGGGCGTGCTGGGGTCGCAAACAACTTTCGATATGTGAGTAAGACGCATGGCCATAACACCTACCACGCAGCCCACCGCAATCGAAATCTGGACCGTCCTCAAGAAGGAAATCACTGGCATTCAACTGCTGTGGGAAACCGTGAATAACCTGTATTTCCAGTCGACAGGGGAGGAGTGGCGGGCGTTTGGGGCCGATGCGCCTTTGCTCGTCCACCTGACGCAAACCGCTATGGTGGAGTCGCTGCTGATGCGGGTGTCGCGGATGCTTGACCCAGCGGCCAAAGGAAGGCTGACGAACCTCAGCCTGAAGCAGTTGGTTGCAACCGCACCCAGCATCGACGCTGACGAGAAAACCATTCGGGCGATCTGGGATGGCTCAGGCTTGGCAGATGTTCGTAACAAGTACCTGAGCCACAACGATCTGAACCGCTCGATGACGGTGGAGCACACGCTGAACATTCCGCTTGAGCCGAAAGACGTTGAGGCGTTGGGCCAACTGGCTGATGGCCTGCGTGTGCTCAGGCGCAACGTCAATCCCAAGTTGGATTTAGGCGCGTACGTCGATCAGGGATTGGATGCACAAAGTCGGCAAGCCGTTGAAGTGCTTGAAAAGTCGTTGCAGGGCGGCAGACTTTTCTTTGAATTGCTGCCGGATCACCCCACGCTGCAGCAGGCATTGACTGTGGCGGAGGCGGGGCGTTGATGGATTCAGGCCGGGGCAATTCAGTGAATCGGTTGCAAGCCGTTGGCGGTGCGTTTCATGAGCGTGCTCCTAACGGAGTTGGCTCACACCGCCATCGCCAGACGCGCCACCAGCGGACGCGGCTGCTGTGCAGCCTGCCACAGGTCGTAAGCGCTTTGCATGCCCAGCCACATTTCCGCACTGGTGCCCAGCAGGTCCGACAGGCGCAGTGCCATGTCGACCGAAATGCCAGCGTGCCCGTGCAGGATGCGCGACAGATAGGCGCGGGTCACACCCAGCTGGGCAGCCGCCGGCGTGACGCTGATCTCGGCCAGCCACTCGTGCAGCACTGCGCCGGGGTGGGGTGGGTTGTGCATACGGTTCATGACGCTGTGTTTTTACCGTGGCCATGCGATCCGTTGCGAGGTACGAAGGGTGTGCTGTTTTCACGCGGTTCAGCCAAGCTCATCAGGCTTTCGGCAATGAAGGGGGCAGGCAGATCAGGGTTGTCCAGTGCGGCGCGGTCTACGGCAGCCCAAAACTCCGCTTGCCCGCGCGCAGTGCTGCATTCCGTCATTTCAGGCAACAGCCAGTTCCCGCACTTGGAGCAGGCTGTCCTTGAACGCAGCTTGTGCAACTTTCAAGTCGTAAGCCGTTTGCAGGTTGATCCAGTACTGCGGGCTTTGACCAAAGGCACGCCCCAGGCGCAAGGCCATCTCAGCCGTCACGGGGCGCTCTTCGCGCACCAAGTGCGAAATGCGCATGGCCGAAACGCCAAGGGCTTGTGCCAAAGCGGCTTGGGTCATGCCCAAATCTTCCAACGCTTCGCGGATGTATTCGCCGGGGTGAATCGGTGGCAAGCCGTTGATGGTGCGTTCCATGGTGCGTATTCCTCAGTGGTAATCAATCACGCTGACATCGAAGGCATCGCCTTCGACAAACCGAAAGCACACGCGCCATTGGCCGTTGATGCGAACGCTCCATTGCCCAGCCCTGTCGCCGTGCAGCGCTTCCAAGCGGTTGGCAGGCGGAAACCGCAACTCGTCCACGGTCATCGCGTGTTCCAACTGATTCAAACGCAGGATCGCTCGACGCAGGATGTCGGGCGGCAGGCGGCGAGATTTCCCGGTGCGAAACAGGCTCTCGGTTTCCTTGTCGGCGAAGCTGCGGATCATGTCATGAATCATAAACAACTTGTTTACATCCCGCAAATGGGGAGCTCCACACCATGACCCTCAAACCCTGGCGCGAAATCGCCGTTCCCCATGAAGACGTGCTGCGCGGCACCTTCCAGCAAGCCGAATTTGCCGCCGATTTGTCGCGCGTGCACGATGGAACGGCCACGGCGGAATACCAGAACCCGGCGCTGTTTTTCCAGCGCACCTTCATCACCGAGGGCATGCGCCTGCTGCTGGATTCGGTGGTTAAGCGCCTGGTGGGCCGGGGTGGCGACCCGGTAATCCAGTTGCAAACGGCCTTTGGCGGGGGCAAGACGCACACCATGCTGGCGGTGTATCACCTGGCCAAAGGGGTGGTGCCCACGGGTGACTTGCCGGGCGTGTCGGCCATTCTGGACGCTGCTGGCGTGACGGAGCTGCCGCGCGCGCGCATGGCGGTGCTGGACGGCATCAAGTCGTCACCCAACCAGCCGGTGCTGCGCACGGACGGCACCACCCAGTGTCGCATCCACACCCTGTGGGGTGACCTGGCCTGGCAACTGGGCGGGGCCGAGGGGTATGCGCTGGTGGCCGACGCAGATGCCTCTGGCACTTCACCGGGCAAGGCGGTGCTGGAGACGCTGCTGGCCCGCTACGCGCCCTGCGTGATCTTGATGGACGAGCTGGTGGCCTATGTGCGCCAGTTTGAAGAGGGCAAGGCGCTGACCGGCGGCAGTTTTGACTCCAACTTGAGCTTTGTGCAAGCGCTGACCGAGGCGCTGAAGGCCGTGCCCACGGCGGTGCTGCTGGCCTCGCTGCCCGAGTCAGACAAAGAAGCGGGCAGCCAGCGCGGGGTGAAGGCGCTGGCGGCGCTGTCGCACTATTTCGGGCGGGTGCAGGCGCTGTGGAAGCCTGTGGGCACGGAAGAGGCGTTCGAGATCGTGCGCCGCCGCCTGTTTTCCACCCTCAACGACAAGCTGGCCGCAGAGTCGGTCTGCCGGGCCTTTGCCGATTTCTACACGGCCCATGGCAATGACTTTCCACGCGAAACGCAGGAAAGCCGCTACTTTGATCGCCTGGTGCGCGCCTACCCGATTCACCCCGAGGTGTTTGACCGCCTGTATGAAGACTGGTCTTCGCTGGACAACTTCCAGCGCACGCGGGGCGTGCTGAAGTTGATGGCCAAGGTGATTCACCGGCTTTGGAAAGACAACGACAAAGACCCACTCATCATGCCGGGCAGCTTTCCGCTGCAAGACGCCGAAACGCGCAACGACTTGATTTACTACCTGCCCCAGGGCTGGGACCCGGTGGTGGAGCGCGATGTGGATGGCGAACGCGCCGAGACCACCGAGATTGAAAACCTCGACACCCGCTTGGGCGCGGTGCAGGCTTGTCGCCGTGCGGCGCGGGCGGTGTTTCTGGGCAGTGCACCGACCACTGCCAACCAGTTGGTGCGGGGCATTGAATGGGAGCGCATCGCGCTGGGTGTGGCCCAGCCGGGCCAGCAGGTGGGCCTTTACAAAGACGCGCTGCGCCGCCTGGGCGACAGGCTGCACTACCTGAACAGCGGCCAGACCGGTCAGTCTCACCGCTTCTGGTTCGACACCCGCCCCAACCTGCGCCGTGAGATGGAAGAGCGCAAACGCCGCTTTCAGGACCGGGAAGACGTGTTCCCCGCCATCCGCGAGCGCATGCAGCGCAGTTTTGCGTCGGGTGTGTTTGGGGGCACGCACATTTTCACGGGCAGTGGCGATGTGCCTGACGATTGGCAACTGCGTTTGGTGGTGCTGCCGCCCGATGCCACGTTCAGCCGCAGCGGCCCAGGCCTGGCCGTTGCCAGGGCCACTGAGACGCTGAAAACCCGTGGTGAGCAACCGCGCTTCAAGCAAAACCGCCTGATCTTTTTGGCCGCCGACTTTGACAACGTGAGCCGCTTGAAGGACCAGGTGCGCTCGATGCTGGCCTGGCAATCCATCGTGAGCGACATCAAGGAGATGAAGCTCAATTTGGACCAGTTGCAGGCACGGCAGGCCAACGCCAGCCTGGAAGACGCCAACGAAGCCCTGCGCCGCATGATCCGCGAGACCTACAAGTGGATGCTGGCCCCCATGCAGGAAGGGCGACCGGGCGGCGGCCTGAGCGACATCCAGTGGGAGCACTTCGCGCTCAACCCTGGCGCGGCCAACTGGTCGCAAGAGTTGGAGCGTGTGCTCAAGGAAAACGAGCTTCTGATCAACGAGTGGGCCCCCATCCATTTGGCCAAGGTGCTCAAGGATTGGTTCTGGAAAGAGGGGGTGGCAGATGTGAGTGCGCTGAACGTGTGGCAGCAGAGCTGCCAGCAGTTGTATTTGCCGCGCCTGAAGGACGACACGGTGTTTCAAAACACCTTGGCTATGGGTGTGGACAGCCGGGACTTTTTTGGCGTGGCGCAAGGCAAGGAGTCAGATGGCGACACGGTGCGCTATGTGGGCTTCAGCTTTGGCAAGCGCACTTCGCTGTTCATGGACTCGTCTCTGTTGTTGATCACGCCAGCGGCGGCGGCTGCGTTTGCCGAACAACAACGTGCTACAGAAGAAACTGCGCCCCCTGAGCTCGCGGGCTCTGCTTGGCCGCCCACCAGTGAAGGCCTGCCACCGCCACAGGTGAAAGATTCAGCCACGCCAGCAGGTCAGGTTGTGGGCAAGTCCACCGCTCCGCCACCCCTCAAGAGGCAGTTTTACGGCAGCATTGAACTTGACCCAATCCAGGCGAAAAGGCAGTTCGCTGATCTGGTGGACGAGGTGGTGGTGCAATTCACCTCACGCCCAGGGGTGAAGGTGACGATTGCACTTGAAATTCAGGCCGAATCGGCCACCGGTTTTGACGACGGCTTGCAACGGGCCGTTCGCGAAAACAGCCGCACTTTGCGGTTCACGCATGCCGAGTTTGAAAATCCGCAGGAGTGACCAGACCGGCTCAGGACCTCACCCCGTGTTCCGCAACCCCGCCGCAATGCCGTTGATGCTGATGTGAATGCCGCGTTTCACGCGTTCGTCCACGGCTTCGCCCTTGGCCGAGGCGTGGCGGTGGCGGCGCACCAGTTCCACCTGCAGGTGGTGCAGCGGGTCGATGTAGGGGAAGCGGTGGCTCATGGAGCGTTGCAGCGCGGCGTTGTCCATCAGGCGCTGTTTGTCGCCGGTGATGAGGGTCAGCGCCTCGTGGGTGCGGTGCCACTCGGCTTCGATGGCGGCAAACACCTTTTTGCGCAGCTTGGCATCGGTCACCAGCTCGGCGTAGCGGCTGGCCAGGGCCAGGTCGCTTTTGGCCAGCACCATGTCCATGTTGGACAGCAGGGTGCTGAAAAACGGCCATTGCGCATGCATTTGCTGTAGCAACTTCTTGTTGCTGGACAAGCGCTTCGTGCCATTTTGGTTCAGAAATGCTTCCACCGCCGAGCCAAACCCGAACCAGCCGGGCAGCGCAATGCGGCACTGGCCCCAGCTGAAGCCCCAGGGAATGGCGCGCAGGTCTTCGATGCGCTGCGTGGCCTTGCGCGACGCGGGGCGCGAGCCGATGTTGAGTTCGGCAATTTCGCGCAGCGGCGTGGCGTTGAAGAAATAGTCGGCAAAGCCGGGGGTGTCGTACACCAGGGCACGGTAAGCGCCCATGCTGGCCTCAGACAGTTGGTCGGCCACGGCCAGGAATTCGGCCGGTGCGGGCTGGGTGGGTTGCAGCAGCGTGGCTTCCAGCGTGGCGGCCACCAGGGTTTCCAGGTTGCGGCGGCCAATGTCGGGGTTGGCGTATTTGGAGCCGATCACTTCGCCCTGCTCGGTCAGGCGAATCTGGCCGCGCACCGTGCCGGGGGGCTGCGCCAGAATGGCCTGGTAGCTGGGGCCACCGCCCCGGCCCACGGTGCCGCCCCGGCCGTGGAACATTCTGAGTTGGATGTCGTGGCTGTTGGCCAGTTGGTCAAACAGTTCCACCAGCGCAATTTCGGCGCGGTACAGCTCCCAGTTGCTGGTGAAAATGCCGCCGTCTTTGTTGCTGTCCGAGTAGCCCAGCATGATGTCTTGCTCGCCATATTGGGCTTCGCCGCCGCGTTTCACCATGTCGGCCACGCCGGGCAGGGCGTAGTACTCGCGCATGATGGGCGCGGCATTGCGCAGGTCTTCAATGGTTTCGAACAGCGGCACCACGATGAGATCGGTGACCGATGCCTCGCCCAGCAAGCCTTTCATCAGCCCCACTTCTTTTTGCAGCAGCAGCACTTCCAGCAGGTCGCTCACGGTTTCGGTGTGGCTGATGATGTAGTGGCGAATGGCCTGTGCGCCGTAGCGCTGGCGCAGGGTGCGGGCGGTTTCAAAAATGGCCAGCTCGCTCTGCGTCCAGTCGCTGTAGGCGGCGCCCATCACCCGCAGGGGGCGGGCGTCGTTCAGCAGTTGCAGCAGCAGGGTGCGTTTGGCGGCTTCGTCGAGGGCGCTGTAGTCGGGGCACACGCGGGCTGTGGCCAGCAGTTCGGCCAGCACGGCCTCGTGTTGGTCTGAGCTTTGGCGCAGGTCCACCGTGGCCAGGTGAAAGCCAAACACCTCCACCGTGCGGATCAGCGGGGCCAGGCGCTGTCGCACCAGGGCTGCGCCGTGGTGCGCCAGCAGGCTGGCTTCGATGGTGCGCAGGTCGGCCAGCAATTCTTCGGCGTTGGCGTAGGGGTTTTGCGGGGCCACGGCGTGGCGGGCGGCCACACCGCCGGTCAGCTCGGTCAGGGTGGCGGCCAGGCGGGCGTACATGCCGGTCAGGGCTTTGCGGTAAGGCTCGTCGGCGCGGTGCGCGTTGGTGTCGGGCGAACGTGCGGCCAGCGCGGCCATGCCGGGGCTCACGCCCGTCAGCATCTCCGACATGGACAGTTCACCGCCCAGCAGGTGCACCTCGGTCAGCAGGTGGCGCAGTGCCACTTCTGATTGGCGGCGCAGCGCAAATTCGAGCGTGGGCGCGGTGACGAAGGGGTTGCCGTCACGGTCGCCGCCAATCCACTGGCCCATGCGCAAAAACGCGGGGATCTGGGTCGAGGCTTCGGGCAGGGCCAGCAGGTCTTCCAGCTCGCGGTACAGGCGGGGAATCTGGCTGAGGAAGGTGGCTTCGTAGTAACTCAGCGCGTTTTCGATTTCGTCGGCCACTGTGAGTTTGGTGAAGCGCAGCAAGCGGGTTTGCCACAGCTGGGTCACCCGGGCGCGGATCTGGGCCTCGTTGTCGGCCTGCTCGCGTGGCAGCAGATGCTCGCGGGTGGCCAGCAAGTGGGCAATGGCGCGTTCGCCGTCCAGAATACTTTTGCGCTGCACCTCGGTGGGGTGGGCCGTGAGCACGGGCGACACGTGGCTGTGTGCCAGGGTGCGGGCCACCACCTGGTTGGAAATGCCGGCGGCCTTGATGCGCGCCAGCGCCATGTCCAGGCTGCCGGGCTGCACATCGCCCTCGCGTTCGTGCACCGCGCGGCGGCGGATGTGGTGGCGGTCTTCGGCCAGGTTGGCCAGGTGGCTGAAGTAGGTGAAGGCGCGGATCACGCTCACGGTCTGGTC
>CAYFFJ010000021.1:0-35148 GCA_964342395.1 uncultured Hydrogenophaga sp.
TCCACCCTCATTCATTGAAACCCAGGGTGTTGCGCTTCACTTTTGAATCCGCCCTGTCCAACCTTTGGATGGTGAGAAAGCGCTGCCCGGGGGGCTTGGCGGCATGAGTGCGTCTGCAAACGGCCAAAAGGCCGAAATCGCAAGCGAAAACTCCACGGAATCGATGCCAAGAGCGTTGAATTCATCGAGATTGACACCGCCATTTCCGCCATACGGAATTCATGCGATCCAGATCGCTTTGGCGATGAGTTTTGGACACCATCCCTAGAGACACTCGGAGCAGAGCTTGGCTGTGGAAATGATCGTCCATCCAGCGAATATCAGAATCAGTTGTTGACCGTCAAGCTCTCCAACACGACCACTCGAACTTGGAGCAACCCCAAGTTCATGTCGTTTCTGTACAGAACCTATTTGCCAAGTGATGGTAGAAAATCGGCGGCGACAGCTATTGCTCCTAAGAAAAAGGTCCACAGCAAGGTCAATTTCGAGGATATCCAAGGACAACGAGACAGAATCGGCAAGGCGGCAGAGGCGTATGCTCTTGAGTGGGAAAGACGACGCCTTGAGGGGATTGGCTATACGGAACTTACGTCCAAGATTGATGATCGCCGAGACCGGCCCGGCTATGGTTATGACTTCCTCTCGCATACGTCACCGAAACAAAAACGGTTCATCGAGGTCAAAGCGGTTGGCAAGCTTACCGGGGGCAAAGGTCATCGGTTTTTTTTGTCAGATAACGAGCACATCGTCTCCACGTCAGTCGAACACCAAGGAGCATATTTTTTCTATCTGGTGTTCTTCGATACGGATGGAAAACCTTTTGAATTGCGGCCGATACGTGCAGATGATCTCTACAAGCAGAGCGAGATGTTGCCTGCGGCATACGTGGTTCTCTTCGACTTTGGGCGCTCTGAGAAATAGGCGCGTTCGCTGTATTCAGAAGCCACCCCTCAAGCAATAGGAACAACTAGCAGGTAGGTAGCTCACGAACTTTATCGGTCATGCTGATGACGGCTTTTAGCGAGAACGAGGGTCAGCAGTTGACCGACAGCGGCCTGAAACCTCAAACCCCACACCGAATCAAAATTCATAGCTGTAAACGCTTTCTGGTAAAGCGCCAGGTCAAGTTTTTCCATTAATTTGACTTCATCCCCAGCCATCGCCCAAAGCCCACCACCGATAATCCGGCATGACTTCGAACGCTTCTCCTGCCGCTTCCGCTGACTTCAGCACCCTCCCCCTCACGCCCGCCACGCTGGCCAACCTCACGGCCCTGGGCTACACGGCCATGACGCCCATCCAGGCGGCCAGCCTGCCTGCGGCGTTGCTGGGCAAAGACATCATTGCCCAGGCCAAAACCGGCAGCGGCAAAACCGCCGCCTTCGCCCTCACGCTGCTGGCCAACCTCAACCCCCGCCGCTTTGCCGTGCAAACGCTGGTGCTGTGCCCCACGCGCGAGCTGGCCGACCAGGTCACCACCGAAATCCGCCGCCTGGCGCGGTCTGAGGACAACACCAAGGTCGTGACGTTGTGCGGTGGCGTGCCCCTGCGCGGGCAGATGGCCAGCCTGGAGCACGGCGCGCACATCGTGGTGGGCACGCCCGGCCGGGTGATGGACCACCTGGAGCGCGGCAGCCTGGACTTGGAAGCGCTGAACACCCTGGTGCTGGACGAAGCCGACCGCATGCTGGACATGGGCTTTTTCGACGACATCGTGAAAGTGGCCAAACAGTGCCCCAAAACCCGCCAGACCCTGCTGTTTTCGGCCACCTACCCCGAAGGCATTGCCAAGCTGGCCCACCAGTTCATGCGCGACCCCGTCACCGTGAAGGTGGAGGCGCAGCACACCGGCAACCAGATCGAGCAGCGCTGGTACGAGGTGAAAGACAGCCAGCGCCTGCACACGGTGGGCCAGTTGCTGGCGCACTTCCGCCCGGCCAGCACGCTGGCGTTTTGCAACACCAAAACCCAGTGCCGCGACCTGGTGGACGTGCTGCGCGCCGAAGGCCACAGCGCCCTGGCCTTGTTTGGCGAGCTGGAGCAGCGCGAGCGCGACCAGGTGCTGGTGCGGTTTGCCAACAAAAGCTGCTCGGTGCTGGTGGCCACCGACGTGGCCGCGCGCGGGCTGGACATTGCGGCACTCGCCTGCGTCATCAACGTGGACGTGACGCCCGATTCAGAGGTGCACATTCACCGCATTGGCCGCACCGGCCGCGCGGGTGAAACCGGCCTGGCGCTGAACCTGGCCAGCATGAACGAGATGGGCAACGTCGGCAAAATCGAGGTGTTGCAGAAAAAAGAAACCGTCTGGAGCCCGGTGGCCGAGCTGACGCCCAAGGCACAAGGCCCGCTCATTCCCCCCATGGTCACGCTGCACATTCAGGGTGGGCGCAAAGAAAAAATCCGCCCTGGCGACGTGCTGGGTGCGCTGACCGCTGACCTGGGCTACACCCGCGAGCAGGTGGGCAAGATCAATGTGAACGAGTGGTCCACCTACGTGGCCGTGGACCGCGCCATTGCAGAGCAAGTGGCCAGCCGCCTGAACGCCGGGCGCGTCAAGGGCAAAAGCGTGAAGGTGCGGGTGCTGGAAGACTGAGCATCACCCCCTGGGGTGGTGCTGCGCGTGCAGCGTTTTCAGGCGCTCGCGCGCCACGTGCGTGTAAATGGTGGTGGTGGAAATGTCGGCGTGGCCCAGCAGCAGCTGCACGGCGCGCAAATCGGCCCCGTGGTTCAGCAGGTGGGTGGCAAAGGCGTGGCGCAGCGTGTGCGGCGACAGCGCGCTGACAATGCCCGCGCCTTGGGCGTGCTTTTTCACAATTTGCCAGAAGGCCACACGGGTCATGCCTGCGCCCCGGCTGGTCACGAACAGGTCTTCGGTTTGTTGCCCGCCCAGAATGGCGGGCCGGGCCTGGCCCAGGTAGCGTTGCACCCACACGGCCGCCTCTTGCCCGAAAGGCACCAGCCGCTCTTTGCTGCCTTTGCCGAAGGTGCGCAGCACGTGGTCGTTCAAACTGACCTGAAACACCTTCAGCCCCACCAGCTCGCTCACGCGCAGGCCGCTGGCGTACATCAGCTCCAGCATGGCGCGGTCGCGCAGGCCCAGCGGGGTGCCCACGTCGGGCGCGGCCAGCAGGGCTTCCACCTGGAATTCGGTCAGGCTTTTGGGCACACGCAGCGGCTGTTTGGCCGACAGCAGCTTCAGCGTGGGGTCTGCCGTGATGCGCCCCTCGCGCAGCGCCCAGCGAAAGTAGCGCTTGAACACCGTCAACCGCCGGTTGGCGGTGGTGGCGGTGGTCAGCCCGTGGCGCTGGGCCATGTACGCCGACAGGTGGTGTTCGGCCGTGGCGTCCAGCGCCAAACCGGCCTCTGCGCCTGCCAGCCAACGGGCGTACACCTCAAGGTCGCGCCGGTAGGCTTCCAGCGTCAGGCGGGCCAGCCCGGCCTCCAGCCACAGGCCGTCGGCAAACGTGTCGATGGCGGCCTGACTGGCCAGGGGCACGGGGGGCAGCGTGGCCAGCCAGGCCACTTGTTGCCGGGCCCGTTCGGCCGCCCGGGTGGCCATCAGTTCAGCGACAGCTTTTGTTTGTTCACCACGCCTTTGTAGACCTCGTATTCGGCCTTGATCTGCTGGGTGAACTGCTCTGGCGTGTTGCCGACCACCAGCGAACCGGTGTCTTCAATGCGTTTTCTCACTGCGGGTTCGGCCAGGGCTTTTTTGGTGGCTTCGCTGATTTTGTCCACCACCTCTTTCGGCAAGCCTTTGGGCCCCAGGATGCCGTAGTAGGCCATGCGGTTCACGGGCTCCATGCCCACCTCCTTGAACGTGGGCACGTTGGGCAACACGGCCAGCCGCTCGGGCGCAGCCACCACGATAGGCACCAGGCGGCCCGATTGGATGAAGGGCAGGGCCGAGGGCAAGTTGTCAAAAATGATGGGCACTTGGCCGCCCACGGTGTCGTTCAGCGCGGGGCCCGCGCCCCGGTAGGGAATGTGCGTGATGAACACCCCGGCCAGGCTCTTGAACAGCTCGGTTTGCAGGTGGCCAATGCCACCGGTGCCCGACGAGGCGTAAGAGTATTTGCCGGGGTTTTTCTTCAACTCGGCCAAAAAGCCTTTGAAGTCTTTGGCCGGAAAGCTGGGGTGCACCGCAATCACGTTGGGCGTGGCCGCGATGTTGATGATGGGCGTGAAATCGGTCAGCGGGTTGTAGGGGTTTTTGGGGTTGATGGCGGGGTTGGCCGCCGTGGTGGACACCGTGGCCATGCCCAGCGAATAACCGTCGGGTGCCGAGCGGCTGGTTTCCAGCGCGCCCACCACACCGCCGCCACCGGCCTTGTTCTCCACCACCACCGACTGGCCCAGCAAACGGGCCAGGGGCTCGGACATCACACGCGCCACGATGTCAGTGGTGCCGCCGGGGGCGAAAGGCACCTGAAGCTTGATCGGCTTGGCGGGGTAGGCCTGTGCCCACGCAGCCCCGCTAGCGCTCAACGATGCAGCCACCACCACACCACCCACCCAAACTTGACGACGAGAAAGCATGAACACACTCCAAACAGTTGAACAGAACACGGCGCAGAGCCAGCTGCCCGCAAACCCTGTGCGGGCACGGCATTTGACAGGAGTCAGACTGTAGAGGCCGCCCCTGGCCTCTGCGCTGTGGAAAACCCATAAGTAATAACCCCAGGATGGGCACACGGCCCCACGTTATTCTCGGTTGCGTGAACTTCGCCCAACTGCTTTTCCCCGACTTCTCGCTCATCCTGATCGGGCACCTGCTGTGCCGCTTCACCGCCCTCAACCGCAAGGTGTGGGAACCGGTGGAAAGCCTGGTGTACCACTTTTTGTTCCCGGTGCTGCTGTTCCACTCCATCGTGCGCACGCCACTGGACTTGGGCGCCGCCTCCAGCCTGGCCGCCGCCGGGCTGACGCTGGCAGCCGTGGCCATTGCGCTGAACTACTCGCTGCCCTGGTGGCCAGGCTTGGGCAAAGGACTGGACCGGCGGCTGCACGCGGCCAGCGCGCAGGTGGGGTTTCGCTTCAACTCGTTCATTGCCCTGGCCCTGGCCGAGCGTGTGGCCGGGCCGCAGGGCCTGCAAATGATTGCAGTGCTGATTGGCCTGTGTGTGCCCATTTTCAACGTGGGCGCCGTGTGGCCCATGTACCGGCAAAACGCGCTCAACCAGCCCCACACCCACCGCAAGGGCTTTGCCAGCGAATTGCTGCGCAACCCGCTGATTCTGGCCACCCTGGGCGGGCTGATGGCCAACACCCTGGGTGTGCACGTGCCGCAGTGGCTGGAGCCCACGGTCACGCGCATCGGCGGGGCCTCGCTAGCACTGGGGCTGATGGCCGCTGGCGCGGGCATGCAACTGGGCAGCCTGGCCCAGGCCAAACGGCTCGGGGTGGCGGTGTTGTCCATCAAACACCTGGCCATGCCACTGGTGGCCTGGGCACTGGCGCGGCTGATGGGCCTGAACCCCGCGCAAACCGCCGTGCTGCTGATGTTTTCTGCGCTGCCCACCGCGTCAACCTGTTATGTGCTGGCGGCGCGCATGGGCTTCAACGGGGCTTATGTGGCGGGGCTGGTCACGCTGTCCACGCTGCTGGGCATGGCGAGTTTGCCGTTTGCGCTGGGGTTGTTACTGGGGCTCTGAGCCCGGGGCGGGGGCCAAGGCCCATTGCACGTGTTCGCGCACCACGGGGCTGGGGTGGTTCATGTGCTCAGCCAAAGCGGCTGTCAGCAAAACCCGGTCGGGCTCGGGCAACCCGGCGGTTTGCAGCGCATTGCCCGCTGCGGTGGCCACGTTGCGCAGCCAGCGCTCATGGCCAATGCGGCGAATCGGCCCACCCTCGGTGCGGCGCAAAAACTCGGGCTCGGTCCAGCGCAGCAGCGCGGCCAGGGGTTGGGCGTTCAGGCCCGCGCGCTCGTCAAAGTCGGGCAGCGGGCTGCGGCGGGCGTATTTGTTCCAGGGGCACACCAGCTGGCAGTCGTCGCAACCGTAAATGCGGTTGCCCATGGCACGGCGAAATTCGACGGGAATGGGTCCGTCGTGTTCGATGGTCAGGTACGAAATGCAGCGCCGTGCGTCCAGCCGGTAAGGGGCCACGATGGCCTGCGTGGGGCAAGCGCTGATGCAGGCCGAACACTCGCCGCAGTGGGCCGACACGGGCAACGTGGGCGGCAGGGCCAGGTCCACATAGATTTCGCCCAGAAAAAACAGCGAGCCGCCCTCGCGGTGCAGCACCAGCGTGTGTTTGCCGCGCCAGCCCTGGCCGCTGCGGGTGGCCAGCTCGACCTCCAGCACGGGGGCCGAGTCAGTGAACACGCGGTGGCCCAAAGCGCCCACGTCGGCTGCAATATGGTCAGCCAGCTTTTGCAACCGCTGGCGCAGCACCTTGTGGTAGTCCCGCCCACGGGCATACAGCGACACGGTGCCTTGTTGCGGCTGGCCGGGGCGGGCCAGTTCCCCCTCTCGCCAGCCGTCTGGCGTGGCCTGGGGCAGGTAGTCCATGCGGGCGGTGATGACACTCACCGTGCCCGGCACCAGCTCGGCCGGGCGCGCGCGCTTCAAGCCGTGGCTGGCCATGTAATGCATGCTGCCGTGAAAGCCCTCGGCCAACCACGCCAGCAGGCCGGGCTCTGCGCCAGACAAATCCACACCGGCCACGCCAATTTGGGAAAATCCCAATTCACGCGCCCAAGCTTGGGCGCGGGTTACGATTTGAGCAGCATGGTCCAGCACCTCCCCATTGTAGAAACCGCCCCACCCACCCACCGCTCTTGCGAAGTGCGCTTGCACTGGGCCACCGAGGACGACACCCAGGCCTTCGCCCAGCGCCTGGCCGCCCTGGACGGGGTGCGCAACGCCGTGGTGGAGCTGCACGGCGACCTGGGCGCGGGCAAAACCACGCTGGTGCGCCACCTGCTGCGCGCCTTGGGTGTGGGCGGGCGCATCAAAAGCCCCACCTACGCCGTGGTCGAGCCCCACGAAGCACCGGCCAGCCCCCAAGCCCCGGCGCTGTCCATCTGGCATTTCGATTTCTACCGTTTCACCGACCCACGCGAATGGGAAGACGCCGGTTTTCGGGACGTGTTTGCCAGCCCAGGCCTGAAACTGCTGGAGTGGGCCGACAACGCCCGCACCGTGTTGCCCCCGCCCGACCTGACCCTGGCCCTGCAAACCCAGGCCGACGACAGCCGCGCCGTGGCCCTGAGCGCCCACACCCCCCACGGCCAGACGCTGCTGCAAGCCTTGACCGCCTGATGACCCACCCCACCCCCGACCGCCCTCCCCACCCCACACGGCGTGGCGCGCTGGTGCGTGCCGCCGCGACAGTGGTGGCGCTGTTGGCCACCCACGGGCGGGCCTGGGGGGCGCGCATCATTGGCGTGCGGCTGTGGCCCGCGCCCGACTACACGCGCCTCACCATCGAGTCCGACGCCGAACTGAAAGCCCGCCACCACCTGGTGCCCGGCCCGCCCCGGCTGGCGGTGGACATCGAGGGGCTGAACCTCATCCCCGCGCTGCGCGAGCTGGTGGCCCAGGTGCGCAGCGACGACCCCAACATCAGCGGCATGCGCGTGGGCCAGTTCGCGCCCGGTGTGGTGCGCCTGGTGGTGGACCTGAAAAAGCCCTTTCTGCCGCAAATGGCCAGCCTGCCCCCGGTGGCGGCCTACCAAAACCGGCTGGTGATTGACCTCTACCCCACCGAAACGCCCGACCCGCTGGCCGAGCTGATTGCCCAGCGCATGGCCGACACCCCTGCAGCCCCCCCCTCGCCGCCCGTGGCCCAGGGTGCGGCCAAAACACCCGCTGCCACCGGGGCCACCAGCGTCGACCCACTGGGCGACCTGATTGCCCAGCGCCTGCCCTCCGCGCCAGTCAAGATTTCGGAAAAGATAGCTGAAAAGCCAATACCATCAAGCGCTACAAGCCAAAAAGATATAAAAAACAAGCCCGAAGGAGGCACCGACCGCCTCATCATCGTGGCGCTGGACCCCGGCCACGGTGGTGAAGACCCCGGTGCCATCGGCCCCGGTGGCACCCAGGAAAAAGACGTGGTGCTGAAAATGGCCCACCTGCTGCGTGAGCGCATCAACGCGGCAGAGGTGAACGGCAGCCCCATGCGCGCCTACCTCACCCGCGACGCCGACTTTTTCGTGCCCCTGCACGTGCGGGTGGACAAAGCCCGCCGCGTGAAGGCCGACCTGATGATCAGCATCCACGCCGATGCCTTCTTCACCCCCAACCCCCAGGGAGCCAGCGTGTTTGCGCTCAGCCGCCAAGGGGCCAGCAGCGCCGCCGCCCGCTGGATGGCCCAAAAAGAAAACGCCGCCGACGTGGTGGGCGGCCTGAACGTGAAAGCCGCCGACGCCACCGTGCAACGCGCCCTGCTCGACATGAGCACCACCGCCCAGATCAACGACAGCCTGAAGCTGGGCAGCGCCATGCTGGGCGAAATGGGCCGTGTGGGCAAACTGCACAAACCCAAGGTCGAACAGGCCGGGTTTGCCGTGCTGCGCGCGCCCGATATTCCCAGCGTGCTGGTGGAAACCGCCTTCATCAGCAACCCCAGCGAAGAAGCCAAGCTGAACGACCCGGCCTACCAAACCCAGCTGGCCGACGCGCTGATGCGCGGCATTCAGCGCTACTTTCAACAAAACCCACCGCTGGCACGCAACCGCTCGGTGTAAATCGAAAGCCCACCCCTGATGCACGCGAAAGATGTGGCCCTGGCCCTGGTTGTGGTGGTGGCCTGGGGGCTGAACTTTGTGGTGGTGAAGGTGGGCGTCACGCACATGCCGCCCCTGCTGCTGGGCGCGCTGCGCTTCATGCTGGCGGCCTTTCCCGCGCTGCTGTTTGTGCCCCGTCCCCGGTTGCCGCTGAAGCTGTACCTGGCCTACGGGCTGACGGCATCGGTGGGGCAGTTTGCGTTTTTGTTCACCGCCGTGCACCTGGGCATGCCCACGGGGCTGGCCTCGCTGGTGCTGCAATCGCAGGCGTTTTTCACACTGGTGCTGGCCGCGTTTGTCCTGAAAGAGCACTGGGGCGCCCACCAGCTGGGCGGGCTGCTGCTGGCCGGGGGCGGGTTGGCACTCATCGGCTCGGCCCACGGCGCACACATGCCGCTGCTGGGCTTTGGCCTCACGCTGGCCGCCGCGCTGAGCTGGGCCAGCAGCAACATCGTCACCCGGGTGATTGGCGCGCGTGGGCCCATCAACCAGTTGGGCCTGGTGGTGTGGGGCAGCCTGGTGCCGCCCATCCCGTTTTTGCTGATGTCGGCCTGGCTGGAAGGGCCTGCCACCATGGGCACGGCCTTGCGGGCGTTCAACTGGGAAGCCATGGCCGCACTGGCCTCCCTGGCGGGCGTGGCCACGCTGTTTGGCTACAGCGTGTGGACACGCCTGCTCACGCGCTACCCCGCCAACCAGGTGGCCCCGTTCAGTCTGCTGGTGCCCGTGGTGGGCCTGAGCACAGGCTGGGTGGTGTATGGCGAGGCCCTGCAGCCTGTGCACGTTGCCGGTGCCGCCCTGCTGATGCTGGGCCTGGGCCTGAACCTGTGGGGTGGGCGGTGGCTGGCCCGCCTGCGGGCGGCCTGCTGAGCAGCGTCAGGCCTTGGCGGCGCAGTTCACCATCCACTGGATGCCGAAACGGTCGCGAAAACTGCCGAAGTAAGCGCCCCAAAACATGTCTTGAATGGGCATTTGCACCTCGCCGCCTTCCGACAGCGCGGTGAACAGCCGGTCGGCCTCGGCCCGGGTGTCAGGCTCCAGGTTGAGGTGGCAGTTGTTGCCCGCCACCAGCGCAAAGCCCATGCTTTCGGGCGCGTCGGTGCCCATCAGCACATGGCCGCCCAAAATGGGCAACTCCACATGGATCACCAGCTCGGCATCGGCCTCGCTCAGCGGGTGGTCGGGGTTGGGCGGCGCGTCTTTGAACCGCATCACGGGCATGCCGTACTCGGTGCCAAACACGCTTTTGTAAAACGCAAAAGCGGCTTCGGTGGTGCGCGGAAAGTTGAGGTAAGTGCTGACACGGGCCATGAAACGCTCCAGGGTTGGGTTGGAAAAACGGGCAAAAGGGGTGTGACGTACCGGACAGCGCCTCCGCACACCCCCCGGCACAATCAGGCCCCATGTTGCCAGCACACACCACCGAACGCACGCCCCTTCACACCCGCACGGTTTCCTACCAGGGCTACGCCCGGGCCGATGGGCTGTGGGACATCGAAGGCGAGCTGCGCGACAGCAAGCACTACGACCACCCCGACAGCACCGGCACCCGCCCCGCCGGTGACGCCATTCACCACCTGTGGCTGCGCGTGACGCTGGACGAACGCTTTTGCATCCACGCCATCGCCACCGCCATGGACAGCACCCCGTTTGGCGAATGCGGCGTGGCCAACCAGCACATGCAGCGCTTTGTGGGCATGACCATCGGCGCGGGCTGGCGCCAGGCCATCGACAAAACCGTGGGCGGCCTGGCCGGGTGCACCCACATCCGCGAGCTGCTGTTCAACCTGGCCACCGCCGCGTTCCAGACCATTCCGCACCACCAGGAAATGCAACGCCTGGCGCGCGGCGAGTCGTGGCACAGCGGCAGCACCCCGCCGTTTTTCGTCAACAAATGCATGACCTGGGACACGAATGGCCCCGTGGTGGCGCGGCTGATACCGCAGTTTGTGGGCTGGGTGAAGCCAGAAAAATCAAAACCACCGGTTTAAGGCAAAGTGGTACTGACGTCGTCTGGCCCTAGCAACTCGTTGCTGAAAGCGTTGCCGCCGTCCGGAGCCTCCAAGTCCCCAAAATCTGCTGGGTTCAGGTCGCCCGATCCATTGAGCATGTCGGCCGAGAGCCCGCGCTTCCAATCTAGCAACTTGTTGAGCTTCGCGTCGAAGGTGAGAAAGTCGTGGGCGACCACCACCGGGTAATAAACGTGAACGTCCTTGGTTTGACCAATCCGGTAGGCGCGGTCCGTGGCCTGGTCTTCCTTGGCCGGATTCCAAGTGCGGGTGAAATGGACGACGTGATTCGCCGCTTGGATGTTCACGCCGAACCCCACCGCCAATGGCGACAAAATGATCACGCCAAACCCCGGCGTTTCTTGAAATTTCTTGATGCGCCGCTGCCGGTTGTTGGCGTTGGACGAATCTGCCGACGTGTCACCGTTGATTACGTCAGGCACCACGCCAAATCGCTCGCCTATGCAGCGCTGAAGCGTGCGCTGCAAGTTCCTGAATTCGCAGAAGACGATGGCCTTCTCACCCTTGGCCTCAATCTCGCGGAGCTGGCCCATGAGCCAAGTCATCTTGGGAGATCGCCGTTCGATGTCGGACAGCGGCTCCGAATCGGTTGAGGCCTGTCCAGGAGGCCTCGGATCAGAGCAAAGCCTGCGTAGGTATTGGAGCAACCCCAATGGCGATTGCAGCCCGTTGGCGGGACCTGACTTGTCGCGCTTTCGGAATGCGGAGATAGCATCGGCATAGTGGGCGCGCTGCCGCTCCGACAGCGGCAAAGCCCTGCATGAATCCACTTCGATCTTCTTGGGCAAATCCTTGGCGACTTCGGCCTTGGTCCGGCGCAGCTTTTGCGGCTCGATCAACGATCTGAGCTCGGCCACGCGCTCCTTCTCCTCGTCGGTCTCCGCTTCGATGGGCCTGCGGTAACGATTGCCGAACTCCTTCAACGCCCCCAGCAAGCCCGGCTGGACAAAGTCGAACAAGCACCAAATGTCGGTCAACGTGTTCTCCACGGGCGTGCCTGTGCAAGCGATCTTGAGCCGGGCGTTCTGCTTCTTCGCTGCCCTGGTCACCAGCGCATTGGGGTTCTTGATCTTCTGCGCCTCGTCGCAAATCATGGCTGACCAGCGTTGGGCCGCCAGTGAGAACTCAAGGTCGCGCAAGGTTTCATAGGTGGTCAGCACCACTTGGGCTCCCCCCAGCCAGCCCGAAGCCAATAGGCGGGTCGCCCCGCCCCGGACAAGCTCCTCTTCAAGGGCTCGCTTGGGTACGCGCTTCGCCGCGAGCGCTGGGCCGTAAAGCGTGAGCACCCGCATGGCACCAGGAAAGAAGAACTTGTCGATCTCCTCCTTCCAGTTTTCGAGCAGCGAGACCGGCGCCACGATCAGGAACGGATCGATGTCCGGCTTCTCCTCGATGGCCGATGCGATGAAGGTCAAAAGCTGGATCGTCTTGCCCAACCCCATGTCATCAGCAAGCAGCGCGCCACGACAAGCCGTCGGCGAGAGGTGCCACAAATGCTGCAACCACGCGACCCCGCTGAGCTGATGGTCCTTGAGAGCGATATCTGGACGGAGAGACGCTGGCAATCGGGGCGGGGCACCAGTCGGGGCGAGCGTGCCTCTGCGCTCCTCGTAATCGAGCGTGTCCACGTTCGCCTTGATCACCAACCCTGTACGTTCCGACGCCTTGGCCTTGGTCCATGGCTTGCTCGGATCAAACTCGCGCTTGGCCACATCGGCCCGAGCGTTGCCGATTGCGTCGAGGGCATCATTGGCCCATTTGACGGGTACGGGCTTGGGGCATCCGGGGAAATTGAAGGTGTCGCGCTTTTCGTCCTGTGCTTTTCTGGCTTCGTCGCGAAACGCGACCATGGAATCCTCGTTGAGCACAATCGCGATTGTTTCGCCTCCTGCCTCCGGGGTGTAGCAAAGGCCAAAGTCGACGTTATCTGGAAACCAGCCCGTGTCGTCGCTCTTGCGAGCGATGAAGGGGGAGTAATAGGACTTCTCTACCCCGAACCCCTCGACCCGGTCCGAATACTTGGAGAGGTCGAAAATCTCGGAGGCCTTGACGGCTTCGGGAGCGGACAAGTCTCGAAGAGCAGCGCGCAAGGTTTCGAGCTGATCCGGCGTGTCGCCAAGAATTTCGAGGTCGTAGCACCGCCAGTGGCAGCACTGGGCAGAGGCCTCAATGCGGGCTTCGAGCTTGGCGATGAATTTCTCCACATCGCGCGCGCCTTCAAAGCGCAGCTCGTCGGATCGAACCTCTTCGCCTATGGACTCCTCGACCATCAACGCCATTTCATAGGGATACCCCTTGGCATCTCTCTGAACCCGAGCGATGAAGCGGGCGAATGAAACGCCCGCATCGTCCCTGGCCTTCTCAAACTGTTCAGGGTCGATCACCTTGGAGGCATCGAGCCCCAGCGTGGCGAAAGGATTGCGCACGAAGGCTTGCGCCCGATCGCCGACCACGCGCCGACCCGGCATGCGCCGGATCTCGCTCAGGACTGCCCGCGACTCCTCCGGCAGGATGATTTGGACCAGCCCTTGCCCATCCGGGATTTCATAGCGCTCGGGAACTTGGGCAAAGCGATCGAAGAACTCCATCCAGCGATCAGGAGCCCCGTCGAAGCCCGGAATGATTTCGACCAACATGACGCCTCCGACTTCGGCCTTGCGCATGTCGATTCGAAGCCGCTCAGGCGTCAACACGATGGTTTTCTTGAGGAAGTCCGCCATGTCAGCCTGCGCCGCGAGGGCTAGTCCACGAAGCCTGGCCCAATCGCGCCGATTGCCATCGGGCGTCCCGCCACTCTGGGCGTTTCGGCTCCGCATGTCGCGAACGCCTTCGGCCAAGCGCCAACAAGCTTCGGGCAGGATGGACGACTTGCCCTGAACCTCGAAAAGCCCCCCAGTCAATTTCACATTGCCGTTTGGCGCATTCCCACTTGGGTCGCGCCAAGATTCGATCGAAATGGCGAAATGAGAGTCGGTGATGGTGCCTTTGCTCACAAGCCGCGGCTGCCAAGCCACCATGGGCGCAAGCCGCAACACATCAATCGAAGAGGAGTGCTCAGGGTCGCTGGCCAGGGCATAGTAACCATCCCATGAGAGGAGGACTTCATCGAAACCTTGCGCTGCGAAGCCTTCATCGATCAACTGGCGCAAATACAGGGCCAACTCCGAATCGGAGCCTTGAGCGCTTAGAGCATCGATCCAGCCGCGAACGCCCGACGAGGAAGTGAAGCGCGCGCCACCAGCATCCGTGGATACGGTCAGATTCAGCTCCGCCTCCTCGTGCTTGGATTGGGCTTTGCCGCCAAAGATGCTCGTCCATGCCATCGGTCAGTCCTTTCCCCATCCGCGCCCGGGTCGGAACACGAAACCCATTGATGAAAGCTTGCGGGCGAGGTGAGTGTTCCGCTCATGGTGGTGAATCCAGATGGCGCCGCCCAGCCGCCTGCCATCGAACACTTCAACAGACAAATCCTGCAAGATACCTTCGATTTCAGGAATGCAAGCGGGCCTGCTCTCCGGTTCGATCCCGAGAGCTGGAACCAGCTCATCGTCAAATTTTTGCTCCCAGCTTTTGACTGCGACTTGAGAGTCACGGTGGATCAGCCGCTTTTCGTTGTTGGACGGGCGAAGCTGTGAAATGGCAATAGCCTCCGAAAGCTTTCCGGAAGTGAGGGCCCGATTGACCGCGTGCGGCAAGCTGTCCCAGCGCAGCAGATAAAACGCGTTGCCATGAGCGCCAAACTCCACGGCGAGATACTCGCCGATGCGCATCGCGAATGCATTGTTGTCAGCCGTCGTACCACCCAACTCCAACAGGCGACCGCGCGCCCGGTTTCTGAACTCGTTGAAGTTGGAATCGCGCCGAGACAAGGCAGATGTGCCCAGCGCGAACCACATGTCATCGATGAATGGAACCAGCCTGAGCCAGTAAGCGAGGCGTCTGCTGTCATTGACACCGTCCGCGCTGAGCAACTCAAAAAAGTCCGCGACCAAGCGGCCTTTGAGCCACCCAAAAATCATTTCGCGTGCGTCGCTGTCGGGCCGTCCGTCCTTCCTGACCCACGCGTCCCAATTCGCGCGCCTTAACCAAGGATTTCCTATGACGTTCGTCGCAAGGTCGCGCAGAGCTGAGATTTCTGGTCTGTTGGCGCTTCTGGCGTATCTCGACACCAGCGCGGCCACGCACCTGATCTTCAAGGAGTCCACAAGGGCAATGCCTGATTTGCCGTTGACGATAGAAATTAAGTCAGGAAGCGAGGCGCTGAATGACGAATCGCTGAGTCGATCCGCTGCTTTGATCTGGGCGAAAACTGCCTCCTCGACCACCCAAGAGTCGCGCGGGATGGATAGCCCATCCAAAGCGACGTTGAGCGCCTTGGTGTTCCCTTTGAGCAATTCCGCGCCAAAACCATCGCACGGGCTCTCCGTCAGGAGCTGCGTATGCGATTCGAGAGCCTTGACCCAGGGCAGCGGGTCGCCAGCCGTGGACGCTAACTTTCCCCGCTGGGTTCTGAGCCAAGTCCGCAAGTTTTCCCAACCCCTGACCGCCTTCGCCTCAGGCTGGATAGCGTTGAGTGGGAAGGAGAAATAGGTCGCCAAGAGCGCCTGGTAGCAGCGAAGGCGCCTGTGGGCCTGCTTCTCGTCGGCGATCCTCTTGGCGACTTTGTCCCTTAGCTCCTCGTCGGCCAATATGCACCACCCGCGCGCGTCAACCGCCCCGGCCCCCAAGCAAATGTATTTGAGCTCGCGGAAGTTGGAGACGCTTCGGGTCCTCCTGAATTCAGCGACTGAGGCCATGATCGATCGCGGATCGGCTTGGATGGTAGCCCCGCCAAACTCCCGCTCAACCTGAATACGAGCCTTCTCCATGCGAGCGGCATCAGTCCATGTCTCCGAATGCCTGGCCCCGGAAAACGACTTCGCCAATCCGGCTTGGAGTTCGTCGAGGGCAGCGCTCATCGCAGATCGTTGGGGCACCGTGCCCCAGGGTCAAGGGGAATGTCGGCGATGGGCTCCACCACGCTGCCAAAATCCCTGAATTCAAGCTTGATCTCAACCCTGCGCATTCGGGCGGGGCCTTCTTCGGACGCAGTATTGAACGAGGACCCGCCGACCAAGAACAGGGTTTGGATTTGCTTTCGATCGCTCTCGGCCAACGAATCGGCCGATTTGGTGTTGAGCAACGCACAAAGCACTCGCTGGGACCGCAAATAGCTCAGATTCAAGTTGTACAAATAGTCACCCGTTCTGCTTGCGAATCCCTCTACGACGATCCGCTTGAGCCATTCCTTGCAATTCTGCGCGCGCGCAACTTTGAGCACCTCGGGGACAAATCGGCGGATGAGCTTTTCGTCAGCGGGCTTCTCAAAAGAGTGTTCCTTGTCCTTGAATTGGACGAGGGTCCCGAAGTCGATGGAGTTTCCATGGACGGTTACGCCCTTGAATTCCGGCATGTTGGTGATGCCTTCGACCTCAGCCAAGCAGGCGGCGATCGTTTTCTTGCGTCGCTCGATGGTGTCGTCGATGTTCTTTTGCTTTTGGGTGATGGCCATCAAGGCGACGGCCATCGCGACCAAAAACAAAACCATGAGTGCAGTCATCAGGTCTGAAAAGGAGATCCAGAAGGGCTTTTCCCCCTCGTCCTGCCTGCGTGCTTTTCTTGATGTCTTCAATCCAATCATGGCTGGGCATCACCGGCGAACGGGAATGTCGTCAACGACATCGCCGAGGTTCTTTATGGCCCCCGACAGCAGCATCACGGCACTGGAAAGTTCGCCATGAAACTTCCGGTTGCCTTCGCTGAGCGTCCGCTCGACGTTCTCCCTGAATGAGTCGTGCGCCTTGACCAGCACCTCGGTAACGCCCTTCAAGTAGGTTTCCGATTGTTCTTGGGCAATGGCCAACTGGCGGCTTGCAGCTTCGAGCTTTTGGACGAGCTGCGTGGTCATGCCCGCGTCCTTCTTGGCGGTTTCGAATGTCTCCTTGAGGTCTGCGATCATCGTGGCGAATGCGTCGCGGGTCTTTGCATACTCTGCAATCGTCGCCTTCACGCCGTCGGCGGCAATGGACAGCTGGCCAGACGCCGCTCGGATCGATTCGGTGGCTGATGTGGCGGCCTTCATGGTTTCTGAGACCGCTTGACCCGACTTGGCGAATTCGGTGGAAGCAGACAGCAACTTCTCCGCACCCGAATTCATTTCGGTTATGGCCTTGTAGGACGCGCGCTCCAAGCCCGCCACGCTGCTTTGCAATGCACGGTTGGTTTCTTGGGAAATACCAACCATCTTTTCGACCTGTCCCGACATGGCTTGGATCGCAGCGGTTGCAGCCGCTTCGAAGCGACTAGAGCGGGCGTTTTGGGCTTCAGCCGCCGCGTCAGCTTGCTTGCTGAGTTTTCCGACAGCGGAATCCATCTCGGCGTTCACAGCAGACATGGCGGTTCGCAGGACCTCATTGGACTGGGAGACCAGCGAGCTGACTTGTGAGCCCATGGAATCGACGGCATTGGAGGCGGCGGCTTCGAAGCGGGAGGAACGCTCGTTTTGGGCCGCAACGGCTTCGGCGGCTTGCTTGCTCAGCAAGCCAACCGCCGACCCCATCTCGCTGTTCACAGCAGACATGGCACCCCGCAGGCTCTCGTTTGATTGGGTCACGAGAGAGTTGAGCTGGTTCGTCATCGCCTCGATCGCGGCTGCAGTGCTGCGCTCAAATTCACTGACCCGCTGGCCTTGCGAGGCGGAGGAGTCGTCAGCTTGCCTGCGCAACTGTTCGACCATGGCTTGAATCTGCGAAGACATGGCGGAAATCGACTCTTGAAGCTTTTGGCTCGTCTCCGACTGCGACTGGGAAACCATGTTGCGAATCTGCTCGACGAATTCGCCCATTCTGGAATTCATGGCGGCTTGACGCTCATCCATGGCTTCGAGGGACTTGACCAAGCGCTCGCCCATCGCGTCCACCGTGTTGGTTCCAGCTGAATCCATATTCGCGGCAAGCTGCCCAAACTGGACCGCTGTGGCCTGCATGGATTCCGACGCCCGCACCATCAAGTCGGTCATCCCCTGCATCTGGGTGCCGAACATGTCCTTCAACTGCGAAGAGAAGCTGGCAAGCACGTCGGTGAGCATCTTGTTCACCGCGTCGCCTTGGTTCTGTCCCATGGACTGGACAGCCACGGAAATTTGCTCCATCGGTGTCGCCAACGACTCCGAGATCGCCCTGCCGACCTCCGAGGACATTTGGCCAGCATGGGACGCGTTGGCTTTGATCTGCTCTTGGGTCAGTGTGGACAGGATTTCCTTCAGGTCTGCAATCAGCGCATCTTTGATGTGCTCGGCTTGGGTAGCCGACGTTTCGGAAGCAACAACCAGCCGCTCCAAATACTCTTCACCCGCACCCGACTTGAAGAGGCTGTCGATCAGTTCGCGCAGCTCTTCTACTTGTCGATAACGCGCCGTGAGCAGCGTCTTTTCTATCCATGTGAACAGCATGGCCAAGCAAATTGCGATGGCTGAGATAAAAAAAGCATGGCCAACAGAGTTAACCAGCCCTTGAAGCTGCTCTTGGGCTTTACCTGGGTCAACAGCAACATTGAAGTTGTTCAACCCTTTGATCAACCCGACAAACGTTCCAATGATCCCAAGGCCAGTCAGCAAACCCGGCAAATGCCGGAAGAAATCTGTGCGCAAACGGCTATCAACCATCGCCTGCTCTGTGAAGAAAGCGTCGGCGAGCGTGGTAGACCGCCATCTGGCGATTTGCCATTGACCCGTCCCATCGTCTTGACGTTGGGGGTGCAGCGTCTTGCTGTATTCGCTCCAAAGATGCTGCAAAGTCTGGGATTCGGCCATTTCTTTGCCCACCAGATCGAGTTCGGTGAGCGCTTCACCGCCATTCCCTGATATGCGGCGCAAGGCCTGGATCACCGATTTCAACTCGGTGCCAAGAAGAAATGACCGACGAACAAATCGAACAAGAAAATCTAACGACAGACCGACCAAAAATACTGCAACCAGCAGGACTTGCCAGCCGCTGCCCAGCAACAAAGAAAAAGCCTCTTCAGCCATAAAACTCCCTGGAAACGATTTCGAAATTTTGGCCAAAGCATACCTGCGTCGGCGCCCTTGAACGTTGACCACTGAGTAGTACGGCGGTTGGCTGAAAACACTTTCCACTCCACTCCACACAACCACCCTGTCCGCCAGCAGCGGTGCCCGACAATCCGGCACATGCTCACCCGCACAATTCGCTTGCAACCGACCCCAAGCTCACTCAGCCCGGCTGGCCCAGCCGCGCTGCCGACCACCAGATTCCAAGGCCGGGTGCTGTCCGTCATCCCGCCGATGACGCAGCTCAACACGCCCTACCCGTCCACCGCCTACCTCACCGGCTTTTTGCGCGAACAAGGGGTGCAAGCCACCCAGGCGGACCTGGCCCTGGCCGTGGTGCTGCGCCTGCTGAGCGCCGACGGGCTGACCCAGGTGAAGGCCGCGGCGCAAGCCTTGCCCGCCAAACAACGCAGCGCCCAGGTGCAGCACTTTCTGGCCGAGTTCAGCGGCTACCACGCCACGGTCGAGCGGGTGGTGGCCTTTTTGCAGGGGCGCGACAGCACCCTGGCCCACCGCATTGCCAACCGCAGCCTGCTGCCCGAAGGCAAGTGGTTTGCCACGCTCGACCAGCACCCCGACGACGGCAGTGGCGACCCGCTGGGCTGGGCCTTTGGCGCCCTGGGCCTGCACGACCGTGCCCGCCACTTGGCCACGCTGTACCTGAACGACCTGGCCGACGTGCTGAAAGACGCGGTGGACCCGCGCTTCGAGTTTGTGCGCTACGCCGAAAAGCTGGCCGCCGCCCAGGCCAGCTTCGAGCCACTGGCCCAGGCGCTGGCCGCAGCACCCAACCTGATTGACGACATCCTGATTTTTGAAACAAAACAGGCCATGGCGCTTGTGGGTATTGGTGTTTCAGCTACACATTTAAATGACGCCCAGACCCCTGACGTGGTGCTGCTGTCCGTGCCTTTCCCTGGGGCGGTGTACGCGGCGTTTCGCATTGCGCAGTGCATCAAGGCGCTGAACCCGGCCACCGTCACCGTGCTGGGCGGCGGTTATGTGAACACCGAGCTGCGCGAACTGGCCGAGCCACGGGTGTTCGACTATTTCGATTTCGTCACCCTCGACAGCGGCGAGCGCCCCCTGCTGGCCCTGCTGGACCACCTGGCCGGGCGACGGGGCCGCGACCAACTGGTGCGCACCTTCTGCCGCGCCCCCGACGGCAGCGTGGCCTATGTGAAGGGCACCGAGCCCGACGTGCCGTTCGAGCAAGTGGGCACCCCCACCTGGGACGGCTTGCCGCTGGGCAGCTACCTGAGCCTGCTCGACATGCTCAACCCCATGAACCGCCTGTGGAGCGACGGCCGCTGGAACAAACTCACCGTGGCCCACGGCTGCTACTGGAAAAAGTGCAGCTTTTGCGACGTGGGGCTGGACTACATCGGCCGTTACGAAACGGCAGCGGCCACCACGCTGGTGGACCGCATTGAAAAAATCGTGGCCGAAACCGGCCAAACCGGCTTTCACTTCGTGGACGAGGCCGCGCCGCCCAAGGTGCTGAAAGCGCTGGCCGAAGAACTGATTCGCCGCAACGTGGGCATCAGCTGGTGGGGCAACATCCGGTTTGAAAAAAGCTTCACCCCCGAGCTGTGCGAGCTGCTGGCCGACAGCGGCTGCATCGCCATCTCGGGCGGGCTGGAGGTGGCGTCAGACCGGCTGCTGAAGCTCATGAAAAAAGGCGTGGACGTGGCCCAGGTGGCCCGCGTCACCCGCGCCTTCACCGATGCAGGCGTGCTGGTGCATGCCTACCTGATGTACGGCTTTCCCACCCAAACGGTGCAAGACACGGTAGACGCGCTGGAATACGTGCGCCAGTTGTTTGAAAACGGCTGCATCCAAAGCGGCTTTTGGCACCGCTTCACCTGCACGGTGCATTCACCCGTGGGACTGACCCCGGCGGAATACGGCATCCGCCTCACGCCCCTGCCCGCACCGCCCAGCGGGCCAGACGGCCAGCCGCTGACCTTTGCCCGCAACGACGTGGGCTTCACCGACCCCACCGGCGTGGACCACGACACCCTGGGCGCGGGCCTGAAAAAAGCCATCTACAACTACATGCACGGCATGTGCCAGGAAGATGACGTGCGCCGCTTCTTCAGCCTGAAGGTGCCCAAGTCCACCGTGAAACGCGACTTTGTGGCCAGGGCGCTGGCGCGGTAACACCCGGCCCCGGCACCTGACACATCACTCCGTGCGTCCCCAACGCTTGGGGACGTGAATGGGCAGCACCAAGGTAACGGCCATCGGAACACCGGCAGGGGCGTAGGGCTGGAAACGCATGTCCCGCATCGCCAGAATGGCCGCCTCGTCGATCTCGCCATTGCCGCAAGACTCCAGCAGCGCAACACGCTGCACAGCCCCTTGCGCATCGACATGGGTTTTGACCACAGATGGCCCCTCGACCTTGCCCTTGCTGACCAGGTACCGCACCCGGAGTTGGAACTGGCTCAAGGGCCGGAGGTCTTCGAAAACCACGACCTTCTCGGGCCAGGCGTGTTCACCAGCGCTGGCGGCCATCACGCCGCCTCCAGAGAACACAAGTGCCAAGCGGCAGAGGAACGTGCGGCGAATGGGGATCATCATGCGGAGACGAGGGGCAGTTGAAAAAAGGATTGCCAGTGCTTCACACCGGCCCGGCTCAGGCTGGGTGGATGGGCCAAACGGCCATTACCCCGGCCATGGACAGCAGCATAACCGTCAGCCCCGCCAGTACCAGCAAGCCATAGCGCACCCCGCCACTGAACAGGGCCAACGCGGTTTTGGCCACCACACTGGCCGCCAGGGCACCGGCCAGGCCCCAGGCGGCCACATGCGGGCCCATACCACCTGCCGCGTTGACCTGTGCAATGCTTGCCGCTGCGGCATGGATTTCAGCCAGCGCCACCACCACGGCAGCCACCACCACACCTGTGTCACCGTACAACTGGCGCAGCCAAGCCGACACCAGTGACACACTGGCAATCAACCCGGCCAGCGCCAGGGCGTGTGACAACTTGAATGCAGGGGCCGCATTGGCGTCGGCGCCGGACTCTTCAAGCAAATCGGCCCGCCACAAACAAGCGGCCACCACCGCCGCCAGGCCCAACACGCCGCCCAGCAGCGGCCACTTGAGGGCATAAAGCAAGTCGGGCGAGGCCGCACCGATGACCGCGCCAAACAGCAGCAGCGAAGCGATATTGGCCAACAACGCCGCCGCTGCGGCTGGGGCCACCATGCGGGGGTCGGTACGGCCACGGTGGCCCATGGCGGCCACCGTGGCGGTGGACGACGCAAACCCCGAAAAAAAACCCGCAATGGGCAGCCCCCAGCGCACACCTGCGGCGCGCAGGGCCACATGCCCCAGCATGCCCACCGCCATGACCAAGACCACAATGCGCCACAGCGTGTAGGGTTTCAGCACGCCCCACGGGTCCAACGCGCCCTGGGGCAGCAGGGGCATGACCACCAGCGCTGCGGCGGCCAGCATCAGCGCGTCTTGCAGCTCGCGCTCGCTCACCAGCTCCTGGCTGAAGCGTTTGAGGGGCTGCTTGGCGTACAGCAAGCAGGCGCACACCACCCCCACGGCCACCGCCATATGGGGGTCTTTGAAGGCCAGCGCCCCCAGCACCAGCGACACCAGCAGCGCCACTTCACCGGTCAGGCCCCGGTCCTGGTTGGTGGCTTTCAGGTAGCCACTGACCGTCAGTGCCCCCACCAGCGCCAGGCACACCGCAAAGGCAACCAGCCCCAGGCCCCAGGTGACAAAACCCAGCACGGCCACCAGCGCGTGGGTGCGGGTGCCGGCAATGTCGCCGTCGCTGCCGTGACGGCGCTCGCGAATCACACCGTTGAGCAGCCCCAAGCCCAGGGCGGCCAGAAAACTGGTGAGGGTTTCGCTCCAGGCCATGGTGGGGCTGTGCTGCGGGTGCTTTACCCGGCCAGACCGGCAAACACGTTTTGCACGTCTTCGTTGGCGTCCATCGCGGCCAGGAAGCTTTCCACCTCTTCCAGCTGCTCGGCGCTCAGGCTGCCGGGGTCGATGGGGTTTTTGGGGCGGTAGCCCAGCTTGGCCGACAGCACGGTGAAGCCTTGCGCGGGCAAGGCGCGGCTGACCAGGTCCAGATCGGCGTAGTCGGTGAGAAACACCACCGTGCCGTCTTCGTCCGGCGGCTCCACAGCCTGGGCGCCGGCTTCGATGGCGGCCATGTCGGCGTCGGCACCGGCGGCAGTGGGCTCGGCTTCGATGATGCCCACGTGGTCAAAGTCCCACGACACCGAGCCCGAAGTGCCCAGCTGGCCCTTGCGGAACAGCACCCGCATGTCGGACGCGGCGCGGTTCACGTTGTCGGTCAGGCACTCCACCATCACCGGCACGCGGTGGGGGGCATAACCCTCGTAAATGACGTGCTCAAAGTTCACTGCCTCGCCCGTGAGGCCAGCGCCCTTTTTGATGGCGCGCTCCAGCGTGTCTTTGGGCATGGACACCTTGCGGGCCTGTTCCACCACCAGCCGCAAACGGGCGTTGGCGGCGGGGTCGGCCCCGTGGCGGGCGGCAATCATGATGTCTTTGGCCAGTTTGCCGAACAAGCGGCCCTTGGCGTTGGCCGCCACGTCTTTGTGTTTGGCTTTCCACTGTGCGCCCATGGCGGTTCCTTCTGTTGTGCGGTATCGGTTTTGGCCGGGAATCGGAGGCAGGCAGTTTAGTGGCCCCGGGCAAACCCGGTAAACCCTAGAATTGGACTTGTTGCCGCCCAATCCATTCACCCCAGAGTACATGTCCCCCACCGATTTTCAAGACACCCAGCCCATGTCATTGGGTCTTTCCGCTGACGCCCATGCCCTGCTGGCCGGGGATCTGGGTGACCCAAGCTACCGCGTTGATTCGTTTGCAGAAGGCCTTGATTTGATGCGCCGGGTGGGGCAGTCGCACCAGGCCGCAACTTTGGTGGTGTTGAAATCCGGCAGCGAAGTCCCAGAAGCCCTGCTGGCCTTCAGTGCCCGTGTGGTGGAGATCAATGAAGACAGCCAGTCCATGGAAATGGATCTTCCCCTGGGCACGTCTTTCGTGCCCAAAGGGCTCACGTTGCGGGGCTCCGTCAGGCTGCAAGGCGTCATTGTCACCTTCGAGTGTGAAACCCTGGGCAGCCGCCACGGAGAAGATGGCCTGACCGGCGTGCTGATGGCCCGCCTGCCGTTCCGGTTGTACCGGCTGCAGCGCCGAGACAGCTTCCGGGTCCCCCTGACACCTCAGTCGGGCGTGGTGATCTCGCTCAAAACCGGCGTGCGCCCGCTGGAAAACCTCAAGGCGCTCGACCTCAGTTGCGGCGGTGTGTCCGTGGTTGTGCGCGCGCACCTGGAAACGGTTCACCAGGGCAAACGCTTTGCCCGTGCCACCGTGCGCCTGGGGGTGGGTTCCGCCCGTGAAACCACTTACCACGTGGACATGCTGATCCGGCACGTGCGCCTGGCCCCTCCCGGCTTGAACCAATTGCTGACCGGGCAGCCACAAACCCCAACCGCCCAAACGGCCCTCAAGTCCGCCGCCAAATCCCCGTTCGGAACCACGTCCTTTCGTGAAGCGGCCATGGCCGCAGTGGCAGGCTTGCAGCCCGAGCTGCTGCAACTGGGCGTGGAATTCGAGCAAATGCCCACCGCGCTGGAGCGCCAGCTGGCGCAACTGGTCAACGAACTGGGCGTGCGCCTGATGACCCGCGTGAAAGACGAAGACTGAGCCGCCGCTGGGCCACCCTGGCCCATGTGCGGGGCTTCATGCGGCTGAACGTTTCGCCCGCCAGGCCCCCACCATGGCGATCAGCCCGGGCACGATGATCAGCGCCCAGATGATCTTGCTCAGATGGGTCTGCACCCAGGGCAGGTTGCCAAACAAATAGCCCGCGCCGCACAGGCCCACCACCCACAGCAGCGCGCCCCCCACGTTGTAGGCGGTGAATTTGCTGCGTGTCATTTCAGCCACGCCCGCCACAAAGGGCGCAAACGTGCGAATGAAGGGCATGAAACGGGCCATGACGATGGTGATGCCGCCGTATTTTTCGTAAAACGCGTGCGCCTGGTTGAACGCATCGCGGTTGAAAAACCGCGAGTTCTCCCACTGGAACACCTTGGGCCCGAAATAGCGGCCTATGGTGTAGTTGGTCTGGTCGCCCAGAATGGCCGCCACCAGCAGCACCACCACCGCCACCGGCCAACTGATGAGGCCCGCCCCCGACAGCGCGCCCACGATGAACAGCAGCGAGTCGCCGGGCAAAAACGGCATGACCACAAGCCCCGTCTCCACAAACACGATGAGAAACAGCAGCGCATACACCCAGGCCCCGTAAGCCTGGACGAATTCGGCCAGGTGTTTGTCCACGTGCAGAATGAAATCGATCAAAAAAGTGGCAAGTTCCATGGGCGCATTATCCCCAGCCAACGTGACGGCCTGGCGCCCGCCCGCTCCCTACAATCGGACGCGTGACTTCAGCCCCTGCCCCCACGCCCCACGCCGCACAGCCCACCGCAGCCGCCCGCCAACCCCAGCGCCCCATCCGCGAACTGCCCGACACACTCATCAGCCAAATTGCGGCCGGTGAGGTGGTGGAGCGCCCCGCTTCGGTGGTGCGCGAGCTGGTGGACAACGCGCTGGACGCCGGGGCCACCCAGGTCACCGTGCGCCTGCTGGCCGGCGGCGTGCGGCTGATTGCGGTGGAAGACGACGGCTGCGGCATCGCCCCCGACGACCTGCCCCTGGCCCTGAAGCGCCACGCCACCAGCAAAATTGCCAACTTGGCCGAGCTGGAGGCCGTGGGCACCATGGGCTTTCGCGGCGAGGCGCTGGCCGCCATCAACGCCATTGCCGACGTGGCCGTGCTCAGCCGCTCGCCCCAGGCCGGCACCGACCACGGCTGGCTGCTGCAAGGCAACACCGGTGAACTGCGGCCCGTGGCACGCACGCAAGGCACCTCGGTGGAAGTGCGCGAGCTGTTTTACGCCACCCCCGCCCGCCGCAAGTTTTTGAAAACCGACGCCACCGAACTGGCCCACTGCGTGGAAGCCGTGTGCCGCCACGCCCTCACCCGGCCCGACGTGGGTTTTGCCATCTGGCACGAAGGCAAACTGGTAGAACAGTGGCGCGCCCAAGGCCACGACATGGCGGCCCTGGACCGCCGCCTGGCCGACGTGCTGGGGCCTGAGTTTCTGGCCCAGAGCGTGGCCGTGGACTGGCGCAGCAGCTGGACACCCCCGGCAGACAACGACACCGGCACGGCCCCGCCCCCCACCCTGCGCGTGTGGGGCCGTGCAGGCGTGCCCGACGCGGCGCGCTCACGCCCCGACCAGCAGTTTGCCTATGTGAACGGGCGCTTTGTGCGCGACAAAGTCATCACCCACGCCGCCCGCAGCGCCTACGAAGACGTGCTGCACGGCCAGCGCCAGCCGGTGTATGCGCTGTTCATCCAGGTGGACCCGGCGCGGGTGGACGTGAACGTGCACCCCACCAAAATCGAGGTGCGCTTTCGCGACAGCCGCGAGGTGCACCAGGCCGTGCGCAAGGCCGTGGACAGCGCCCTGGCCGCCCCGCGCGCGGGGCTGGCCGCAGCCGAAGCGGGCCACCCAGCGCCCGCATCAGCATCAACCGCAACGCCCACATTCACACCTGCATTTTTCAAGCCAAATGTGCCTCTATCGCTTTACCCACAAGCGCAGACAGCTATGGCTTTTGCAGACAGGCCTGCGCCAACATTCCCCGCCTGGACGGCCCCCAACACACGCCCTGACACCCGCCCCGGCCAGCGCCCGCTGCAAGCGCACGAGCTGCAAGCCCTGTGGGCCTCCACCGAAGCCCCGTTGCCCGCAGCGGCCCCGGCCACAGAGCCACCTGACCCAACGGCCGTCTGGCCCCTGGGCCGCGCCCTGGCGCAGCTGCACGGCGTTTACATCCTGGCAGAAAACGCCCAGGGCCTGGTGCTGGTGGACATGCACGCCGCGCACGAACGCATCGTGTACGAGCGCCTGAAAGCACAACTGGGAGATGGCACCCAGGGCCACCCCATGGCCGCCATTCCCAGCCAACCGCTGCTGATTCCCGCCACCTTTGCCGCCACCCCGCAAGAGGTGGCCACCGCCGAAGGCAACACCGACGCCCTGGCCCAGCTGGGCCTGGAAATCACCGCGTTTTCGCCCAAAACCCTGGCCGTGCGCGCCGTGCCTTCCGCATTGGCCATGGGAAACGCGGTGGAGCTGGCCCGCAGTGTGCTGGCCGAGCTGGCCCAGCACGACGCCAGTACCCTGGTGCAACGCGCCCACCACGAACTGCTGGCCACCATGGCCTGCCACGGCGCGGTGCGCGCCAACCGCCGCCTGACGCTGGAAGAAATGAACGGCCTGCTGCGCCAGATGGAAGCCACCGAGCGCAGCGACCAATGCAACCACGGCCGCCCCACCTGGCGGCAGCTTTCCATGAAAGAGCTGGACGCGCTGTTCCTGCGCGGCCGCTGACCCGCCCATGAAACCCACCCCCATGTCACCCGGTTTCGTGGTGCTGGCCTTGTCGCTGCTGCTGGGCATACAGCCCATCACCACCGACCTGTATTTGCCCGCCCTGCCCGCCATCACCAGCGGGTTTGGTGCGCCGCTGTCGCAGGCGCAGCTCACACTCACCGGCATGTTGCTGGCCTTTGGCTGCTCGCAAATGGTGTGGGGCCCACTGTCTGACCGGTTTGGCCGCCGCCCCATCCTGCTGGCCGGGCTGGGGCTGTACACACTGGCGGCCATCGGCTCGCTGCTGAGCGCCCACATGGCAGCCCTGGTGGTGTGGCGCGTGCTGCAAGGCGCGGCCATGGGTGCGGTGGTCATGGCGGGCCGCGCCATCGTGCGCGACCTGTACCCGCCCGAACAAGGCGCCCGCGTGCTCAGCAAAGCGCTCAGTGGGCTGGGCATCATTGCGGCTTTCAGCGCCCCGGTGGGCGGCTGGGTGGCCAGCCACTGGGGCTGGCGGGCAGCGCTGGGCGTGCCAGCGGTGTTTGGGGTGTTGACCCTGGCACTGCTGGCCCTGCGGTTCAAAGAAACCGTGGCCCAGCCCAACCCCCACGCGCTGCAGCCCGCCATGCTGCGGCGCACCTGGGGCGGCATTGTCAGCCACCCCGTGTTCTGGACGTATGCGCTGCTGGCCACGGCCAGCTATGCCGGGCTGTTCACGTTTCTGGGCGCGTCGAGTTTTGTGTTCATCGACGTGCTGGGCGTCAGCCGCGTGGCCTATGGCTGGGCGCTGTTCGCCATGGCCTGCAGCTACCTGGCAGGCACCTTTCTGTGCCGCCACCTGCTGCGCCGCGTGGGCGTGCAGCGCACGGTGTGGCTGGGCGGCTTCATCAGCCTGGGCAGTGGCAGCGTGCTGGCCCTGCTGCCCCACCTGGGGCTGACGCACCCGCTGGGCATTTTGCTGCCCTTTTGCGTGTTCATGGTGGGCCACGGCATCCACCAGCCCTGCGGGCAAAGCGGCTCGGTAGGCCCCTTCCCGCACGCGGCCGGGGCCGCATCGGCCCTCAGCGGCATGTGGATGATGGTGGCCGCCTTTGCCATGGGCAGCTGGCTGGGCTGGCGCATGGACGGCACGGTGTACCCCCTCACACACGGCGTTGGGTTCTGGGCGGTGTGCATTGCGTTCATTGCCTGGGTGCTGGTGCCGCGCCACGGCACGCCCCGCACCCCACCGCAGCGCGTGCCATGACAACCCAAAGCCTGCACCCCATCGCCCTGGTGGGCCCCACCGCATCGGGCAAAAGCGCGGTGTCGCTGGCCCTGGCACAACGCTGGCCGCTGGAAATCATCAGCGTCGATTCGGCCCTGGTGTACCGGGGCATGGACATTGGCACCGCCAAACCCACGCCGCCAGAGCTGGCACAGGTGCCCCACCACCTCATTGACATACGCGACCCGGCCCAGCCCTACAGCGCCGCTGAATTTGCAGCAGACGCCACCCAGCTGATCGCAGACATACAAGCCCGCGGCAAACGCCCCCTGCTGGTGGGCGGCACCCTGCTGTACCTGAAAGCCCTGCTGCAACCGCTGGACGACATGCCCCCGGCGCAACCCGAGCTGCGCGCCGCCATCGAGGCCGAAGCCGGGACCGAAGGCTGGCCCGCCCTGCACGCCCTGCTGGCCGAGGTGGATCCGCCCACCGCCCAGCGCCTCAGCCCCAACGACAGCCAGCGCGTGGGCCGCGCCCTGGAGGTGTGGCGCGCCACGGGGCGGCCGCTGTCCAGCTTCCACGCGGGGGGCGACAAAACCAAAGGCGTGGCCATGCCCGTCATCAGCCTGGAGCCCACCGACCGCGCCTGGCTGCACCACCGCATTGCCCAGCGCTTCGAGGCCATGCTGGCCCAAGGCCTGGTGGCCGAAGTGCAAGCACTCATGGCCCGCCCAGACCTGCACCCCGACCTGCCCAGCATGCGCTGCGTGGGCTACCGCCAGGTGTGGGAAGCCTTTCAAAATGCAGAGCTTGAAACCAATACCCATCAAGCGCTGCGTGCCAAAAACATTCAAAAAATCAAAGACACCGGCATAGCCGCCACCCGCCAACTGGCCAAGCGCCAGCTGACCTGGCTGCGCGGCATGCCCGAGCGCTGGGTGGAAGCCTGCGACGCGCCGGGGCTGGCTGAGCGGGTGGGGGTGCGGGTGGCGGGGGTTTGGGGCTGAAAAAAGAGATGGCATGATGTCGCGCAACCAATAAAAAGCTTTCAGGGCGGCGCGGTTTTCATGGCAATTCTTATTCCCAGTATGGGTGCGTGCGTGGCACGCATGACCAGCGGCGAACGCCGCGTGGCCGAGCGGCTGGAAGCCCAGCTCGATGCCGACTACCTGCTGTGGTACGACGTGTCCATGGGCCCACGGCACGCCCACCCCGACTTTGTGGTGCTGCACCAGCGCCAGATACCCGTAGAAATGCGCCGCAGCCCCGGTGACTTTGGAGGCAAGTTCGGCACATGACGGCAGTATCGTGCCACCCAATTTGTCGCAATACTTCTATCGCGCCACCCAAAGTGGCGCGATACTGACGGCCAGCCACCCAAAACCTGACCACATGCCAAACATCACCCCCTCAACCGAGCTGGACGAACTGGCGGCGCTGATTGCGGCGCAGCCCGACGGCCTGGGGATTGATGCCATCTCCAAGTGGCTGGGCAACCGCTTGACGCGCCGCACCTTGCAGCGCCGATTGGCCTTGCTGGCCCAGCAAGGCCGTATACAGATGCGGGGTGAGGCCAGGGCGGTGCGGTACGTGTGCACTTCGCAAGCAAACAAAGAAATTGCTTCCATCCGGCCACCATCGCCCACGTTCCAGGCAACTGGCGAGGTTTACGTACCTGTCTCACCGGAAGGTGCAGAGATCAAAGCCCACGTGCGCCAGCCGCGTGCCCTGCGAGCGCCAGTGGGCTACAGGCAAGCGTTTCTGGAGCAATACCACCCCAATCACACCGCGTATCTCCCCCCAAATTTGCGGGACCAGTTGCACACCATGGGCAGAGCACGCGCTGAGCACACACCGGCGGGCACCTTTGCGCGCGACATTCTCAACCGCCTGCTGATTGACCTGTCTTGGGCCTCATCCATGCTGGAGGGCAACACCTACAGCCGGCTCGACACCGAGCGGCTCATCGAATGGGGCCAAGCCGCCGAAGGCAAAGACGCGCTGGAAACCCAGATGATCCTGAACCACAAACAGGCCATTGAATACTTGGTGCTCGACCCCGCTCATGCCGAAGTAACGCCCGATTGCATGGTGGCGCTGCATGCGTTTTTGTCAGATGGCTTGATGGCCGACCCCACAGCGGTGGGCCGCCTCCGAAGGCGGGCGGTGGAAATTGGCGGCAGCGTGTATTTGCCGGTGGCCTTGCCGCAGCGGCTGGAGGAACTGTTTGGCATCGTCATGCAAATGGCTGCGGAAATTAACGACCCCTTCGAGCAGGCGTTTTTCTTGATGGTGCATGTGCCCTACCTGCAACCGTTTGAAGATGTGAACAAGCGCACCTCAAGACTGGCCGCCAACATACCGCTCATTCGCCAAAACCTGTGCCCGCTGTCTTTCATTGACGTGCCGCAGGCAGCCTATGTGGACGCGATGATCGGCGTGTATGAACTCAACCGAGTTGAGCTGCTGCGTGACGTGTTTGTGTGGGCCTACGAGCGCTCATGCCAGCAATACGTGGCGGTCAAGCAAAACTTGGTGCCGCCCGATATGTTTCGCCTGCGTTATCGCCAAGCCTTGAGCGACGTGGTGGCAGCCATTGTTCAAAACGACGAGGCCGCGACCCTTGCCACCGTGCATGCCAGGCTGCCATCCACCGTTGCCATGCCCGACAAGGCCCACTTCACCCAACTGGTGCTGCAAGAATTTGCTGCCCTGCACCCCGGGAACGTGGTGCGGTTTGGCATCAGGCCTTTGGTGTTTGCTGCATGGAAGGAAAGGCATGGTGGGACATGAGTGAATTGACACCCAACGCACTGCACGCCGAACTGCGCGCGCTGATTGCCAGCAACCGCCAGCGGCTGGCAGGAGCCGTGAATGCGGAGCTGACGCGGCTGTATTGGAGCCTGGGCGAACGCTTGCGCACCGAAGTGCTGGGCGGCGCGGACCGTGCCAAATATGGCACCCAACTGCTGGACCAACTGGGCCAACAACTGTCGCAAGAATTTGGCCGGGGATTTGAGTCGCGCAACCTGCGCCGCATGGTGAAGTTTGCCGAGAGCTTTCCCGATGCGGCAACTGTGTCAACACTGTCGACACAATTGAGCTGGAGCCACATGGTCGCCGTCGTGGCGCTGAAAACCCCGCAAGCCCGCCAGTTTTACGCCAGCCAGGCCGCACAAAATGGCTGGAGCGTGCGCGAGCTGGCACATCAAATTGACCGCAAGGCCTTCGAGCGCACCGAGCTTGCCGCCTTGCAGACCCACACCCCTGCTCAGGCTGAGCTTGTCGAAACCGCCCACACCAGCCCCGCCCAAGTCTTCAAAGACCCGTACTTTCTGGACTTCTTGGGCCTGCGCCAAGGCCACGACGAGGCCGATTTGGAAGCCGCCATCCTGCGCCAGCTGGAAGCCTTCATTCTGGAGCTGGGGCGGGGCTTTGCGTTTGTGGAGCGCCAAAAGCGCATGGTGATTGACGGTGACGACTTCTATCTGGACCTTCTGTTCTTCCACCGCCGCCTGCGCAGGCTGGTGGCCATCGAACTCAAGCTGGGCCGCTTCAAAGCCGCGCACAAGGGCCAGATGGAGCTGTACCTGAAATGGCTGGACAAGCACGAACGCCAAGCGGGTGAAGAGACCCCCATCGGCCTCATCCTGTGCGCCGAATCCAGCCGCGAACAGGTGGAACTGCTGCAAATGCACAAAGACGGCATCACCGTGGCGGAATACTGGACCGAACTGCCACCCAAAGCCGAGCTGGAGCAAAAGCTGCATGCAGCGTTGCTTGAAGCGCGGGAGCGGCTGGCACGGCGTGGGGTGTTGTTGGGGGACTTGGATGATGAGTGATGACCATGAAGGTCAACCAAGGCCTGGAGTTCCCCGTGGTGGCCCTGCCCGTCAAAGGCGAAGACGAACAGGAGGCAGCGAATGGTTTATGTGGCTGCGACGCGAGGTATGCAGAGGTTGGTGATTAGCGTGGGTGGGGCTAGCGGGGTTATGGAACTCTTATGCGATTGAGCTGCGAGTCCGCATTGGCTCCACATCCTATGACGACACGCATCAATCAAATGCAGTAGTTGACTCAATTTGAGTCTGTACCAAATTCAAGAGAAACAGAGAGGAATCAAAAAGTGACTAGCCGCTCCGCAAATGCAACGATCAAAGGCTACTTCTATCAGTTTGATCACACCATACTGAAAATTCTTCAAGCCAGTTCAAGTAATTCGAGCGTGGTAATCGAAGGAATCGAAGATGTAGATATCGAAGACGGGGATCATGCCACTCTGGTGCAGTGCAAGTACTACGAAGGTACCGATTACAACCATTCAGTGGTGAAAGATGCTGTGATTCAGATGCTTCGGCACTATCACAAAGCAGGTTGTGTTGTGAACCAACAGTTACGCTACTGCCTGTTTGGGCACTATCAAGCCGGCCAAGCCAAACTAAAGCAGCCTTTCGACTTAGATTTCCTAAAGAAGCACTTTCTTTCTTATACGGACAAGAACAAAACTAAGCAGCTAGAGCACAAGAGGCTAGGAATTACGGACCTACAGCTCACTCACTTTCAAACGCTGCTTGAAATCAACATAAACGCACCCTCATACGAAACCCAGCAGAGTCAAGTCATGGCGCTGCTCAAGAACCAAATACCAAGTTGCCAAGATGAGGATGCGCAGGCCTTCTATTACCCGAATGCCATCAATGTGATTCAGAAACTCGCTGTCATGAAAGACATTAGTGACAGAAAGATCACAAAGGCAAAATTTCTCGCAACTGTCAACAGCAAGGAAATAGTGTTCAGTCGATGGTTACATGAAAAGTTTGGCGATGAACACTATGCAAAGTCCATCAAACGCAGGTACTTCAAATTCGCTTCGACGAAGGTTCCCTGTGCATCGAGGATATTTATCCTAGATACAAACAGCGATTTCGATGTATCCAAAGTTACATCGCTACTCGTCAACTTAGGAAGGCGCTTTTCCCACGTAGAGCACAAATCGACGCCTCAGAAAGATCGATTCTGCCCATACGTGATTTTACGCGATCTCCCGCCAGCGGACCTGATCGCACTTTTAAACAACCTGTTGCATCACGGGATAAAGCTCGAAGACGGCTACCCATTCAAAGGAGCCGATTTTCATCCCACTCATCTGGCGGCATCTCCAACGAAAGAGAACCTGATTCAGCTTAAATTCATACCCGACCTAGAGCAGGTTAAGCCTTTGGTCGCAGCACTCAATGGATCGCATATCGAGATATTCGACTTCTTTAAATCCACTCCAGTGTCCGCGAAATTCATACCAGCAGGCATTCCCTACCACGCAATCAAGGCTCCGAGTACATATTTAATTAAGGAAATATTCTGAAATGAGCAATTCAAACGAAATCAAAGCCGAGGTAATCGCCGTATTTCCCGACAAGGTGAAGATATCGGTGCAAGACATTGCAGCCTTCTCGGACGGCAAAAGCATCAAAGTCGGCTCATATCTTCGGATCTCCGACAGCGAAGACTGCGCTTTGATAGCTGTCGCATCCCGGATGATTGCATAGACCCCAGAAGGTACCCGTTGCTGGCAGCGCGAGAGACGATGCGCCAGTTGGTGGATGATCTGCTGGGTCGTTCAATCCTCGCCCCGGGAGTCCTCTGATGATGATCGCACTGCATAAGAACGCTCGAACGACGCCAGCGATTCGAGCCGAGATCGCCTCCAGCACTGCCAGTGTCGCCGCTCTGGCGCAGCGCTACGGCATCACTGAGGCGACGGTTTACAAGTGGAAGAAGCGCACCAGCGTGCACGACGCCTCCCACACCCCGCACCGTCTGCAAACCACCCTCACGACCGCGCAGGAGCGCGTGGTGGTCGAACTGCGCCGCACCCTGCTGCTGCCCCTGGATGACCTGCTGGCGGTCACTCGCGAGTTCATCTGCCCCAAGGCCACCCGCTCGGGCCTGGATCGCTGCTTGCGCCGCCACGGCGTGGGTAACCTGGGCGAACTCAAACCGGCGCAGCCTGCGCTGGTGAGCAAGACGTTCAAGGTCTACGAGCCGGGCTACCTGCATGTGGACCTCAAGTACCTGCCGCAGATGCAGGACGAGAGCAGCAGGCGCTATCTGTTCGTTGCCATCGACCGGGCCACCCGCTGGGTGTTCGTGCAAATCAAGAAGAACAAGACGACCGCCAGTGCCAAGGCGTTTCTGAACGCGGTGCACAAGGCCTGCCCGATGCGCATTCAGAAGGTGCTCACAGACAACGGCAAGGAGTTCACCGACCGGCTGTTTGCCTCGCGGGCCAGGCAGCCCACCGGGGAACACGAGTTCGATCAGCTGTGCGCCAGCCTGGGCATTGAGCACCGGCTGACCCAACCCAGAACACCGCGCACCAACGGCATGGTCGAGCGCTTCAACGGACGCATTGCCGATGTCCTGCGAAGTCACCGCTTCAACAGTGGGGAGGATCTGGAGCAGACGCTGCTGCGCTACGCGGCCTTGTACAACCACCAGTTCCCCCAATCTGCTTTGAAATCCAGAACGCCTTTACAGGCCATGAAGGACTGGTACGCTCAACGGCCTGATTTGTTCGTCAAGCGCCCCTATGATCATCCGGGATGCGACA
>CAYFFJ010000022.1:0-34333 GCA_964342395.1 uncultured Hydrogenophaga sp.
CATGCACCTTGGGCGCGCCGGTCAGCGTGCCGGCCGGGAAGGTGGCCTTGAGCACGTCCATGCTGGTCATGCCGGGGTTGAGCGTGCCTTCCACGTTGCTCACGATGTGCATCACGTGGCTGTAGCGTTCCACAATGAAGGCGTCTGTCACCTTGACCGAGCCGGTCTGCGCGATGCGGCCAATGTCGTTGCGGGCCAGGTCGATCAGCATCACGTGCTCGGCGCGCTCCTTGGGGTCGTGGATGAGTTCCACCTCGGCCGCCTTGTCCGCCTCGGGCGTGGCACCGCGCGGGCGTGTGCCGGCCAGGGGGCGAATCGTCACCTTGGTCGCAGGTTTGCCCTCTGCCGTGATTTGCTCCTGTCTGACCAGAATCTCAGGCGAAGCGCCCACCACGTGGAAGTCGCCAAAGTTGTAGAAATACATGTAGGGGCTGGGATTGAGCGTGCGCAGCGCGCGGTACAGGCTCAGGGGTGAGGCGGTGAAGCGCTTCTTGATGCGTTGGCCCACCTGCACCTGCATGAAGTCGCCGCCAGCGATGAGTGCCTTGGCGCGCTCCACCGCGGCGATGTAGTCGGCCTTGGCAAAGTCGCGCTGGGCCTCGAAGCTTTGCGAGGGTTTGATCTCGGGCGCACTCACGGCCTGCGCCAGCTTGGCTTTCAGTTCGGCAAGTCGCGCCTGGCCCGCGGCATAGGCACCGGGCGTGGCCGGATCCACATAGACCATGAGATGCAGCTTGCCTGACAGGTTGTCGATCACGGCCAGCTCTTCACACTGCAGCAGCAGGATGTCGGGCGTGCCCAACTCGTCAGGCGGGCAGGTGGCTTGCAGCTTTTTCTCGATGTAGCGCACCGCGTCGTAACCAAAGTAACCCGCCAGTCCGCCGCAAAAGCGCGGCATGCCGGGCTGCAGCGCCACTTTGAAGCGCTGCTGGTACTGGGCGATGAAGTCCAGGGGGTTGGCGCTAGAGGTTTCCACCACCACGCCATCGGTCACCACCTCGGTGCGGGCCTGCTCGCCAAAGCCGCTGGCGCGCAGCAGCGTGTGCGCGGGCAAGCCGATGAAGCTGTAGCGCCCAAAACGCTCACCCCCCACCACCGACTCCAGCAGGAAGCTGTGGGCAGCGGGTTCGGCGGCGCCCTCGGCGCGGGCCAGCTTCAGGTACAGCGACAGCGGGGTTTCGAGGTCGGCAAACGCTTCGACGCTCAGGGGAATGCGGTTGTAGCCTTGGGCGGCCAACTGCTCGAATTCGGATTGTGTGATCACGGTGCAAGACCTTTTCATCAGGCCGGACGGCGGTGCCACTGGGGGCTTGGCGCGTCCGGTGGGCGGGCCCGGCGTGTGCCCGGGCCATACGCCTGTGTTCAGGGATGGGGCGAGTGGGTTGTATGACCCCCGCGTGCCGCCGAGCCGAAACCGGGCCGGGGCGAGAACTGAAACCAGTACCGCAGTCAGGTCAGCGCGCAGACCAACGACGCCAGGGCCAAGCTCCCCGGTCGCTGCAACCTGTGGTGATGATGCGGTGAATGAACATGTGGGCCAGTGTAGCAAAGGCCCGGCGGCGCCCCCCATCAGCCAGTCTCCGTAGACTTCGGCCCATGGCTTCCCCTTCCGACCCCCACACCCCGCCTGTTTTGCCCGCCCCCATCCGCTGCAAGCGGCTGCTGCCACCGGTCGCCAAAGCCCTGGCCGCCCTGGGGCTGCTGTGGCTGATCGGCTGGCTGGCACTGCCGCTGTGGCTGAAGCCGCTGCTGGAGCGCCACGCCAGCCAGGCACTGGGCCGCGTGGTCACGCTGGACACCCTGGCCCTGCGCCCCTGGTCGCTGGAGCTGGAACTGCTGGGCCTGCGCGTGGCCCCGGCGGCCACGGACACTGAAAAAACAAGCCAAAACTCACACCAGCGCTTGACTGACGGGACAAGTCAGCTATCTATTCAGCGCCTTTACGTGGACGCTGAACTGTCGTCCCTGCTGCGGCTGGCCCCTGTGGTGGACGCGGTGCGCATTGAAAAACCCGTGCTGCACATCACCCACCACGGCCAGGGCCGGCACGATTGGCAAGACGTGCTGGACCGCCTGACCGCCCCCCAAGACCCGCCCCCACCCGACACCGGCCCCGCCCGCCTGGCCCTGTACAACCTGGAGCTGCTGGACGGCGAGGTGCACCTGCAAGACGGCCCCGAGCAGCGCCGCCACACCGCCACCGGCATTGCGCTGAGTGTGCCCTTCATCAGCACCCTGGGGCTGGCCAAAGACGTGCGGGTCAGCCCCCAACTGGCCTTCACCCTCAACGGCAGCGCGTTTGAAACCCAGGCGCACACCCAACCCTTCGACGCCAGCCTGGCCACCGAAGCCACGCTGCGCATCCGCGGCCTGGACCTGGCCCCCTACCTCGACTACCTGCCGCGCCACCTGCCCGTGCGCCCCACCCAAGCGGTGCTGGGCGCAGACCTGAAGGTGTCGTTTGTGCAAACGCCCACGCCCCGCGTGCACATCAGCGGCGTGCTCAGTGCCGACGGTGTGGCCCTGGCCGACGCCCAGCGCCAGCCCCTGCTGCAACTGGCCAGCGCCCGGGTCGAGCTGGCCGATGTGCGCCCGCTGGAGCGCGTGGTCCAGCTGGGCGCGGTGGCGCTGACCGAACCACGCCTGCGCCTGGCCCGCAGCGCCCAGGGCCAACTGAACGCCCTGCCCCTCGATGCGGCAGAAATCACAAAAACAGAAGCAAAGAAACCAATACCCACAAGCGCCATAGCACAAAATAGCTTTGAAAATAAGCCCCCCAGCGGTTGGGCCATCAGTGCCACCGGCTTTGACCTGAGCGGCGGCCACATCGACTGGCGCGACGCCCTCACCCCCGACACCCGCCACCAACCGGCCCAACCCGCCCAACTGGCGCTGACCCAACTGCAACTGCGCACCGGCCCGCTGCAATGGCCCCTGCCGACCGAGGCCGCGCAGGCGCTGGGCTTCGAGCTGTCGGCCCAGCTCACCGGCGGTGGGGCAACACCGCCCAAGGCCACCACCCCGCGCAGTGCCCCGGCATCCATCAGCCTCAGCGGCACGGCACTGGCCCAAGCCGTGAACGCCCAACTGGGGCTGGAGAACCTGGCCCTGGAGCGCCTGGCCCCTTACCTGCAAGCCCACCTGGTGCCCAAAGTGAAAGGCCAGCTGGCCCTGCAAGCCCAGGCGCGCTGGCAACCGGCCACCCCCGCCTCGCCAGCGGGCGACCTCACCCTGGCGCTGGACCACTTGCGCCTGGCGCCCTTCAGCCTCACCCAAGGCGGCAACACACTGGCCAGCCTGGACGCGCTGGAGGTGCGCAACGCCCAGTTGCGCCCCCTGGCCCGCACCGCCAACCTGGGGCACATCACGCTGAAACGCCCCGTGCTGCCCCTGCAACGCCACGCCGATGGCGGCTGGATGGCCGCCGCCTGGCTCAAAACCCCCACCGCCCCCGCTGCCCCAGCCACCCCCGACCACACCGCCAGCCCCACGCCGCCGCCCCAAGCCCCCTGGGCCTGGCAACTGCCCGAACTCAGCGTGACCGACGGCCAACTCACCTGGCGCGATGCCGTGCCCACCCCCGCCGTGGCGCTGCACACCAGCGCAGTGAAGCTGGGCATCAAAGGCCTGCAATCGCGCGGCGGCGCTCCCGCCACCGTGAGCGCCCAGCTGCGAATAGGGGCCGCCAGCGGCCACACCGAGCCCGGCACCCTGGTGTGGCAAGGCACCGTGGCCCTGGGCGACGACGGTCAAACCCCGCAGGTGCGCGGCCAGCTGAACGCCCGCCGCCTGCCCGCCCACGCCCTGGCCCCTTACGCCGCCGACCGCCTGAACCTGACCCTGCAACGCGCCGACGCCAGCTTCAACGGCCGCCTGGCGTTTGCCAGCCACGCCGCAGGGCCCACCGTTCAACTGCTGGGTGACGCCACGCTGGAAGACTTCCGCGCCCACGTCTCCGCCCCCCAAGCCCCCGCCATGGGGGGCGACAGCGGCGAGTTGCTGCGCTGGAAAACCCTGAACCTCAAGGCCTTGTCGGTGGCCCTGGCCCCCCGCACCGCCCCAGAAGTGGGCGTGGAAAGCGGCGCGCTGGCCGACTTTTTTGCCCGCATCGCCATCGCACCCGACGGCCGCATCAACCTGCAAAACATCGCCAAAGCCCCACCGGGTGGTGCCGTGGCCGCCGCCGCTGCACCCGCCACCCCAGCGCCACCGGCGGCCCCAGCGGCCCGCATCCGGGTCGGGCCGTTCAGCCTGGTCAACGGCGCGGTGGATTTTTCAGACCAATTCATCCGCCCCAACTACCAAGCCCAGCTGAGCGACCTCACCGGGCGGCTGGGCGGGTTTTCGTCAGAAGCCCCGCCAGGCGGGCTCCCGCAAATGGCCGCCCTGGAACTGCGCGGCAAGGCCGAAGGCACCGCGTCGCTGGACATCACCGGCCAACTCAACCCCCTGGCCACCCCCCTGGCGCTGGACATTGAAGGCCGCGTGCGCGACCTGGAGTTGCCGCCCCTGTCGCCCTACGCCATCAAATACACGGGCCACGGCATCGAGCGCGGCAAGCTCAGCCTGGACGTGAACTACACCGTGCAACCCAACGGGCAGCTGACCGCCCGCAACCAGCTGGTGCTGAACCAGCTCACCTTCGGCGACGCCGTGGCCGGTGCCCCGGCCAGCCTGCCCGTGAAACTGGCCGTGGCCCTGCTGGCCGACCGCCAGGGTGTGATCGACCTGAACCTGCCCATTGCCGGCTCGCTGAACGACCCCGAGTTCAGCCTGCTGCCCCTGGTGTTCAAGGTGGTGGGCAACGTCATCGTCAAAGCCATCACCTCGCCCTTTGCCCTGCTGACCGGGGCCCTGGGCGGCGACGACGCCGACACCGGCAGCGTGGCCTTTGTGCCCGGCACCGCGCGGCTGGCCCCCGGCAGCGCAGACAAGCTGGCCCGCGTGGCCCAGGCCCTGACCGACAAACCCCGCCTCACCCTGACGGTGGTGGGCGCGGCCAGCCTGGACGCCGAGCGCAACGCCTACCGGCACGAACGCCTGCTGGCACAGTTGCGCGAGGAGCGGGCGCGCCAAACCCCAGGGGCTGACACCAGCGGCGAGCTGGACGCCGCCGAACACACCCGCTGGTTGGCCGCCGTGTACAAACGCAGCGACATGCCCAAACCCCGCAACGCGCTGGGGCTGGCCCAAGACATCGCCCCCGAAGACATGCAAGCCCTGCTGCTGGCCCAAGTCCCCGCCACCGAGGCCCACATGCACGCCCTGGCCACCCAACGCGGTGCCGCCGTGCGCGACCACCTGCTGCGCCTGAAGGTGCCCGCCCAGCGCCTGTTTCTGGGCGCGCCCACCCACACCCCCACCACCCCACCGCCGCCCGAAGGTGGCACGTGGCAACCCACGGCGGTACTGACACTGGCCCTGTGAACCCGAGTCGGCCCCCAACCATACGGGGCAACCCTGTGGGCCAAATCCCCACACACAGCCACAATCCACACATTTAGAACGACCGTTCTTTTTTGAGGTGTATGCCGCAGGCCTGTATGTGCCCGCCAGCTTGACGCCCAAACCCACCACCGCCGACGAGGTGCTGGCCGTGACCGGCCCGCGCCGCGTGGCCATCACCATGCTGCGCGACATCGACTCCAACGAACTGGGCAAGCTCTTCACCCGGGGCGTGGAAGACAACGTGCCCCGCAGCGACTACGCCAAACTGGTGCCCGGCCTCATCCGCATGGGCGAGGTGTTTGCCCAACACAAGCGCCTGGTGCCAGGCGACACCTTCACCATCGACTGGGTGCCGGGTGCGGGCACCGTCATTTCAGTGAAAGGCCAGCCGCAAGGTGAGCCCTTCAAAGAGCCCGAGTTTTTCAACGCCCTGCTGCGCATTTGGTTGGGCAAGTCCCCGGCCGATCACCTGCTGAAAGACGCCTTATTGGGCAAAGCGCTCTGAAAAATGCGCGGACACCCAGGCGGGCAGCTCCGCCAGCGTGTCCAGGTGGCCATCGGCGTCCACACCGCGCGCGGGCTGGCCGTGGTTGTAGCCGTAGGTCACCAGCACCACCGGGCAACCGGCGGCGCGGGCGGCCTGGGCGTCGTTGCTGGAGTCGCCCACCATCAGGGTACGGGCGGGCTCGGTGCCCAGGGCTTCGCAGGTTTTCAGCAGGGGCAAGGGGTCGGGCTTTTTGCGCTCGAACGCGTCGCCCCCAAACACCTGGCAGAAAAAGCCGTCCAGCCCTTTTTGCGCCAGCAAGGGCCGCGCAAACGCGGTGGGCTTGTTGGTCAGGCAGGCCAGGGGCACGCCTGCGGCCTGCAAGGCCCTCAAACCGTCCAGCACACCGGCATACACGCGGCTGTGCTGGCCATTGATGGCCTGGTAATGGCGCTGGTAGGCCGCCATGGCCGCAGGGAACAGGGCTTCGCGGTCGGCCGCCTCGCGCGCCGGGGCCACCTGCGCCAGCGTGCTGCGGATGAGGTGCTCCGACCCCTTGCCCACCATGCGCTCCACATCGGCGGCTTGCACGGCGGGCAAACCGAGGTCGGCCAGCATCAGGTTCAGGGCCACGCCAAAGTCACCCAGGGTGTCCACCAGGGTGCCGTCGAGGTCGATGATGGCGGCTTGCATAGGTGTCATGCGGCCTCCTGGGCCAGTTGTGTTTGCAGGGCCAGCACCTGCGCACGCAGCGCGGCGTTTTCGGCCCGCAGCGCCTGAACCTGGCGTTGCAGGCTGGGCACATCGCTGCCGGGTGTGTCGGCCGGGTCTTCGCCCGGGGACAGGGTCGCGGCCGCGCGGGGTTTGCGCAGGGCGTCGCGCGCCTCTCGCACCCGCTTGGCGGCCTGCTTCAGCCCGTCTTTGCCTGCGGCCACGGCGGCTTCCTGCTCATCTGGGGGCAGTGACGCCACGGCAGCCGCCGCGTTCAGCGACAAGGTGCCGGCCTTGATGGCCCCCACCAGCGCGGGAGCGGCTTGTTTCTGGATTTTTTCAATCAGCACCACCTGGCTGCTGCTCAGGCGCGCGGCTTTGGCAATGTCTTCCCGGCTTTTCAGCGGTTCGGCGCTGCCGGGTGGCGGGGCTTGGGGGGTGTCGTGCCAGGGCGCATCGTCCGTCTCACCCGCGTTGTGGGGCTGGGCGGCGCTGTCAGCCCCGGAAACGGTGGGGGTGGACGGACTGGCCCAGCGGGCGCGGCGCTCGGCCACGATTTCGCGCTTGCGCAGGGCCAGCACGCCGCGCTGGAAGTCAGACAGGCTGCGGCGGCCCAGGTGCTGGTCGATCATCCACAAGTGCACGTCTTCCAGGCTGTTGAACTGCGGGTTTTGCACCGTCTGGAAAGGCAACCCGTGTTTTTGGCAAATACCGTAGCGGTTGTGGCCGTCCACCAGCAGGTCGCCCCACAGCACCAGGGCGTCGCGGCAGCCTTCGGCCAACAGGCTGCGCTCCAGGGCGGCGTGTTCGTCGGGGGTCAACGGGTCGATGTAGGCCTTGAGTGCGTCGTTGACAACTGGGATCATGGGGTGCAAGGGCAAGAAAAAGGGGCTGGATTGTAGAGACTGCCCCACCCGCAAAACGCCTCAGAACGGGTGCCATGGTCACAAAGCACGCAAAATGGAGCGAAAGCGCCCGCATCCGAACATGCCCGACCCGCCCGGGGGAAACACATGGACACCACAAACCCCACCCCACCCTTGGCGCCAGCACAGTCCCCGGACGGGAACCCTGCGCCAGGGTATCCGGTGTCTCTGGCCCTGAGCGAAGACCAGGCCACCGTGCTGGCCACCTTCACGCCGCCACCCGCAACCGCCCCAATGCCGGACCTGCCCCCCACGCCCGTGGCGGCCCCCGAAGCGGCGGTGGTGCACGAATGGCTGAAGCAAGGGGGATGGGCCGACTGGTGGGTGGACACGCCCACCCTGGAAAAGTGGCGCCAGCAAATACCCACAGCCACACAAGCCCTCACGGCGGCCATTGCCCAGCGACTTGACGGTCGGTGCACCGTGGCCGTGGCACGCGACCGCATGTCGGCCACCCTCACGCTGACGCGCCCGCAAGGCGGCGCTGCCCTCACGATGACGCAGGTGCAGCAGGCCCTGGACGACACAGGCGTGAAAGCCGGTTTGCGGCCCGACGCACTGGCCGATGCCGTGGCCCGTGGCGAGGCCAACGGGCGCGAGGTGGCCAGGGGGCAGGCCGCCGTTCACGGCGAACACACGCGCTTCGAGCAACTCGTGGCCGACATGGCCGAACGCCACCCCCACGTGTACGAAGACGGTTGGGTGGACTACCGAGACCTGGGCGACCTGGTGGTGGTGAAAGCCGGCACGCCGCTGCTGCGCCGCGTGCCCCCCACACCGGGCGTGCCGGGCTTTGACGTGTTGGGCACCCCCCTGCCCCCCAAACCTGGCACAAACTGGCCGTTTGCCCCTGGCCTGAAAGGTGTGGAAACCGCCCCAGGCAATGACGACCTGCTGGTGGCCAGCGTCACCGGCCAGCCGGTGGTGGTGTCGCACGGCGTGAAGGTGGACCCGAACATCGTGCTGGCCCATGTGGACCTGGGCACGGGCAACGTGAATTTCGATGGTGCGGTGAACATCCAAGGCGATGTGAAAGACGGCATGAAAGTCACCAGCACCGGCGACGTGGTGGTGGGCGGCGCGGTGCTGGCGGGTGAAATTGAAGCCGGTGGCAACGTCACCATCAAAGGCGGCGTGATCGGTCACAGCGAATACAACGGCCACCTGTCGGGCCGCAACAGCTGGTTCAGCGCCAAGGTGGTGGCCAAAGGCAGCATCCACGCCCGTTATGCCGAAAACGCCTTCCTGCAGGCTGACACCGATGTGGTGCTCGACGACTACGCCATGCACAGCGAGGTCACCGCGCTCAACCACGTCACCATCGGCAAACCCGGCACGCCAAAGGGCCGCTGCATCGGCGGCCACACGCGGGCGGGCATCACCCTGCGGGTGGCCGAGTCGGGCTCCCGCGCGGGAGTTGCCACCGTTTTGCAGGCAGGCACCCACCCGCTGATGGAAGAAGAACTGGCCGAGCTGGCCAAAGCGCTGGAAAAACACACGGCAGAGATCGCCAACCTGCAGAAAATCATCGATTTCGTGCACGTGCACCCCGAGCGCGACAAAAACGGCCTGCTGGACCGCACCATCCTCACCCAAGCGCTTCACCAAGGCCAGATTCTGGAGCTGCAAGCCCAGCAAGCTGACCTGCAAGCCACCCTGCAACTGGCCGAGGGTGCACACATTTCGGTGGACGTGACCGTGCACGGCGGCACCGAAATTCGGGTGGGCGGCAAGGTCTGGCACACCGCCGACACCCGCACACGCAGTGTGTTCAGCCTGAACGCAGACGGAGAATGGGTGCTGGGCTAAAGTCAGGCCCATGCCCATTGCCACACCTGCCTACCAGTTCACGTGCAGTGCTGCACCCCAGCACCTGCCCGAGCAATCAGACCCCGTTCGGGGCCTGTTTGTGTTTGCCTACACCATCACCATCCGCAACACCGGCAGCGTGCCCGCGCAGCTGATTGCGCGGCACTGGGTCATCACCGACGGCGCGGGCCGCACCGAAGAAGTCAAAGGCCTGGGCGTGGTGGGGCAGCAGCCACTGCTGGCCCCGGGTGAAACCTTTGTGTACACCAGCGGCACCCAGCTGCGCACCGCCGCCGGGGTGATGCGCGGCAGCCTGTTCGTGGTGGCCGAAGACGGCACCCGCTTCGAAGCCGACGTGCCCGCCTTCGTGCTGGACGCCAGCAGCCACAGCGGTGGCAGCGGCCAGCGCGTGTTGCACTGACCCATCCGTCCACCCCATGAGCCCCCCCCGCCCCGAGCTGAGCGAACTGCTCAGACGCCTGGACCCCAACGCCCCCCTGGCCCAGCGCCACCTGTGGCTGATGGAGCTGCTGACCTGGGTGCGCGGCCACGGGCACAACACCGCCGCCAGCGTGGACCGGGTGCAGCTGCTGTTGGACGCCGCCACTGTCCGCCCCGAGCTGGTGGACCGCTGGCAAGCGTGGTGGCGCGTGTTCCGCCGCGACGTGGACATTGCCCCCATGCTGGCCGATTTCGGGTTTGCGCCCCGCACGGCCTTCCTGAGCGAACTGGGCCACCGCCTGCGCCGCAAGCTGCTGCCCGGCACCCCCGAAACCACCGACCTGGCCGAGCTGTTCGGCCAGTGGCTGCCCACCGATTTTGACCGCCAGTGGCTGCTCGCCCTGCCCCCGGCCCTGCTGGAGCGGGTGCAGGCGGTGCTGTTCCCCGACGAAGCCGGCGGCCCCACCGGAGATGCCACCCCGCCCGACGGCTGGGACTGCACCCTGCTCGACGCGCTCACGTTTTGTGTGGGCCAAGTCAGCGCCACCGGCTTTGCGGCCGAGGTGCGCGTGCGCATGTCGGCAGAGGCGCGCCAGGCCCGCAACTTCCACCACTTGCCCACGCAGTTTGAAGCGCTGAAACACGCCGTGGCCACCCACGGCGCGCTCAGCCTGGAGGCCATTGCCGCTGCCACCCAGCTGCGCCACCACCTGGAAGCCTGCCGCAGCGCTGCCCACAGCGTGTACGCCCACCTGGACGAACACGGCATTTCGGTGGGCATCGTGTTTCGGCTGCAGCAGCTGCGCCACCGCATCCAGCGCATCGACGACCTGCTGCTGTGCCTGCAATCGCCCCACCGCGCCCAGGCTGCCGCCCACCTGCTGGCCAAACTGGTGCAGGTGCAGCAAGACAGCCAAAGCCTGCGCGCCCTGGTGGCCAGCAGCACCCAACTGACCGCCGCCAAAGTGGCCGAACGCGGGGCCGAAAGCGGCGAACACTACATCACCCGCAACCGCGCCGAATACCGCGCCATGCTCAAGCAGGCAGCGGGGGGCGGGGCCGTCATCGGGTTCACCACCTGGGGCAAGTTTCTGCTCTACGGCCTGGCGCTTTCACCGTTCTGGATGGGGTTTGCCGCAGGCATGAACTACGCCCTGTCGTTTGTGCTGGTGCAGTTGCTGCACGGGACGGTGGCCACCAAACAGCCCGCCGTCACAGCCCCCGCCATGGTGGCCAAGCTCAAAGACATCCGCTCGCCCGGCGCCGTGCGCGGGTTTGTGGACGAGGTGGCCCATCTGTTTCGCTCGCAAATCGCGGCCATTCTGGGCAATCTGGCCCTGGTGGTGCCGGTGGTGGTGTTGCTCAGCCAGGGGCTGGTGCTGCTGACCGGCCAGCCTATGCTCACCCCCGAACAGGCCCGCCACGTGTGGCGCGACATGGATGTGCTGGGCCCCACCGTGCTGTTTGCCGCCTTCACCGGCGTGCTGCTGTTTGCCAGCAGCATCATCGCGGGCTGGTTTGAAAACTGGTTTGTGCTGCACCGGCTCGACTCCGCCCTGGCACACAACCCCGGTGTCACCCGCTGGCTGGGCGCAGCGCGGTCGCAGCGCTGGGCGCGGTTTTTGCGGGCCAACGTGTCGGGCTTCGCCGCCAACACCTCGCTGGGGCTGATGCTGGGCGTCATCCCCGTGGTGCTGGCGTTTTTCGGACTGGGCCTGGAAGTGCGCCACGTCACCCTGTCGGCCGGCCAGGTGGCGGCGGCCGTGGCCGCCCTGGGCCCGCAAAGCCTGCTCGAGAGCGACTTTTGGCTGGCCGTGGCCGGTGTGGTGCTGGTGGGGCCCATCAACCTGGGCGTGAGTTTCTATTTGGCGTTCCGCCTGGCCCTGAAGGCACAGGCCATCAGCGACGTGAACCGCCAGCGCATTGCCGCCGCCATACGGGGGCGCATACGCCACGCGCCGCTGAGCTTTTTGCGCCCACCGCCTGCCACCGAGGGCCCAAGCCGTGGGTGAATTCGAGCTGATCCGCCGCCACTTCCAGCACGCGCTGCACCCGCCCGGCGTGGCGCTGCACAACGGCGACGACTGCGCCCTGCTGGCCCCCGCGCCCGGCATGCGGCTGGCCGTCTCCACCGACATGCTGGTGGAAGGCCGCCACTTCCTCTCCACCGTGGACCCCGAAGCCCTGGGCCACAAAGCCCTGGCCGTGAACCTGAGCGACCTGGCCGCCATGGGCGCCGCGCCACTGGCCTTCACCCTGGCCCTGTCGCTGCCCCGGGGCGACGACGCCTGGCTGGCCGCGTTCGCCAAAGGCCTGCTGGCCCTGGCCGATGCCCACGGCTGCGCCCTGGTGGGCGGCGACACCACCGCCGGGCCGCTGAACATCTGCATCACCGTGTTCGGCCAAGTGCCCGAACACCAGGCCCTGCGCCGGGGCGCCGCCCAGGTGGGCGACGACATTTACGTCAGCGGTTGCCTGGGCGACGCTCGCCTGGCGCTGGAGGTGTTCCGGGGCACACCCGACGTGTGTGGCCACGTCAATGCCGAGGCCTTTGCCGCCGCCCGCCAACGCTTGGAGCGCCCCACGCCCCGACTGGCACTGGGCGCGGCCTTGCGCGGCGTGGCCCACGCCGCCGCTGATGTGAGCGACGGCCTGCTGGGCGACCTGGGCCACATCCTCACCGCCAGCCACTTGGGTGCCGTGCTGCACCCAGACGACCTGCTGAACAACATAGCTACAAACCCAATACTGGCAAGCGCCAGAGGCCAATTTGGTTATAAATATTGTCTGACCGGTGGCGACGACTACGAACTGGTGTTCACCGCACCGCCCACCGCGCGCGATGCGGTGCAGCAAGCCGCCAGCGCCAGCGCCACGCCCGTGGTGCGCATCGGCCACACCGTGGCGCAACCGGGGCTGACGCTGTTGGCCGCCAGTGGTCAGGTGCTGCCCCAGCATTGGGCCTCGTTCGACCACTTTGCCTGAGCGCCCTTTTTCCCCCACTGCCCCATGTATCCGCCCCCGTTGAACACCACTCGCCGTTCACCGGTCCACCCCACCGTTTGGGCGGCGGCCCTGGCGGTTGCGCTGGCCGCCACCAGCTGCGGCGGCAAACCAGTCCCGGTTGCGCAAGCCCCGCAGCCCACCGCCATGCCCGCCCTGGCGCTGAACTGCAACGACTCGTCCACCCTGACCGCCGGGCACTACCTGGCCGAAAACAACACGTGGGGCAAAGCTGGCATGGTGGGCTGGTCACAGTGCATGGGAGCAGGCACCAGCCTGAAAGCAGGCACCCCCGGTGGCCTGGCCGCCCGCTGGACATGGGACTGGCGCCACCAGGGCGACAACGTCAAGGCCTACCCCGAGGTGGTGTTCGGCCACAAACCGGGCTACCCCAAAAGCACCACGCCGGCGCTGCCGCGTGTGCTCAACAGCCTGCAGCAGCTCGGCATGGATTACGAGGTGTACACCGAGCGCGAGGGTGCGGGCAACCTGGCCATCGACATGTGGCTGACCGACACCGCCAGCCCCACCACCTTTGCCGCACCCCCCATCACGCACGAGGTGATGATCTGGCTGGAGGTGTTTGGCCCCATGTACGCCGGGGGGCAGCAGGTGGACAAGGTGCGGATCAACGGCACGATGTACCGCGTGTTTGTGGGCGAAAAATTTGGCCTGGGCTGGCGCTACGTGGCGTTTGTGCCCAACAGCCCCATGCAGACCACCGCCACGGTGGACCTGATGGCGTTTTTCCACTACCTGAAAAACAAAAACCTGGTCACCGGCCAAGAGCACCTGGCGGCGGTGAACTTTGGCAACGAACTCATCAGCGGCGCGGGCGAAACCGCGTTGCGCCACTTGGCCGTGAACGTGCGCTGAGCGCGCCCAGCCCTGCCCCGCGTGGGACAGGGCTGGACGGCGCGTCACTTCTTGCGCGATGGGGTTTTGACGGCGCCCAGGGCGTTGTCCACCAACTGGCTGGTTTGCTTGTCGGCCATTTCCACGGCCTTCAGGGCGGTGGACTTGGCCACAGCCATGGCATTCTGGCCGGTAGACAGCGCCGTTTTGTAGGCCGTCACCAAAGACTCGCTGCCGGCAGGTGCGTTTTTGGCCAGGGCTTCCACAGCGGCGTCGAGCTGCTTTTGGGCTTCAGCGGCTTTGGCGTCAGCGGCCTTGGACAACTCGGCGCCCACGTCGGTGGCGATGGCGTACACCGAACGGCCGTAGGCAACGGCTTGCTCGGCCAGCGGTTTGACCAGCGAGGTCTGGGCGGCCAGCGCATCGGTGGGGTTTTTGGCGCCAAAAGCGGACACCAGGTCGGGCGTGGTCTGCGTCAGCGCAGAACGGGCCACGTCCAGGTTCAGTGCCACCAGCTTTTCAAAGCCAGAGAATGCGGTGGTAGCCAGGGCCTGGGCTTCGGCAGCGGCGGTTTTTTGTGCGGCCAACAGGGTGTCAAGGTTGAAAGGGGTGTTCATGAAAAGCTCCGGTAAGGGTTAAGAAAAACCTGCTGAAACCGTCACATTCCCAAAAATGTTGCAGTGCAGCATGGACTCTATCTTAGGGTTAACCCGGAAAATTGCAAGAGAAATGTTGCAGTGCAACAAAATCACCCCCCGGCGGCGCGTTCAGTCCAGGGTGATTTTTTTCGAACTGACGATCTCCCGGTAGACTTTTTCCTGAATCTTCACAAAAGACGTCAGATCTCGCCCACTCATCGGCGCCGCCATCACCCCCGCCTCCTGCAGCTTGGTACGGACTTCTGGCTGTTCCATCACTTCAAGCAGGGCTTTCTCTGCCACTGCCACGGTATTGGCAGGCGTTCCTGCCTTCATGAAAAGGCCTTGCCAAAGCGGCAACGCAACGCCCTGGAAGCCATCCTCTTCCCCAATCCGCTTGACATTCGGCAACTGAGACAGGCGAACCGAATCGGAAACCGAAAGGGCCTTGATTTTTCCGTCTTTGAGGAAGGGCATGGCCGTCGAAACGACCAGCATGGCGCTGTCGACCTGATTGCCCACCAAATCGTTGGCAATCTGCGCTCCGCCCTTGTAGGGAATGTGCAGCATGTCAATCTTGGCTTGCCCATTGATCAGCTCGCCGTAGAGATGCTGCATGGTGCCGATGCCTGGCGTCGCGTAGTTGAAGCTCTCGGTTTTCTTGCTTCGCAAAGCTGCCACCAACTCCGGGAGCGAGTTGAACGGCGATGATTTGTTGACCGCGAAAATCATGGGCACCGTGGTCATGCGCCCCAGCGGCACCAAGTCCTTCGACCAATCGTGCCCCGCCTTTGAATTCACCAGCGGCACCAGCACCGTGTCCGTTCCCCCCATGTAAATCAAGCTCCCATCAGCCGGGCCATTGACCACACGCTGCAAGGCCAGCATGCCGCTGGCCCCCGCCTTGTTTTCCACAATCACCTGACGCCCGCCCAGCTTGGCAGACAACGCATTGGCCACCACGCGCGCAACGAAGTCGGCACTGCCGCCAGCCGAGTACCCCACCACCACCGAAATGGGCTTGTCGGACTGCGCCTGCGCAGAAACCGCCACCAGCGCGCCCGCCAGCAAAACCGACAGCGAACGAGACACGGCACGCCGCGCACCTTGCCCCCACCACACAGGATCAGGCCACGCCACAAAACTGGCCAAACGTTGGTTCTTCACAGAAGTCTCCTTAAAAAGTCAAACACAACACCCACGGAAATTGTATTGTACGAATACAATATGCACTTCGTCAATACAATACACGTATCACACAACAGGAGTCATCAGATGCACACCAGCATGTTCGATTCATTTGTCACCGGCCACTGGTTCAACGCGTCGGCCAAACGCATCTGGAGTGACGTGTCCACCCTTCAGTTCTGGCTCAGGGTCGAAGAGGCACTGGCAAAGGCGCAAGGCGAACTCAACGTGATTCCCGCGTCGGCAGCCCTGACCATTGCCAGCAAAGCCGATGCCGGGCTGTTTGACATTGACCGCTTGGCGCGTGACATTGCCCATGCCCAACACCCCCTGGTGCCGGTGCTGCACCAATTCGAAGCGCTTTGCGGCAACCCTGCTGCGGGGTTCATCCACTGGGGCGCCACCACCCAGAACATCTTTGACACGGCCAGCTCGCTGCAGATGATCGCAACCCATCGCGTGCTCATGGCCCAATTGAACGACGCGGTGTCGGCACTCAGCACGCTGGCACTGGAACACCGCCAGACAGCCATGCCAGGCCGCACCCACGGGCAACATGCGCTGCCCATGACCTTTGGATTCAAGCTGGCCGGCTGGGTCGATGAACTGAGTCGAAACCGCGACCGTCTCGACAGCCGACTGTCCGCCTCTTTTCCCGCCAGCATGGGCGGAGCCATCGGGACGTTTGCCGCCACCGGGGCCGTGGGGCGCCAAGTCGAAGCGCGAATGGCAGAGCAGTTGGGGCTGGTGCCCGCTGGCTTGCCCATGCGCGCGTCGTACGACCGCGTCAGCGACTATGTCAACACCTTGGGGCTGCTCGCCGGTACCGCGCAGAAAATTGCCCAGGACATCGTGTTCATGCAGCGCACCGAGGTGGGCGAGGTCGCGGAAGCCTTTCACATGGGAAAGGTAGGGAGCTCCACCATGGCCCAGAAGCGCAACCCCTCGACCGCCTTGTTGCTGTCGAGCTTGGCACGCATGCTGCGCGCCCGGGTCCCCATGGCCCTGGAGTCGATGGTACGCATGGACGAAGGAGACTCGTCTGTGACCAATGTGACGGACACCCTGCTGCCTGAAATCGCGATCATCGCCACATCGGTGGCCGAAACCCTGGCCAAGCTGGCTCAGGGTCTGGCGGTTGACGCCACGGCCATGGCCCGCAACCTCGGATTGACGAACGGGCTGATCGCCTCTGAAGCCGCCATGATGCGATTGACCCAGCAAATGGGGCGACACGAAGCCCATCGACTGCTGTACGAAGCGGCGCAACGCACGCACGCCAACGGCACCCCATTTCAAGAAGCGATCCAGGCTGTCGCAACGGACTTGGGCCTGTCCCTGCCCCATGACTTCCTGAGCGCACTGGATCCCAGTGGTTACCTGGGTGAGTCAGCCTCGCTGACTCAAGACACCATCGGGCGCGTCAGCGCAGCCAGATGAGCGCCGTCCGGTGCTGACGTGTCAGACCCCAGACCCCAGACGCCTGACCGATGAGCCGCTGAGCGTTGCGAGTGGAATCAACCGGATGCTGTAAGGCGCGGACGCGTCGGCCCACCGTCCCTGAATGGCGTCGTACAGGCCCGCAACCTGGTCGGCCACGCGACACCCTTCGGTGTGAAAGAAGCCGGCGTGTTCATTCGCCAAATCCACCCTGCCAAGCAACACCACGCTCAACATGCCGGGCACAGAAATCCCAGCCAGTTTGAGTTGCGACAGAAAACCCTGGCCATCTTCGACGCCCCAGGCAATCAAACCCGAAAATGGCAGTTGCCCGTCCGCGTCCATGCTGGCCTTGAGATGGGCCACCAACGCGGCGGTGTAGTCGCCATCCGGCAGCAACGGAATGGCCATCTGGCGCCACTCCGCATTCTCGGGCCGCTGTTGCAGCCGCTCAAACCGCCGCCTGGCCAACTGCGTCGCCAGAAACGGCTGCGACGTGACCGCAAAGCCCAGGCGCCGATGCCCATGCCGCTGCAGCACCGTGACCGCCGCGTCCAAAGGTTCCGCCCACTCCGTGCCGACGGCCTCCACATCCGCCCCCACAAGCACCGCGCCATCGACCGCGATCACATCGCTTTTGTCTTTCAATGCCGCAAGCAGCTCAATGGGCAGGGTCTTGAAGCTGGACTGCACCACACAGGCATCGAAGCGCGGCAAGCCTTTGAGAACCGACAGGGCGTGGTCAGAATCGTTGTATGACAGCTCCAGCACGCGATGGCCATCTGCGGCCAAACGGCGCTGCAGCCCCTCCAGCAAAACCCGTCCACGCTGGATGCTGATGGAACGGCGCAGCAACAGCACGGATTTCACACCCGAGGCCCTGGGCAGCGCCCCTTCCGTCCTGTTTTGCAACAGCCTGGAAGCGGGTGTTGCGCAAGCCGAAGCCCCACGGAAGTAGGTCCCCCGACCCACTTGCGATTCAATCAAACCTCGGCTCCTGAGGTCCTCGAAGGCGCGCTGCACGCGCACTTGAGACACGCCGTAGACACGCATCAATTCACGGATGGCCGGCAAGCGATCTCCCGGCCGGGCTTCGCTGGCCAGTTGTTGAAGAAACTGCTCCAAATCGGGGGTCGTGCTGCGCATGCCCGCACATTACTACATGCCGCTGAAACGGGTTTTGGCACACCGGTTTGATGCGGCCCCAGACGGCCCATGCTCAGGCAACACCCGCCCAAGACGGCTGCGCCCGCACATGCGCGGGCACGGCATGGCGCAAAAAATCAGCCAAGGTACGCCCGGTTTCGTCTTTGAAGCGGGCGTGGGGCCCCTCGCACGGCGTCAGGCCGAACATGCGGTCCAGCCTGAAGCTGCGGAAATCCTTGCGCAACTCGCACCACGCGGCCAAGGTCCACACCTTGCCCCAGTAAAAGCAGCCCAGGGGGCGCAGCACACGTTCGGTGGCCTGGCCCTGGCCGTCGGCGTACTGAATGCGCAGCCGGGTGCGGCCATCGATGGCCTGGCGCAGGGTGTGCAGGGTGATGCGCACCGCCTCTGACGCCCCCGTGGCCTCAGCCGGGGGCGCGTACAGCGCCAGCGATTGCGCGGCCGCCCGCGTGCCGCGTGGCAACACCGACAGCACCCGGCCCAGCGCCATTTCGGCCGCTGCCGCCATGGCAGGGTCCAGCCAGGGCTGCGCCAGCCGGACCGACGCCACCAGGGCCTGCGCCTCGTCGGCGCTGAACATCAGGGGTGGCAGGTCAAACCCCGCACCCAGGCGGTAGCCCACACCGGCCTCGCCCTCGATGGGCACGCCCTGGCGCTGCAGGTCGGCCACATCGCGGTACACCGTGCGCTCGGACACCTCCAGCCGCAGCGCCAGCCACGCGGCGGTGGACAAGCGCCGCCCACGGACGAGCTGCACAAGCTGGAACAGGCGGTCGGCGCGGCGCATCAGGGCATCGTAGCGTCAAGCCGCCAGCGGGTCACACAGCGGCGGCATGCAGGCCCACCCGGTTGCCTTCGGGGTCGGTGATGTGGGCAAAAAAGCCCATGCCCGGTGGCAGCGCCTGGCGTGGCAGGGCCACCGCGCCGCCATGGGCCACCGCGCGTTGCAACGCGGCGTCGAGCGAGGGCGATGCGTCCAAGTACACCAGCGTGCCACCGGCGGCGGGCACGGGTGCCGTGGGGCCGCACAGGAGGGCGCCGCCCACGCCCTGGGCCTGCGGGTTGTACGGAAACACCGCCCCCTGCGACGGGCCCATGGCCTCGCGGCGCAGGGGGGTGCCCAGCAGGGCCTCGTAAAAAGCCTGGGCACGGTCCAGGTTGTGCACGGGAATTTCAAACCAGCTGATGGCGTTGTGTTGCATGAAGGCTCCTTGTGATGAACAAGCCTGCATGCTGCGCCACCGCTGCTGACAACGTGGTGTCAGCAGCCTTCAGACCGTGCCCGCTCTGCGGGCCGCCTGGGTATGGCCGCCATAGCCCCAATCGCTGGCGGGCAGCTCGCGCACGGTGACGTAACTGGCCGGAGCCAGTGGCTGGCCCGCGCCCAGTTGGCGCTGCAGCTCTGCAAACGCCTGCGCCACAAAGGTGGCCTTTTCCGCCTCGGTGTTGGTGCCTGCGGTGATGTCGATCTGCAGCAGCGCGGTGGCCTCCGTGGTGGCCTGCCCGCCAATGAACCAGCAGGCGGCGGGCAGGTCGTCGATCAGCACAGCCGTCACTTCGGGGCGTTTGCCCAGCACGCGGGCGGTGAGGTCCGTCAACGCCTGGGCCAACACGGCGTACCGCTCGGGGTTTTGCAAGGGCGCAATGCGCAATTGGAGAGTGGGCATGGTGGCAATTCCTGGGTTCAAAACGGGACAAACTCAGCGGGCGGTGGTGGTGTGCCGGGCCAGGCGGGCCTGCCAACGGCGGGCGCTGCGTCCGGCCACGGCCAACGGGCCTTGCAGGCGTTGCCACACGGCGTCAGCGTCGCGCCAGACGTTGGCAAACGCCTGGCTGCCGAAGTCGCGCACGGCCTCGCGGCGCAGGCGCAAGGCCTGGGCTTTGGCCTGCGCCACCAGGCGGTCGTGGTTGTCGGCATCGGTGTGGGCATAGGCGGCAAAACGGGGGATGTCAGACATGGAAAACTCCTGTGGGTGGTCAATGGCTTTGAATTTATTGACAAACACCACCCACCGAAATCACCAAAAATGCACATAGGTTTTGCATAATTTGCAAAACAACCGGTAAATGTCCCATGAACCTGGCAATGAACGATGTGGCGCTGTTCATGCGCATCCAAGCACTGGGCAGCCTGTCGGCCGCAGCGCGCGAGCGCAACTGGCCTGTCAGCCAGGTGTCGCGCGCGCTGGTGCGGCTGGAGGCGGCGTTGGGTGTGCGCCTGCTGCACCGCAGCACGCACGGCCTGTCATTGACCGACGAAGGCGACACCTTTGCCACCCACGCCGCGCAACTGCTGGCCACGCGCGACGAGCTCGCCGCCACCTTGACCGGCAAACAGGCGGGGCCCAGCGGCTGGGTGCGGGTGGCCGTGAGCCCGGCACTGGCAGAGGCCGTGATTGCCCCCAGCCTGAGCGGCCTGTACCAGCGCCACCCGGACCTGCACATCGACCTGGCGGCCGATGACCGCATGGCCGACATGGCGCGCGAGGGCATCGACATCGCCATGCGCACCGGCACCCCCGCGAGCGACACGGTGGTGGCCCGCCAGATTGGGGCCTATGGCCGCACCCTGTGCGCCAGCCCGGCCTACCTGGCGCAGCACGGCATGCCGCTGGCGTTGGGCGATTTGACCCACCACCGGCTGGTGGCCAGCAGCGTGAGCCCGGCGCTCAACCGCTGGCCACTGGCGCAGCCCCGGGGCCACACCACCGCGTGGGAGGTGCAGGGCCACACCCGCAGCGACAACAGCGCGGCCACCCTGGCGCTGGCGCTGCACGGCGTGGCCCTGGCCCGCCTGAGCGACCTGGTGGCACGCCCCCACCTGGCCAGCGGGGCCCTGGTGCCGGTGTTGCCGGGGGTGTTTGACGCGCAGCGCGTGCCCATTTACGCCGTGGTGCTGCAAGAGCGCCACCGCCTGCCCAAGGTCCGCGCCTGCATCGACTGGTGGCACACCTGGCTGGAAGGTGCACCACCGCACGCCCATAATCCCCCGCCATGAGCGACACCCCCGCCCCCAGCGCCCCGTTGCGCGCCCCCCACCCACCGCTGGCCCGGCCCACACTGGCGTTCATGGCCAGCCACCCGGCACACGCCATTGCGCTGGGTTTTGGCGCAGGCCTGGCGCGGTTTGCCCCGGGCACCGTGGGCACACTGTGGGGCTGGGCCGCGTTTGTGGTGTTGCAGCCCTGGCTCAGCGACGCGGGCTGGGCGCTTGTGATCGCTGCCAATCTGCTGCTGGGCTGGTGGGCCTGCACCGTCACGGCGCGCCACATGGGCCTGCCAGACTCCAGCCACATGGTGTGGGACGAGGTGGTGGCCATCTGGCTGGTGCTGTGGGTGTTGGCCCCGGCCGACTTGGGCACTCAGGTGGCGGCGTTTGCCGTGTTCCGCTTTTTTGATGCGGTGAAGTTGGGCCCCATGGCCTGGGCCGATCAGGCCTTCAAAGGGTTTGGCCCACGCGGCGGCTTTGGTGTGATGCTGGACGACCTGGCCGCCGCGTTTTGCACGCTGCTGGTGTTTGCCGTGTGGCGTTTTTGAGGCGGACGGCCCTGGTCAGGCGAAGGTGACGCGGTCACGCCCCGCTTGTTTGGATTGGTACAAGGCACCATCGGCACGGGCAATGAAATCCTGCGGATCGTCGCCAGGCTGCAGCGTCGTCACGCCGCCGGAAATGCTGACGGTCAACACCACCTCTTGTGTCCGCCGGTCTTTCAATTTCATGGCCTTGGTGTGCTGGCGCACCGTTTCGGCCATGGCCATGCTCTGCGCCACGGAAGAACTGGGCATCAGGATTGCAAACTCCTCGCCGCCATAACGGGCCACCGAGTGGGTTTTGTCGGGCACACAAATCCGCAACACCTCGCCCACCGCCTGGATCACCCGGTCGCCCATCACATGGCCGTGGGTGTCGTTGACCTTTTTGAAATGGTCGATGTCCAGCATGATCAGGCAATGGGCCGTGTCAGACGCGGCAGGGGTCTCCATCATGCTGGCCAGCTGTTTGTCAAAACCCTTGCGGTTCAGCACCTTGGTCAGCGGGTCCAACGTGGCTTCGGTGCGGGCGCGGGTCAGCTCGGTCTGGAGTTGCTCAATTTCCTGCCGGCTGGTATCCACCTGTTGGCGCAACACCTGAACCGATGACTGCATTTGGGCGGTGCCGGCCAACGTCTCGGCCAGCTGGGACGACAGGCTTGCCGCGTCATTGTGTTGCAGCGCCGTGGACAACCCACTGAGCTGCGCGCCAAAAGACCCGGCTTGATCCCCCGTTTGGCGAACGCTCTCCGCCACCCCTGCCATCAGCTCTTGGAACTTGCCCGTGATGCGGTCCATGGCCTGGGGGTCCACATCGGCCACAAAATTCTGGTACAGCCGGACCACCGACGCATCACACAACCTGGGCTCCGTCTGCAGGGCCACGCCGACCGCCTGCGTCAGCGGTGGATTGGTGCCCGCCGCAAATTCGTACCAAACCGCAAACGACACGGGGTGAAACGGGGCATCGTGCTGGCCCAACAGCGCCAGTGTTTTGCGCAGCAACTCGGCGCTTTGCTCTTTGCTTTCGGTGTATCTCAATTTGGGGCTCCAACGAATGTGTTCAGGCACTGAATGGGGTTGCGCGGCCGTCTGGTCAGGGACAATGTGCTTCGCCTGCGGGCGAAATATCTCACAAATACGCGAAGGGCCCGCCGGGCAACTGGCGGCGTGCTGCGCGGACACAGGCGCTTGCGCACACCAGATGAATCAAGAGCAAACTATTCAATACAGTCAAGCGATAGCGGCACTTTTGATTAAAAAATCGCAGACACTGGCCACCGCAGAGAGCTGCACCGGCGGTTTGATTGCCGCCGCCTGCACCGACCTGGCCGGCAGCAGCGCCTGGTTCGAGCGCGGGTTTGTGACCTACAGCAACGCCGCCAAAACCGAGCTGCTGGGCGTGCCAGCGGCACTGATTGACACACACGGCGCCGTCAGCGAACCCGTGGCGTGTGCCATGGTGCAGGGCGCTCTGGCGCACTCGCACGCCCAGGTGGCGGTGGCGGTGACCGGTGTGGCAGGGCCCACCGGGGGCAGCCCTGACAAGCCGGTGGGCACGGTGTGGCTGGGCTGGCTCGTCAACGGCCGCACCAGCACCGAGTGCTGCCATTTCCCTGGCGACCGGACGGCGGTGCGCCAAGCCACCGTGCAGCGGGCCCTGGCGCGGCTGGCCGAGCTGTTGGCCGAGCTGTTGGCCGACTATGACTGACGCTCCAGGTCCACGCAGACCAGTGCGGCGTAGCTGCTCCAGCGAAACGTGATGACGTAAGGCCTTTTCTTGACCCTGGTCATGAGGGTCTGCACACCGCGCAGGCAGGCGGGCACTGAAATGTCGAGTTGAGGGCCAAACACCTGGCGGGCGTTGCCTGCCAGGGTGTTGGCAATTTCGCCCACGGCATCGAGCAGGTTGGCCTCGTTGACGTTGTACTCGTGCTGCAACACCAGCAACTCGCGCAGCATGGCGGCGGGCATGGACACCATGATGCAGCCGGCAAAACCGCCCATGAAACTCACCAGTCCGTTGTATTCGTGCCCCAGCACGGTGTCGTCGCCCAGGAAGGCTGACGTGATTTCAGGCGCCTGGCGGCTGGTGGTCTTGAGGTAGTGCTTGATTGCGTCCACAAACAGGCGCAGGTCGTCTTCGGTGAGTGAGGCCATGGGCAATGGGCGGCTGGATGAAGGTGGGTGGGAGGGGTCACAAGGCGTGGGCGTTGCTCAGGGTGTGGGCATTCAGCCTCTCAGACCGTGGCATCCGCCACATCGAGCAAGGCCGCACGCAACTCCTGATCGGTGAAAGGCTTGTGGATGAAACCCCGCGCGCCCAGCCTCAGGGCCATGATGGCGGTGGATTTGTCATTGAGCGCACTGACCACCAGGATGTTGGGCGGGGGGGTGAAGGCCATGAGCTGGCGGATGGTTTCCACCCCATCCATTTCGGGCATGGTCAGGTCCATGGTGACCACGTCGGGTTTCGCCTGCCGGGCCAGTTTGATGGCCTCCAGGCCATTGCGGGCCAGTCCGACGATGGTCACCCCCTTCATCTGCGTGCTTTCCACCACGCTGGCGATGCGTGTGCGGATGAGGTTTGAGTCGTCAACGATCAGCAGTTTCATGCACTGGCCTTCAGGCAAGAGGGGGAATGGTCAGGATGAATTCGGTGCCTGCACCGGGGGTGGACTGCAGCCGGATATGGCCGCTGAGGCGCTGCGTGAGTTCTTGCACCACGTCCAGCCCCACCCCGCGTCCGGCATGCAGGTTCACGCCCGATGTGGAAAACCCGGGCCTGAAAATCTCCCGCATGACCTGGCGGTCTGACAACTCCTGCAAGTCTTCAACGCCGTACCAGCCCAGTACAAGCAGGCGTTCTCGGATGCGTGCGGGGCTGAGGCCGCAGCCATCATCACGCAACCTGAGTTCGGTGTCGCCACCGTCCTTGACCCCAAGCTGGAGCACCAGCGTGCCCGCCTCGGGTTTGCCCGCCGCCAGCCGGTCTGCAGGCGACTCGATGCCGTGGGCCACCGCGTTGCGCAAGAGCTGGATGGCGATGCTGTTGAGCTCGGGCTGGCTCAGAAGCAGCGGACTTGCCTGGTTTTCAAACACGACCCGCGTTTTGACCTGTTTGCCCAAATCGCGCGCAACGGTCTGGGCCAGCGTGTACAGGTGCGACAGCGGGTCGTACACATCGCCAGCGGACACCACGGCCCCGGATGGCGCTTTCGCCGCCGTGATCTGGCGGAAAACGGTGATCTTTTCGAGCAGGTTCTCCAACGGCAGCGGCAGGTTGAGCAGCGATTCGCCGGTGATTTCAGGCGCGTTGCGCAGGGTTTGCAGCCCGTCCTCAAACTGGTTGGCCAACCCGGCCAACAGCTCCAGGTTCAGCGCGGAGGCCTCGCCCTTGAACGAATGGATGAGGCGAAACACCTTGTCGATGACCTTGCGGGTGTCGGCGTGGCCCGTCACGTCAGACACGCTGCGCAGCAAGTCATTGACCTGCAGCAGCTGCGACTCGGCCCGCTCGACAAACTGGCGCAGCGTGCCCGAGTCGGCCTTGAGTGCCTGGACCAACGACGAAAACTCCTTGCGTGCGCGGCTGCGCTCGGCATCCAGCTGCTGCTCCAGCCCCATGCGCGGGGTGATGTCTTGCATGGTGACCAGCAAGTGGCGCACTTGGCCGCCGTCCATCACCCGGTTGAACGAAAACGACAGGAACTTGCGTTCCTCGAACCCCCTGGCACCGGTCAGATTCACTTCCACCGAAGAGAGGGGGTTGATGTTTTGCACCAGGTTTTCGCGCACATGGGCCGAGAACAGCAGCTCCATGTATTCGCGGGCATCGTTCAGGTCTTTTTCATACAGCAGGGGCTGCAACAGTGCCAGCAAGCGGTCGCCGGGCACGGCCTGGTGGCCCAGCAGGTTTTTGACCGAAGCAGAAATCTGCGTGCCCAGTGTGAGGTCGGCCTGCAGCAAAAACAGGCCTTCGCGCACGCTGCCCAGAATTTCGGCGTTTTCTTCGTTGGCCGCCAGAATGGCGTTGTCGGCGCGGCGCAGGCTGCTGAGGAACTTGTAGAGGATGTACGCAAAGTTCAGCAGCGCCAGCAAAATGCCCGCCGCCTGCACCCTGCGCAGGTTGGTGGCCCGCTGCGAGGCGTTGAGCTCCAATGCGGTTGTGAGGTGGTTCATCAGCCCCAGCAGCTTGACGTTGTTGGCGCGGGCAAAGTCCACGGCCTGGGCCATGTGCTCGGGCGCGGCCCTGGCCTCCAGCACCGGGGCCAACGCCTGCTGGTAGGCCCCCCAGACCTCGGCAGCCTCTTCCAGCGATTTGAGGGCTGGCATGCCTTCGGCTGCTTTCAAATACACGGGTTTGCCGTCGCCCCCTGGAACGGTGGCACCGTTCTGGAAACCCTTGAAACTCGTGTCAAACAGGGCCACCGCCTTGCGCAGCTCGTCCAGTGCAGCGGCACCGTCGCGCCCGTCGCGCTGCTCAATGTCCAGGGTCAGCACCGCCTTGGTCATGCGTTGCGAGAGCATGCGCTGTCGGCCCGACAGGTTCACACCCACGGCATCCTCGCTGATTTGGAAGGAGGTATAGAAATTCAGCACCAACACACCCAAATCGATCACGATAAACAGCGTGACCGCGATGATGATGTCCCGGTAGCGTTTCGAGAACCCCGCAGGGGCCGCACTTGCTGCCATCATGTAAAACCCCTTTTCAACCCAAGGAAGGTGACACTCCGATGCATCCCCGAAAGCCCCTGTTGACGGGATCAGCAAGAAGCACGCCAATACAAACGCCCCGAAACCGTGCATATTGAGTGGCACCCCACGCCAAAGCCATCAGAATCAGCACCTCCACACGCCACACCCCCATGGAAAGCCCTGCCACCGATTCCATTGCCATTGATCCGTCGCAACTGACGGTGGGCCTGTGTGTGTGGCTCGATCTGAAGTGGATGGACCACCCGTTTCTGACCAACCGGGTGCTGATCAAAACGCCGCAAGACCTGGCCATCCTGCAAAGCCTGCCACTGGCGGGCAAGCTGCACTACATCCCGTCCAAAAGCACCGCCGAGCCACTGCCGCTGGGCCAAGCCCCCGCCACGCAAGCCCCCGAAGCCGACACCCTGGCCCTGGAACGCCAGAAGCTGGCCAAGGCCCGACAAGAAAAAATGCGGCACGTGAAAGACGCCGCCGCACGCGCCGAACGCGCCTGGGAAAACGCAGCCAGTGCGACCCGCGAAGCCCTGGTCAGCCTGGCGCGCTCACCGCGCGCTTGCGGGCAACAACTGTCACAGCTGTCACGCGACACGGCCGCCACCATCGCCCAAGGGCCCCAGGCGCTGCTGCATTTGCTGGGCGCCAAAGACGACCACGGGCCGCAGTTCCACGCACTCAACGTCATGACACTGTGCATGCTGGTCGGCCACAAAGTCGGGCTGAACGAGCGCGAACTCACCGACCTGGCCATGGCCGCCCTGGCACACGACGCGGGCAAAGCCGAGATCCCCTTGTCCATCCTGAAAAGCGGTCAGCGCAAAAAACACGAAGAAGACCACTACCGCCTGCACGTGAAACACAGCGTGCAGCTGGCCCGCGAGTCCAACGCCTTCAACAGCACCGCCATCGCCATGATTGCCGACCACCACGAAGCCGCCGACGGCTCGGGCTGGCCGCTGGGCAAAACCGACGTGTCGGTAGGCGCCCGCATCCTGGCCATGGCCAACCGCTACGACCGCCTGTGCGCCCCCGAGGGCCTCGGCGTGCCCCCCCTGATGCCCGCCGAGGCCCTGGCACACATGCTGCGCCACGAAATCAGCCGCTACGACCCCCAACTGCTGCGCACCCTCATATCGCTGCTGGGGGTGTACCCACCGGGCACAGTGGTCAAGCTCAGCGATGGCACGCTGGCGCTGTCGGTGTCGCCCGGCCCCCAGATCACCGCGCCGCGTGTGCTGCTGTACAGCCCAGACACCCCCGAGTCCGACGCCCCCATGCTGGACCTGTCCAAAGAACCCGACTTGAAAGTGGTGGAGGCCCTGCGCCCCACCGAACTGAGCCCGGACGTGTTGCTGTGGCTCAACCCCCAGAAGCGCCTGGCCTACTTTTTCTCGGTGGAACCCAGCGCACAGGGATAGAGTCACGCGCAACACCCCCATTCCTTCACACACCAGCGCCTGCCGTCCTTCCTCCCTACCCCAAACACAAAGGCTGACCCATGCTGCACGCCATCGACCGCCTCTACCCCGTGCGATACACCGCCTTCGGGCTGGCCGTGACAGGCCTGCTGGCCTGCCTCACCGCTGTGACCATGGGGCTCTTGCGGGAACAGGCCGTGGGCTGGCCGCTGCTGGGCGCCCTGGTGTTTGGCTGGCTCACCGCGCTTGGGGTGCGCGACCTCACCCAACCCTTCAGCGCCGTTCGGCGCAACTACCCGGTCATCGGACACCTTCGGTTTGCACTGGAAAAAATCCGCCCCGAAATCCGCCAGTACTTCATTGAAAGCGACACCGAGGCCACGCCGTTTTCACGCTCGCAGCGCAGCCTGGTGTACGCCCGCGCCAAAGGCGAGACCGACAAACGCCCCTTTGGTACCCAGCTGGATGTGAAAGCCCCGGGCTACGAATGGATCAACCACTCCTTGGCCCCCACCCGTGTGGCCAGCCACGACTTTCGCGTGTCCATTGGCGGCCCGGCCTGCACCCTGCCGTATTCAGCCAGTGTGTTCAACATTTCGGCCATGAGCTTCGGCGCACTCAGCGCCAACGCCATCCAGGCGCTGAACGCCGGGGCCCGGCAAGGCGGCTTTGCCCACGACACGGGCGAAGGCTCCATTTCGCGCTGGCACCGGATGCACGGCGGCGACCTGATCTGGGAAATCGGCTCGGGCTACTTCGGCTGCCGCAACGCCGACGGCAGCTTCAGCCCCCAAGCCTTTGCGGCCAACGCCACCGACCCCCAAGTCAAGATGGTGGAAATCAAACTCAGCCAAGGGGCCAAGCCCGGCCACGGCGGGGTGCTGCCCGGCCCCAAGGTCACCGCAGAAATTGCCGAGGCGCGTGGCGTGCCGGTGGGGCAGGACTGCGTGTCGCCCGCCGCCCACAGCGCCTTTGCCACCCCGTTGGCGTTGATGCATTTCATTGAATTGCTGCGCTCGCTCTCGGGCGGCAAACCCGTGGGTTTCAAGCTGTGCATCGGCCACCCCTGGGAATGGTTTGCCATGGTCAAGGCCATGCGGGAAACCGGCATCACACCCGACTTCATCGTGGTCGATGGTTCGGAAGGCGGCACCGGTGCCGCCCCGCTGGAGTTCACCGACCACGTGGGCGTGCCTCTGCAAGAAGGCCTGCGGTTGGTGCACAACACCCTGGTGGGTGCGGGCCTGCGCGAACGCGTCAAAGTGGGCTGTGCGGGCAAGGTCGTCAGCGCGTTTGACGTGGCCCGTGCCATGGCCCTGGGCGCCGACTGGTGCAACAGCGCTCGCGGCTTCATGATGGCGCTGGGCTGCATACAGGCCCAGGCCTGCCACACCGGCCACTGCCCCACGGGGGTGACCACCCAAGACCCGGGGCGCCAGCAAGCGCTGAACGTGGGCAACAAAACCACCCGCGTGCTCAACTTCCACCAGAACACACTCAAAGCCCTGCACGAACTGGTACAGGCCGCCGGCCTCATGCACCCCAGCCAGATCACCTCGCAGCACATCGTGCGCCGGGTGGATGCCAACCACGTGGTCCTGCTGGACCGGCTGGTGCCCCGCATCCCCGCCGACGCGCTGCTGGCCCCCGATACCGAGGTGGCCGCCAACCCCGACCTGCACCCGGTGTTCCGCCTGTACTGGCCCCAGGCACGAGCGGCCACGTTCGCCAACGTGCCTGCAGGGGCCTGATCCAGCCACCAAAAACAGAAATTGGAGCACAGCACCACCGGTGCATTCGCTACAGTGGGGGTCTCCCCACACACACAACGGTCCACACCCATGTGCCAGTTGCTCGGCCTCAATTGCGCCACCCCCACCGACGCGTCTTTCAGTTTCACCGGTTTTTGCGAGCGCGGCGGCCACACCGACCACCACGCCGACGGCTGGGGCATTGCGTTCTTCGAAGGACGTGGCCTGCGCCACTTTGTGGACCACCAAAGCGCGGCCAAATCGCCCATGGCGGACTTCATCAAGCGCTACCCCATCAAGAGCACCAACACCATTGCCCATGTGCGCAAAGCCACCATTGGCAGCGTGTGCCTGGAAAACGCCCACCCCTTCGTGCGCGAGCTGTGGGGCCGACACTGGGTGTTTGCCCACAACGGCGATTTGAAAGACTACGGCCCCCACCTGCACGCCCGCTTCCAGCCCGTGGGCAGCACCGACAGCGAGCGCGCCTTTTGCTGGCTGATGCAGGAACTGGCCAAAGCCCATGCCGCACTGCCCACGGTGGAGGAACTCACGCTGACCCTGCGCGAGCTGGTGCCCCAGGTGCGCGCCTTTGGCACATTCAACTTTTTGCTGAGCCACGGCGACGCGCTGTGGGCCCACTGCAGCACCCAGCTGCACTGGCTGGTGCGCCAGCACCCGTTTTCGCAGGCCACGCTGATGGACCGCGACTGGACGCTGAACTTCGCCGAACTGAACCACCCTGGCGACCGTGCCGCCGTCATCGTGACCACCCCGCTCACGGCCAACGAGTGCTGGACCGCGTTCAAGCCCAACGAACTCAAAGTGTTTGTGGATGGACTGCCAGCGGCATTTGGCGCTACGCTGTGACGCCCACAGGAGACCACACATGCCCCAGCGACTCACCGCCCAGGACTTTGACCAGGAACTGCTCATTCTGTTCGACGCCTACGTCCACGGCGACATGGACCGCCGCAGTTTTCTGGGCCAAGCACAGCGTTTTGCCAAGGCGGGCGTGACGGCAGCAGGCCTGCTGGCAGCGCTCAGCCCCAACTTTGCGGCCGGGCAACAGGTGCCCGCCAACGATGCAAGGCTGAAAACCGAGAAAGTATCGGTGCCCTCGCCCAACGGATACGGGCAAATGAACGGCCTGCTGGTGCGCCCGGCGTCAGCCGGTAGTGCCCGCCTGCCCATGGTGCTGGTGGTGCACGAAAACCGGGGGCTGAACCCGCACATCGAAGACATCGCCCGCCGCCTGGCGCTGGACGGCTTCATGGCCTTTGCCCCCGATGCCCTCACCCCCCTGGGCGGCTACCCCGGCGACGAAGACAAGGCCCGCGCCGAGTTCGCCAAACTCGACCAGGCCAAAACCCGCGAAGACTTTCTGGCCGCCGTGGGTTGGCTGCGCGGACGCACCGATGGCAACGGCAAACTGGGGGTGGTGGGGTTTTGCTACGGCGGCGGCATTGCGCACTGGCTGGCCACCCGCCTGCCCAACCTGGAGGCAGCCGTGCCTTTCTACGGCAACAGCCCAGCCCCCGAAGAGGCCGCCAAAGTCAAAGCCCCCTTGCTGGTGCACCTGGCAGGCACTGACGAGCGCATCAACGCCGCCTGGCCGGCTTATGAAGCGGCACTGAAAGCCGCCGGGGTGGCCCACAGCGCCCACCAGTACGCGGGCACCCAACACGGTTTCAACAACGACACCACCCCGCGCTACGACGCAGCCGCCGCGCAACTGGCCTGGGGCCGCACGGTGGCCTTTTTCAAGGCGCGGCTGGTGGGCTGAGCGCGGCCTCCAGCGCGTCGATGAACACCGCCGCCACGTCAAAACCCACCTGCTGCGTGATTTCCTGAAAGCAGGTGGGGCTGGTCACGTTCACCTCGGTCAAGCGGCCGCCAATCACGTCCAGGCCCACCAGCAGCAGGCCGCGTGCGGCCAGGGTGGGGCCCAGGGCTTCGGCAATCTCGCGCTCGCGTGCGGTCAACGGCATGGCCACACCCTTGCCACCGGCGGCCAGGTTGCCACGCACTTCGTTGCCCTGCGGGATGCGCGCCAGGCTGAACGGCACGGGCTTGCCGCCGATCACCAGCACGCGTTTGTCGCCCTCCACAATGTCGGGCAGGTAGCGCTGCACCATCAGGGTCTGGGCGCCGTCGAGGTTCAGCGTTTCGATGATGGAGCCCAGGTTCAGCCCATCGGCCTTCACGCGGAAAATGCCCATGCCCCCCATGCCGTCCAGCGGCTTCAGGATGATGTCGCCGTGTTCGGCGTGAAAGGCCTTCACGTCGGCTGCGCTGCGGGTCACCAGCGTGGGCGGCGCATATTGCGGGAACTGCATGAGCGCCAGCTTTTCGGGGTGGTCGCGCAGCGCGGCGGGTTGGTTGAACACCTTGGCCCCCTCGCGCTCGGCCTGCTCCAGCAGGTGGGTGGCGTAGATGAATTCGGCGTCAAACGGTGGGTCTTTGCGCATCAGCACCGCACCAAAGTCTTTCAGCGCCACGCGGCCTTCGCTGGCAGCGGCTTCTTCAAACCACGGCTGGGTGGCTTGCGTGGCCCCGTAGGCTGGGGAGATGTCCAACAGGCGGATGCGCCGCACCTGGGCAGTGACGGGTTGGCCGCTCTGCCACGCCAGGTCAGCGGTCAGGCACACCGCCACGCTGTGCCCACGCCGCTGCGCCTCGCGCATCATCACGTAAGTGCTGTCTTTGTGGGTTTTGAACGACTCGATGGGGTCGGCGACGAAGAGTATTTGCATGAGGCGAACAATCAGAGCGGTTTGCGGCGAAGACCATACTGTTGCACAAACAGCGCCACCCCACCCGCCACCACGCCCCAGAAGGCCGAGCCCACACCGCCAATGACCACGCCGCTGAGCGTGACCAGGAAGGTGATGAGTGCGGCCTCGCGGTGGCGCTCGTCGGCCAGCGCGGTGTGCAGGCCGCCGCCAATGCTGCCCAGCAGCGCCAGCCCGGCAATGGCCACCACCAGCTCTTTGGGGAATGCGGTCAGCAGCCCGGTGACCACGGCACCAAACAGGCCGATCAGCACGTAGATGCCACCACACACCACGGTGGCGGTGTAGCGGCGGGCCTTGTCTTCGTGCGCCTCGGGCCCCATGCAAATGGCGGCGGTGATGGCGCTGAAGTTGAGGGCAAACGCCCCAAACGGGGCCAGCACCAGGGTGGCCAGCCCGGTGAGGGTGATGAGTTTGGACACCGGCAGATCGAACCCCGTGGCGCGCATCACCGCCACGCCCGGCAGGTTTTGCGACGCCATGGTCACCACAAACAACGGCAGCGCCAGGCTGATGGCAGCGCTGAGCGTGAACACGGGGGCGGTGAACTCGGGCACGGCCAGCTGGAAGGTGACCGCGCCCCAGGCCATGTCGCCGCGCAGCGCCACAAAGGCCACAGCCGCCACCAGCGTGGCGGGCACGGCGTAGCGCGGGGCCAGGCGTTTGCCAGCCAAATAGGTGGCCAGCATCAGCACCACCAGGGGCAAGGCGGTTTGGGCGGCGGCAAAGGCCTGCAGGCCAAAACGGGCCAGCACCCCCGCCAGCAGGGCCGAAGCAATGGCCATGGGCATGCGGTTCATCAGCCGCTCGAACAGACCGGTGGCCCCCGCCAGGGTGATGAGCACGGCACACACCATGAAGGCGCCCACGGCCTCGGCCATGCTGAACCCCGCCCCGCTGGCGGCAGCGGCCACACCGGCCGACGCCAGCACTGCCGCGCCGGGGGTGCTCCAGGCCACCATCACCGGCTGGCGCAGCCACAGCGAGGGCAGAGCCGAACACAGGCCCATGCCCAGCCCCAGCGCCCACATCCACGAGGTGACTTGCACCGGGGTGGCTCCCAACGCCTGCGCGGCCTGGAACACGATGGCAACCGAACTGGTGAAGCCCACCAGCACCGCCACAAAACCTGCGGTGACCGCAGACAGGCTCACATCACGCCAAAAGCTCATATAAAACAATAGCTTGAAGTGCTTAACCATCAAGCGCCACAGGTCAAAAAGCCTTTAAATTTCCACCTTGGAGCCCAACTCCACCACCGCGTTGCTGGGGATGTTGAGAAAGTCGGCCGCGCCACTGGCGTTGCGGTGCATCTGGGCAAAGATTTTTTCGCGCCACAGCGCCATGCCGCCGCCCAGCGTGGGAATGACGGTGTCGCGCGACAGGAAGTAGCTGGTGGTCATGCCATCCAGCTCCACGCCGTGGGGTTTCATCAAAGCCAGGGCCTTGGGCACGTTGGGGTCGTTTTTGAACCCGTAGTGGATGACCACCTGCCAGCAGTCGTGGCCCAGGTCTTCCACCTCCAGGCGGTTTTGCATGCTGACCCACGGCACTTCATGGTGCCGCACCGACACAAACAGGTTTTGGGCGTGCAACACCTTGTTGTGTTTCAGGTTGTGCAGCAGCGCGTTGGGCACGGTGCCCAGCTCCGCCGTCAGGAACACGGCTGTGCCCTCCACCCTCGCCGGGGGACTGACAAAGATGGCCTCCAGAAAACTGGGCAAGTCCAGCGCGTCTTCGCGCATCTTGCTGCTGAGCAGCTTGCGGCCTTCTTTCCAGGTCACCATCAGCATGAAGACAATGCCGCCGATCATCAGCGGGAACCAGCCGCCGTCGAACAGCTTGAACATGTTGGACGCCCAGAAAGCAAAGTCCACCACAAAGAAAAAGCCCGTGGCCAGCACGCACAGCCACAGCGGGTATTTCCAGCCGTGGCGAATCACGAAGAAGGTCAGCACGGTGGTGATGAGCATGTCGGTGCACACCGCAATGCCATAGGCCGCCGCCAA
>CAYFFJ010000023.1:0-33839 GCA_964342395.1 uncultured Hydrogenophaga sp.
GGGCTGCAGATCGAGCTTGATGCTGCGGGCTGCGGGGCCTTCGCCGATCATGATGTCGATCTGGTAGTCCTCCAGCGCGGGGTACAAAATTTCCTCGACAACCGGGCTGAGGCGGTGGATTTCGTCGATGAACAACACATCGTTGGGCTCCAGGTTGGTCAACAGCGCCGCCAGGTCTTTGGGCTTTTCCAGCACCGGGCCGCTGGTCTGGCGCAGGTTCACGCCCAGCTCGTGGGCAATGATGTGGCTGAGCGTGGTTTTGCCCAGGCCGGGCGGGCCAAACAACAGCACATGGTCCAGCGCCTCGCTGCGTTTTTTGGCCGCACCGATGAAAATCTCCAGTTGCTCGCGCACCTTGGCCTGGCCCACGTAGTCGTCCAGCAATTTGGGGCGCAGGGCGCGCTCCAGCGCCTCTTCGCGGGGGGATTCGGGCGCGGCCGTTACCACGCGTTTGGCCGGGGCGGGGGCGAAGTCGTCGGTCTGAATGCTCATGGTGTGCTCGAAAAGGCTCAGATTGGTCGGGAATGATCCGATAAGCTGAAGTATCCCCTGCCCCGCGTGGCACACAGCCCTTGCCACCCAACGCCCACTGAAACGCCATGACCCAGCCTCACCGACCTGACGCCACGCCCCCACACGCCGCACACGTGGCGGCATGGGGCACAACCCTGTGGCTGTCACTGTCCTTGGTGTTGTCACCGGTGGCCGTTCGCGCCGCCAACGAACCGGTGGATGTGCCCATCACCCGAGGCAAAATCGATTTGGGCGGACTCAAGCCCGCACTGGGGGCACCGATCGCCCCCAGCACGCCAGCCCCGGCCACACCTGGCGCCCCACATGCCGATGCCCCGGCGGCCAACGCAAACGCCGCCCCCACGGCCCCGGCACGCCCCAAACCGCGCACCGTGGCCGATTACGCGGCCGAAGCCAAAGCCAAGGCAGCAGCCGAAGCCAAGGCCGTGGCAGCTGCTGCGGCTGCAGCGGCCCCCATGGCCACGAAAGCCCCCCCGGCCCCACCCACAGCCCCCAGACCGACCGCCAAACCCCGGGACGACGGGCTGGACAAAGTGGCCGTCAAGCTGGTGGATGCCATGGCCCGCGCAGCGGCCAAACAAGGCAAACGAGAGGCCGCACAGCCCAAAACCAAACCCAAACATGACCCCCCCACCGACCACGGCGGCGCCCATTGGGCCTACGAAGGCCCCGGTGGCCCAGACCACTGGGCGCAGCTCAAGTCCGAGTTCAACGCCTGTGCGGTGGGGCAGCGGCAATCGCCCATCGCCATTGACGACTCAACCACCCTGCAAGGCCCGGCTGAACCCATTGGGTTTGACTACCACCCCAGCGAAGGCAACGTGGTGCACAACGGCCACACCATCCAGGTGGACCTGGCACCAGGCAACGCGATTGCGGTGCGCGACAGCACCTACCAGCTGCTGCAATTCCACTTTCACCACCCGGCGGAAGAAAAGGTCAACGGCCAAAGTTTTGCCATGGTGGCGCACCTGGTGCACAAAAACGCCGAGGGCCAACTGGCCGTGGTCGCGGTGCTGATGACCCCCGGAGCGGCCAACCCGGCCATAGACACCGTGTGGACCTACATGCCTGTGGACAAGGGCGACCGCGTGAAGCTGCCTGCTGGCGCCCTCAACCTGCCCGATCTGTTGCCCAAAGACCAGCGCTACTACCAGTTCATGGGCTCGCTCACCACACCGCCCTGCACCGAAGGCGTGTTGTGGATGGTGCTGAAAACCCCGGTCACGCTGAGCCCGGCGCAAATCCGGCTGTTTGGCCAACTGTTCCCGCACAACGCTCGCCCCGTGCAGCCGGTGAACGGGCGGCCGGTGCGCGAAGCGCTGTGAGAAATGGGGCGCCTCAGTGCCGGGAGCGCCCTTACCTGGCCAGGCTTTTCAGGGCCAGTTTGATGCCCTCGCTCACCCCCACGTCGGGCGGCAAGGCCTTCAGGGCGGTGGCGGCTTCTTTGTCGCTGTAGCCCAGCGCCAGCAGGGCTTGCTGGATGTCGCTTTGCACATCGCTGCGCGCAGGGCCCGCCCCCAAATCGCCCAAATCGGCACCCAGCTTGCCTTTGAGTTCCAACAGCAGGCGCTCGGCGGTTTTTTTGCCGATGCCGGGCACTTTCACCAATCGACCCACGGCTTGCTGGGTGATGGCCTGGGCCAAATCGGCCACGCTCATGCCGCTGAGCAGGCTGAGCGCCATGCGCGGGCCCACCCCGGTGATTTTGATGAGCTGGCGAAACGCCTCGCGCTCTTGCGCCGTGGCAAAGCCGAACAAAATGTGTGCGTCCTCGCGCACCACAAAGTGCGTCAGCAGCGTGACGGGGCCGCCCAGTTCGGGCAGGTTGTAGAAGGTGCTCATGGGCACGTCCACCTCGTAGCCCACACCGTGGCAGTCCACCAGCACCTGCGGCGGGTTCTTGGCGGCCAGCTGGCCTTGCAATCTTCCAATCATGCGTCGTCCCTTAACATCAAACCATGATTCTGCGCCACACCTTTTCCCCGCCCGACAACGCCCGTATGACCCATGTGTGCGGCCCGCTGGACACCCACCTGCGCACCATCGAGCAGGCGCTGAACGTGAAGGTGGCGCACCGGTTTGAGCAGTTCCGCATCGAAGGCACCAAACCCAAAGCCGACCGTGCACTCGAAGTGCTGCAAGCGCTGTACGAGCGAGCCAAGCGCCCCATCCCGGCCGAGCAGGTGCAACTGATGCTGACCGGCGAAACCGCCCTGGGCGACACCGACCCCGATGCCCTCACGGTGCTGAGCCGCCGGGGCGAAATCAGGGGGCGCACACCCAACCAGAGCCACTACCTGACGCAAATTTCCACCCACGACATCACCTTCGGCATCGGCCCTGCGGGCACGGGCAAAACCTACCTGGCCGTGGCCTGTGCGGTGGACGCGCTGGAACGCGGTGCGGTGCAGCGCATCGTGCTGACGCGCCCTGCCGTGGAAGCCGGTGAAAAGCTGGGGTTTCTGCCCGGCGACCTGAGCCAGAAGGTGGACCCTTACCTGCGCCCGCTGTACGACGCGCTGCACGACCTGATGGGTCATGACAAGGTGCAAAAAGCCTTCGAACGCCAGCAAATTGAAATTGCGCCCCTGGCCTTCATGCGCGGGCGCACGCTGAACCACGCGTTTGTCATCTTGGACGAAGCGCAAAACACCACGCCCGAGCAGATGAAGATGTTTCTCACCCGCATCGGCTTTGGTGCCAAGGCGGTGGTGACGGGCGATGTGAGCCAGATCGACCTGCCGCGCACCCAGCTCAGCGGCCTGATCGACGCCGAGCGCGTGCTCAAGCGCGTGCCCGGCATTGCCATGTGCCGCCTCACCAGCGCCGACGTGGTGCGCCACCCGCTGGTGGCCCGCATCGTTGACGCCTACGACGCGCGGGGTGGTCAAGGTTACGGCAACGAGGTGGCCGAAGTGCCCCCACCCGGTGCCCCAGGGGCCACACCCCGGCGCAAGCGGGTTATTGCGGTGGATTGACGCACAACCCCGATTGAATCAAACCCCGTCACACTGTTTACATTGCACGTTACTCGGTACCTATCATGGCCTCATCCATCGCAGTTCCTCGCATTGAATATTTGAAGGTGCAGAACTTTCGGGCACTCAAGCACATTGAACTCAAAAACATCACACCTTTGACTGTGTTGCTCGGACCCAATGGCAGTGGCAAGTCCACTTTGTTTGATGTATTTAACTTTTTGTCTGAGTGCTTCCAAGAGGGTCTGCGCAAAGCTTGGGATCGTCGGGGCCGAGCGCGGGAACTGAAGACCCGTGGTGTGGATGGGCCGGTGGTCATCGAGATCAAGTACCGAGAGCGCCCCAACACGCCGCTGATCACCTACCACCTAGCGATTGACGAAACGGCCAAAGGCCCTGTGGTAGTGGCGGAGTGGCTCGCATGGAAACGTGGCTCACACGGCCAACCTTTTCGCTTCCTCAACTACAAGCAAGGCATCGGTAGCGTCATCAGCGGCGAACAACCTGATGCCGATGATCAACGCCAGGATGTCCCATTGAGAGGCCCTGACCTGATCGCGGTAAACACACTGGGGCAAATCGCACAGCACCCACGCGTGGCAGCCCTGCGGGATTTCATCACCGACTGGTATGTGTCTTATCTGTCGGTGGACAACACCCGCACCCAACCGGAGTCGGGGCCGCAGGATCGCTTGTCTAAAACAGGGGACAACCTGCCCAACGTCATCCAATTCCTTCAGGAAAGCCACCCAGCGCAACTGCTGCGAGTCATGGCCGTCTTGCGCAACCGCATTCCTCGACTGGACCGAATAGATGCCACGCCCATGCCGGATGGACGTTTGTTGCTTCAAATCAAAGATGCCCCATTCGAGCAGCCCGTGCTGTCAAGGTTTGCGTCTGATGGCACCATGAAGATGTTGGCCTACCTCACGGTGTTGTATGACCCCACGCCGCCGCAGTTCATTGGCATTGAGGAGCCCGAAAATTTCCTGCACCCTCGGTTGCTGCCCGAATTGGGTGAAGAATGCCGCATTGCATCAGAGCGCGCCCAGTTGCTGGTGACCACTCACTCTCCCTTTTTTCTGAACACCTGCCAACCCAAGGAAGTGCGAATTCTCTACCGCGACGAAAAAGGGTTTACCCAAGCCAAAACTGCTGGGGACATTGCAGGCATCAAAGAGTTTGTGGGGGCAGGTGCATCTTTGGGGCACTTGTGGATGGAGGGGCAGTTTGGCATGAGCGACCCACTGAAAAATCAAGGCGCACCTTGGCCTATCAAAGGTGCGCGCCGTGGCGATTGATACCTTGTATGTGCTGGTTGAAGAACCATCCATGGAAACTGCGCTGGAAACCCTGCTGCCCAAAATGCTGCGTCCCGACATCTGTTGCGAGATTCGTCAGTTTCAATGCAAAGACGAACTGTTGCTGCGGCTGCCAGAGCGACTGGCTGGCTACGCGCAGTGGTTGCCACCAACTGCGGTGGTGTTGGTCATCGTTGATCGGGATGACGACGACTGCAAAGCACTCAAAGCACAGCTTGAAGCCATTGCACTCAAGGCAGGACTGGCAACCAAAGCGGCACCTCGACAAGAACGCTTTCAGATCATCAACCGCATCGTGGTCGAAGAGCTTGAAGCGTGGTTCTTTGGAGATTGGCCCGCGATGTGCAAGGCCTACCCGAAACTGGATGTCCATGTGCCGCAGCGCGCAGGATTGCGAGACCCTGATGCGATCAAAGGCGGGACATGGGAAGCACTTGAACGGGAGTTGAATCGCAAAAGTTACTTCAAAAGTGGCCTGAGGAAGCTGGAGCTTGCGAGGACAGTGGCCCCGCTCATGGACCCAAAACGAAACAGGTCTGCCAGCTTTGGTCAATTGAGGGATGCGCTCGCATTGCTCTGAAGCGCAGTGCTTTGGCCCAAACTGCCCCTTTTCCGAGATGACGGCTTAGCGGGCATCAACCCCCACAGGACACACCATGGCCACCACCCAACCCGAGTTCGTTGCTCACTGCCTGGACTTGCTGGCCCCCGTGGCCCCCTGCGTGGCCAAACGCATGTTTGGCGGCTGGGGGTTCAGCACCGAGGGGCTTACCCTGGCCATCATTGCCGACCTGGGCGATGGCGAACGCCTGTGGCTGAAGGCCGATGCCCCCACGGTGGCCACGTTCGAGGCCGCCGGTTGCAAGCCCTTCGTGTACCTGGCCAAGGGCAAACCCATGGCCATGGGCTACCGCACCGCACCCGACGAAGCCATGGAATCCCCCGCACTGATGCGCCCCTGGGCCCGCCTGGCCCTGGACGCGGCGGTGCGCGCCCACGCGGCCAAAGCCGCCAAAACAACCAAAACCCCGAAAAACCCCGCCCCATCCAAATCAAAAAATCCATAGCTAACAACTGAATACTGGCAAGCGCTTTACACCTATTTCATTTAAAAATGGCACTGCACAACCTCACCCTCTCCCTGCAATACGGCAAGCTGGCCGACGCCGCCACCCACCGCGCAGCCCTGCCCCGCCACAAGGTGGCGCGCTGGATACGCCACGCGCTGGAGATAGACGCCGAAATGGCCATCCGCATCGTCGATGCCGAAGAGGGCCAGCAGCTCAACCGCGACTACCGCGAAAAAGACTACCCCACCAACGTGCTCACGTTCGACTACTGCACCGGCCCGGTCATGATGGCCGACCTGGTGCTGTGTGCACCCGTGGTGGCCCGCGAAGCCGCCGAGCAGGGCAAAACCCTGGCCGACCACTACGCCCACCTGCTGGTGCACGGCACCCTGCACGCGCAGGGCTGGGACCACGAAACCAGCGAAGCCGATGCGCAGGAAATGGAAGCCAAAGAAACCGCCATCCTGGCCCAGCTGGGCATTGCCAACCCCTACGCGTGAGCTACACGCGCGCCCACACCAGCACCCCTGAGTACACCAGCAACGCCACCGCCAAGCCCGGCACCAGGCGGGGCCGGTACCACGGGGTGGCCTGCAGCGGCTGTGTCACCGCCACCCACACCGACACCACGGCCAGTTGAACAGCTTCCAGTCCCAGGTTGAACCCCAGCAAGGCCCAGGGCAGCAGCGCTTCGGGGGCGTTGAGTTCACGCAAAAAGCCGGCAAACCCCAGGCCATGCACCAACCCAAAGGCACCGGCCAACAGGCTGCCGGGCAACCACGCCTGCGGCCAGCACACCAGCAAGGCCGACAGGCCAATGGAGGCGGCAATGGCCACCTCAAACCAGTTGCCCTCGGGCTGGATCCAGCCCATCAGCCCCAGCCCCAAGGTGATGGAGTGGCCCACGGTGAACGCCGTGACCAGCTTGACCAAAGCACCCCAATCGCGGTGCCGGGGGCCGACCGGTGCGGTGTGCACCGACGTGGCCAAGCGCCCACCCGCTCGCCAGGGTCGCAGCACCAGGTGCAAGGGCAAGACCAGCGCCAGCAAAAAGGCGAGGTGGTCATAACCCCCCAGCAAATGGGTGGCCCCTTCCACGAAATGGTGGGCCACCGTGGCCCCTGCACCGCCTGGCGGCGGCGAACCGCCCTCTGCCAACCCTTCGCCCAGCACGCGGGTGTCACCCGGGGCCATGGCCAGCAACAGCGGCACGCCGTGCCAAGGGCCCGCCACACGCAGCCGGTGGTCGGGGTCCACCGCTTGCATCAAGGTGTAGGTCAGGCGCACCGCCCCACGGTTGTGGCACGACCAAGGCGCTTGTGCCACCCAATACACCCCGTCAGACCGCTGCGCCAGCCCCAGGTATTGCCAGGCCAGGTGGCACGCCTGGGCAGGGGTGTCACCGGCGGTTGAAGCGCCCGACCAGACCAGTGCGTTGCGCACATGCGCTTGCACCGCCGGTTCGGCGGCCCGCACTTCGGCCCAGGTGATGCGGGCATCGCCGTTTTGGTCGATGGGCACCACCAGATCGAGGTCTTTGAGGGCCACAGACAGGCGCAACAGCGGTGGCGCCCCTTCGACCTGCGCACCCAGTTGCAGGTAGGCATCGCTGCCTTTGTGGGCCCAGACGGGGGAGGCCCAAGCGACCACACACGCGACCAGGCACAACCACCAGCGGTGCAGCGGGCGAGCGGGTGCTGCGGCGCGGGGTTCAAACAGGGGCATGGGTCAGCTCACGGGTCAGGCGTTGGTCGGCGGGGCCTTGGCGAAGGGCTTCGGCCCTCAACCGCTCGGATGGCGCCCGCTGACCGGCCAGCCGGTGGGTGGCCAAGGCCAGCCACCAGTCAATGGGTTCTTTTTGCAGGGCCAGGTTGGTGCGCGCCCATTCAGCGGCACGCACCGGGTCGTCTTGCAGCCACCAGGCGCGCAAGGCCTGCTCGCGGGCGTGCAACGAGGTGTCGTCCCCCCGCTCGGCTGAGGCCTGGGCCCGGTCGGCCAAGGTGTCGGCCAGGCCACGCCAGGTCGGCTGTTTCAGGTCACGCAGGGCGCGGGCGCGGCGCAGCAACACCCCGTCGGTGTCGGGGTGGTTTCGCAACACGTCCCATGCACGCTGCGGCCGCCCCAGGCGCAGCCACAAGTCGGCACTGGCCAGGGCCGTGTAGGTGTCGCAAGCCAGCGCGAGGCTTTGGCGGTATTGGTCTGCGGCCAGGCGGTCTTGGCCCGCGCGCTCCAGGTGCTCGCCCCACAACGAACGCACCCACGCGGCGCTGCTGGCATCGGGGGCCGAACGCGCCAGCTGTTGCCAGGTGCTGGTGTCAACGGTTTGGCCCGCCAGGCTGCGGGCTTCGGCCAAGCAGGCCTGGCCGTGCCAGGGCTGGCCCAACGGCAGCAAGCGTTGACACGCTTGCATGGCCATTGGGTAACGGCCCGCCAGCTTGTGCAGGGTGGCCAGGGTCAACCAGGCCTGCGCCTGCCTGGGGTCATTTTTCACCACCTGGGCCAGCACGGCCTCGGCGGCGCCAAACGCGTGTTGGCCTTGCAACACGGTGGCTTGCAGCACACGGGCTTGTGCCGGTGCACCGGGCCTGTCCCACCACGGCGCCAGCACCGCCCGGGCACGTCCCCAATGGCGGGGGTCACCTGTTTGGCGGGCGCTGGCAATTTCGGCCCGGGCCAAATCCAAGGCCTGTGCCAGCGGCAAAGCAGCAGGGGCAGGAGCCAACGCAGACGACGCCGCTGGGGCGGGCCGCCAACGGGTGGCTTTGGGCAACACCTCCACCACCGCCTGGTCGTTGCCCGGCACCAGCCATGGGCCGTTGGCCCACGCCTGTGGGCCCAAGCCCAGCCAGGCCACCAGGCAACCCACCTTCACCCAGTGGCCTCGGTCCATCACAGCACCGTGGGCTCTGAGGTGTCGTCCTGGGCAGGCAGCGTGTCGCCCAGGGCCAGGGGCTCGGCCGTGTCGTCAGCCCCCAGCGTCAGCACATAGCCCAGCAAAGCGGCGGGTGACGTGGCCACCTCCGCAGGCAGGCCGTCGGTGGCCGTGGGTGCCAGGGGCTCGTTGCCCCCACCGCACGCCGTGAGTGCCAGGGTGAGGGCAAGCAGCCCCCCCGTAGACCAAGTGGTGTTCATGGTGTGTCCCATTTCTGTGAGCTGGCCCGGTTCAGTTGGAACCGGCGTTGGGGGTGTTCAGGTAGGGAAAGCCGCTGAGGAAGGGCACAGCCGCCTGGTCCGATCCGTCGTGAACGGCGGCCGAGGTCGCGCCCATGGGCACATTGGCCAGCTTGCACTCCGACTTCAGCTGGGTGGCAGGCGTGCCGGGAATGGTGAAGCCGTTGAGCCCCAACACGTTCTGGTTGTCAGCCGGGGCCAGTTGGGTCAGGTCGGCGTTGGAGTTGAGCACGCACAGCCCGCCCAGCACGGCCACCAGGGCAATGTCCACCACGTCGTCTTTGGGGCGGCGGCCATTGGGGAATCCGGCCAGGTCGGTGGCTTTGGCCAGATTGGCCGCGCCCCCCACTTTGAGCAGTTCGCCGGCCACACCCAGGCGGTTTTGCTGGGCGTACGGCACGGGGGCGATGGCGGTGTTCAGGCGCAACATTTCGGCGGGCACCCCATTGGCGGGTTTGTTGACGCCACCCAGACCAGTCAGAAACACGTTGAGCAAATCGGTGCGCGGGTAGTTTTTGGGGGCCAAGGCACCCAGGTCACCCGCCAGCACCAGCCCCAGCAACGAAGGCAGGGTGGGGTGGGTCACGTAGGTGGCAAATTGCAGGTCGCCTGTGGGCTTGGAGGCGTTGAATTTGTCTTTGTCCTTCAGGCCAATCACCAACTCGTTCACCAGCGGGTTGCCCAGGCGGGACACCTGGGTCCAGGCCCCCCCGGTTCGCTCAGAGGCCTGATGGCCAGACGCCGGCGCACCGTCCAGCAGGCGCGACTGGCGCAGGCTGGCCGTGGTCCAGCCCCCCACCACCGCATCGCCGCCGGCGGTCAGACAGTCTTTGTGGATCTCAATGGCCAGCGAGGTGACGTTTTTGTTCTGAATGGAAGCGGCGGCAAACGCGTTCACGTTGGCGGGGTTGGTGATCTGGGCCGCCGTGGCGTTGACCAGGTCAAAAATCGGGCCCAGGGTCACGGCAAAACCGTCCTGGCGCTGGCCCACAAACACCCGGCCGGTGTCTTTGCCCGCCGGGCAACCGGGCACCTGCACGGTGTGCACGTGTTGGGCGGCATACGCGGCGTAGGCCTCGGCATTGCCCAGGGTTTTGACCCCGATGTAATCCACCGGCTTTTCGAAACGGGTGCCGCCACCCACTTTGCTCAGGGGCTGCACAGCGCCTTTGCGGCGGTCGCCGCGCACCACGTTGACGGTGTAGCTCTCGCTCACGTTCAGGTTGCCATCGCCCACCTTGCTGACCGCGCCCGCCTGCATCAGCGGAATGGAGACCTTGGCATCGCCCACCGGGATCTGGATGTCGTTGAGCTTGTTGTTGACCCGGAATTGGAACGTGATGTCTTCTTTGGCGTCGCCGTTGTTGTCCAGGTGGATCTCGTACAACGCGTTTTTGTCGAGCGCAAAATAATTGGGGCCACCGTAGGCGTCTTGCAGCGGCGCGTAGTTGGCGATCAGCGTCACGTGGTCGGTGCGGCCCGTTTCGTAGCTGCGGAACATGTAAAAGTCAGCCGCGTCCACCTTGGGGCTGGTGGTGATGAAAGGGGCTTCGCGGTGGCTGGACGCCAGCACAGCGGTGCTGCAGCAAGCCGCCAGGCAAGCCAACCCCATCAGGGTGCGGGGGTGACGAAAAGAAGTGAACATGGAGCGCTCCTGCGTGTGTGGTGGAAAGAAAACCCAGCCGTTGTGGCGGCTTGAGTCCCATACGCGCCGGGTGGGCGGCTGGATTCAAACGTTTCAATGTTTTTTTCGCTGCCCTGTGAAGGGGCACAAACGCGCGGTGTTGCGGGCATGCTGCAATCGTTTGCAGCGAACGCATCTGGTAACGCTGTCGTACCCGATCGGTGCAAGAATGGCTGGGTCTTTGCTCGCCCCCACCACCATGTCCCACACCCCCGCAGTCCCCACGGCTCCCGACACCGCGTTCTGGCTGGGCGACACCGACGTGTGGCTGCTGGCCGAGGGCAAACACCTGCGCCCCTGGCAAAAGCTGGGTGCCCACCCCACGGTCATGCACGGTGTGAGCGGCACCGCCTTTGCGGTGTGGGCGCCCGGCGCCCGGCACGTGGGGCTGATGGGCGACTTCAGCCACTGGCAGCCCCAGCCCATGTGCCTGCGCCCCGAGTGCGGCGTGTGGGAACTGTTCGTGCCCGGCGCGGGGGTGGGAGCCTGGTACAAATTTGAGGTGCTTGGGGCCGACGGCCACACCGTCCACAAAGCCGACCCTTACGCCCGCGAGACCGAGCTGCCCCCCGGCAACGCCGCCCGCGTGGCCCCGGCGCTGAAAGCCCGGCCCCAGAGCCCCTCCACACCCCACACCCGCCCCCCCGCGCCCATGGCCATTTACGAGGTGCACGCAGGCTCATGGCGGCGCCCCGGCGGGCCCCATGCCGTGCCCACCTGGGACGACCTGGCCACCCACCTGGTGCCTTACGCCGCTGACATGGGCTTCACCCACCTGGAGCTGCTGCCCGTCAACGAGCACCCGTTTTACGCCTCGTGGGGTTACCAGCCCACCGGCCTGTACGCGCCCACCGCCCGCCACGGCTCGCCCGAAGCGTTCCGCCGTTTTGTGGACGCCGCCCACACCGCAGGGCTGAAAGTCATCCTCGACTGGGTGCCCGCCCACTTCCCCACCGACGCGCACGCACTGGCCCGTTTCGACGGCACCGCCCTGTACGAACACGCCGACCCGCGCGAAGGCTTCCACCGCGACTGGAACACCCTCATCTACAACTTCGGCCGCCACGAGGTGCGCAACTTCCTGGTGGGCAACGCCCTGTTCTGGGTGGAGCAATACGGCATAGACGGCCTGAGGGTGGACGCCGTGGCCTCCATGCTCTACCGCGACTACAGCCGCCCAGCGGGCGAGTGGGTGCCCAACCGCAACGGCGGGCGCGAAAACCTGGAAGCCATCGATTTCCTGCGCGAAGTGCACCACGTGCTGCACCAGCAAGCCCCCCAGGCCACCACACTGGCCGAAGAGTCCACCGCCTTCCCCCGCGTGACCGGGCCCGAGCACGAAGGCGGCCTGGGCTTCGACCACAAATGGAACATGGGCTGGATGCACGACACCCTGGCCTACTTCCAGCAAGACCCCGTGCACCGGCGCTGGCACCACCACAAACTCACGTTTGCCATGATGTACGCCCACAGCGAGGACTACTGCCTGCCGCTGTCGCACGACGAAGTGGTGCACGGCAAAGGCTCGCTGCTGGGCAAAATGCCCGGCGACCGCTGGCAACAACTGGCCAACCTGCGCGCCCTGTACGCCTGGATGTACGCCCACCCCGGCAAAAAACTGCTGTTCATGGGGGCCGAGCTGGCCCAGCCCACCGAATGGGCCCACGACGGCGAACTGCCCTGGCACCTGGCCCAAGACCCCGCCCACGCCGGGGTGCAGCGCCTGGTGCATGACCTCAACCACACCTACCGCGCCCAAGCCGCCCTGCACGCCCGCGACACCGAGCCCGGCGGCTTCCAGTGGCTGGTGGTGGACGATGCCGAGCAAAGCGTGTACGCCTTTGTGCGTTACGGCCACACCGCTGCCGACACCCTGGTGGCCGTGGCCAACCTCACCCCCGTGGTGCGCCACGCCCACCGCGTGGGCCTGCCCGACCTGGGGCTGGGCGGGCGCTGGCGCGAGGTGCTCAACACCGACTCCGCCCACTACGGCGGCAGCAACGTGGGCAACCATGGTTGCCTGCAGGCCGACACCGAACCCAGCCACGGCCAGGCCCACTCGGCCACGCTCACCCTGCCGCCCCTGGCCGTGGTGTGGCTGCAACCCGAATAACCCATGTCCACCCCCCCTCTGGTTCGCCCTGGCTTTGCCCAGCCCTTGGGCTCCAGTCTGTGCGCCGACCCGGTTGACGGCACCCACGGGGTGAACTTTGCGGTGTTCTCGCGCAACGCCACGGCGGTGGAGGTGTGCCTGTTCAGCCCCGACGGGCGGCACGAAACCGCCCGCATCCGCCTGCCGCGCTGCACCGATGGCGTCTGGCACGGCTGGGTGGCCGGTTTGGCTTCAGGGCAGCTGTACGGCCTGCGCGCCCACGGCCCCTGGCTGCCCGAGGCAGGCCACCGCTTCAACCCCGCCAAACTGCTGCTAGACCCCTGGGCCTGCGCCCTGGTGGGCCCCACCCACGGCCTGGCCACGCTCAGCGGGCACCTGGCGCAAGCCCCCCACCTGCCCTGCCCGGTGGACAACGCCGACCTCATGCCCAAATGCCAGGTGGTAGACCGCCAGGCCGAGCTGGCCGCCGGTGCGGCCCTGGCCCGCGCGCCACACCCCGACGCCTGCCACACCGTGCTGTACGAAGCGCATGTGAAAGCCCTCACCCACCTGCACCCCGGCGTGCCCGCTGACCAGCGCGGCACCTGCGCCGGTCTGGCCAGCCCGGCCATGCTGGCGCACTACCGGCAACTGGGCATCACCACCCTGTGCCTGCTGCCCGTGCACCAGCACCTGGACGAACGCCACCTGCAGCCCCTGGGCCTGACCAACCACTGGGGCTACAACACCCTCAACTTCTTCGCGCCCAACCCGCGCCTGTCGGCCCACACCGACCCCGCCGCCGTGCGCCGAGAATTCCGCCAGATGGTGGACACCCTGCACCGCCACGGCCTGCAGGTGGTGCTGGACGTGGTGTTCAACCACACCGCCGAAGGCGACGCCTTCGGCCCCACGCTCAGCTGGCGCGGCCTGGACCAAAGCAGCTGGTACGCCATGGCCCCCGACGGCTACCACCACAACCACAGCGGCTGCGGCAACAGCCTGAACTTTGGCGAACCCCGTGTGGTGCAACTCGTCATGGACAGCCTGCGCTGGTGGGTACAGGCCTTTGGCGTGGACGGCTTCCGCTTCGACCTGGCCGTGAGCCTGGGCCGCGACGCCAGCCACCACCAGGCCTTCAACCCCCAAGCCCCGCTGCTGGTCGCCATGCGCCAGGACCCCGTGCTGAGCCAGTCGCGCCTGATTGCCGAGCCCTGGGACGTGGGCCCCCACGGCCACCGCACCGGCCAGTTTGGCCCCGGCTGGGCCGAGTGGAACGACGCCTTTCGCGACACCGTGCGCGCCTTTTGGCTGGGCCACCACACCACGCGCGGTGCGTTTGCCAACCGCGTGTGCGGCTCCAGCCACTGGTTCCAGCCCACGGGCCGCAGTCCCTGCGCCAGCATCCACATGGTGACCGCGCATGACGGTTTCACCCTGGCCGACCTGGTCAGCCACCACACCAAACACAACGAAGCCAACGGTGAACACAACCGCGACGGCCACAACCACAACCTCAGCGCCAACGGCGGCGTGGAAGGCCCCACGGCTGACGCCACCGTGCTGCAGCGCCGCGCCCACTGGCAACGCGCCCTGCTGTCCACCCTGTTCTGCGCCCAAGGCACACCCCAGCTGCTGGCGGGCGACGAACTCGGCCACAGCCAGCAAGGCAACAACAACGCCTATTGCCAGGACAACGCCACCACCTGGCTCAACTGGGCAGGGGCAGGGGCAGACACCGCACTCACCAACTTTGTGGCAGGCCTCACCGCGCTGCGCCGCCGCTGGCCCGCGCTTCGGCTGGGCCAGTGGTTCACCGGCGTGCAACCCGCGCCTGGCACCTGGCCCGATGTGGCCTGGTTCAATGCCAACGGCCACCCCATGGCCCCCGACGACTGGAACGACCCCGCCGAGCGCACCCTGGTGTGTGTGTTGACCGTGGGCGAGCCCGGCCACCCCCCCACCGAACGCCTGCTGCTGGCCTGGCACGCCGCCGACCACCCGGCCACCCTGGTGCTGCCCGCCGGGGGCTGGCACCTCCAGCTCGACAGCGCCAGCGGCGAGGTGTGTGTGGGCATGGCCGCCGGCGCCCACCCCCTGCACGGCCCCCTGACCCTGCCACACCCCACCGTGCGGGTGCTGGTCCAGCCCCTGCCAGGAGGCTCCCCACAGTTAGCCTCACCCCCATGACCTTGCCCGTTCACCCCCTGTTGTCGCGTCGCACCAGCGGTGTGTTGCTGCACATCACCAGCCTGCCCGGCCCACACGGCTCGGGTGATCTCGGGGCGCCCGCGCGCCACTTCGTGGACTGGCTGGCCGCTGCGGGCCAATCGCTGTGGCAAATCCTGCCGCTGTCGCCCGCCGGGCCGGGCAACTCGCCTTACCAAAGCGTGTCGGCCTTTGCGGGCAACCCGCTGCTGATCGATCTGGACGACCTGGTGCACTGCGGCTGGCTGCCCTGGACAGCGCCGCCCGGTTTTGACCACCACCGCTGCGACTTTGTGCGTGTCGCCCCCCACCGCATGGCCTGCCTGCGCCAGGCCTGGGCGGGCTTTGGCGAACACGCCACCGACGTCGACCGCGCCCAGCTGGCCGTTTTCTGCACCGAACACGCCCATTGGCTGGACGACTACGCCCTGTTCATGGTGCTGGACGCACAACACGGCGGCCTCTGGTCCAGCTGGCCCGCCCCCCTGGCCCAACGCCACGCACCCGCGCTGGCCGAGGTGCGCGCCAGCGCCGCCACCGAACTGGGCTTTTGGCAGTTTGTGCAATGGCGCTTTTGGGTGCAGTGGCAGCGCCTGCGCGACCACGCCCGCGCCGCCGGCGTGCACATGGTGGGCGATGCCCCCATTTTTGTGGCCCACCACAGCGCCGACGTGTGGGCCCACGCCCACCAGTTTGAGCTGGACCACGACCAACAACCCGCCGTGGTCGCCGGCGTGCCGCCCGACTACTTCAGCACCACTGGCCAGCGCTGGGGCAACCCCCTTTACCGCTGGGAAGCCATGGCCGCCACCGGCTACCGCTGGTGGAAAGACCGGCTGGCCCACCTCTTCAAACAGGTGGACATGGTGCGGCTGGACCACTTCCGCGGCTTTGATTCGTACTGGGAAATCCCGGCCACCGAACCCACCGCGCTCAACGGCACCTGGCGGCGCGGTCCCGGCCTGGCGCTGTTCGAAGCGGTGCAAGCCGAGCTGGGCGCACTGGCCCTCATTGCCGAGGACCTGGGAGAAATCACCCCCGATGTCACCCGCCTGCGGCTGGAGGGCGGGTTTCCGGGCATGCGCATCCTGCACTTTGCGTTCGGCGGCGACGCGGCCAACCCCTACCTGCCCCACCACTTCGAGCCCAACACCGTGGCCTACACCGGCACCCACGACAACGACACCACCGTGGGCTGGTGGCGGCACGCATCAGAAGTCGAGCGCCAGGCCGTGCGCCGCTACATGGGGCCCGGCATGGACACCGAGCCGCACTGGACGCTGATTCACGCCCTGTCGCAATCGGTGGCCCACACCGTGATCGTGCCGTTCCAGGACGTGCTGGGCCTGGACGAGCACCACCGCATGAACACCCCCGGCGTGGCCCTGGGCTGCTGGGAGTGGCGCTTCGACTGGAGCCAGGTGGACCACACCCCCGCCGAACGCCTGCACGCCATGACCCAGGCCCACGGCCGACTGCCCCCACGCCCCTGACATTTTCAACACCCCACACACCACAGGAGACAACCATGGACAAACATTCCCCCCAATACCTGGCCAAACGCACCATCGCCCTGGTGCTGGCCGGCGGGCGCGGCTCGCGCCTGCACGCCCTGACCGACCGCCGCACCAAACCGGCGGTGTACTTCGGCGGCAAGTTCCGCATTGTGGACTTTGCGCTGTCCAACTGCCTGAACTCGGGCGTGCGCCGCATCGGCGTGGTCACGCAATACAAGTCGCACAGCCTGCTGCGCCACCTGCAACGCGGCTGGAGCTTTTTGCGCAACGAGTTCAACGAATTCATCGACCTGCTGCCCGCCCAGCAGCGCATGGACGACGAAAGCTGGTACGTGGGCACCGCCGACGCCGTGTACCAAAACCTGGACATCCTGCGCTCGCACAAGCCCGAATACATCCTGGTGCTGGCCGGTGACCACATCTACAAAATGGACTACGCCGAGCTGATCGCCGACCACGTGGCTCAGGGCAAAACCTGCACGGTGGCCTGCATTGAAGTGCCGCTGGCCGAGGCCACGGCCTTTGGCGTGATGGCCATCGACGAGCAGCGCCACATCGTCAGCTTCACCGAAAAACCCGCGCAGCCCGCCCCCATGCCCGGCAAACCCGACGTGGCCCTGGCCAGCATGGGCATTTACGTGTTCGACGCCCAAAAGCTGTTCAAGGCGCTGGAGGCCGATGCAGCCATCCCCGGCTCCAGCCGCGACTTTGGCAAAGACATCATCCCCGCGCTGGTGGCACAGGGCGAGGCCGCCGCCCACCCGTTTGGCCTGTCGTGCGTGAAAAGCACCCCCGAAGCCCCCGCCTACTGGCGCGACGTGGGCACGGTCGACGCCTACTGGGCCGCCAACCTCGACCTGACCAACACCGTGCCCGAGCTGGACATGTACGACCGCGAGTGGCCCATCTGGACCTACCAGGAGCAACTGGCCCCGGCCAAGTTCGTGTTCGACGACGACGGCCGCCGGGGCTCGGCGGTGGACTCGCTGGTCTCGGGCGGTTGCATCATTTCAGGGGCAAGCGTGCGCCGTTCGGTGCTGTTCTCAAAGGTGCGGGTGCACTCGTTTGCGTCGGTCGAAGAAGCCGTGGTGCTGCCCGAGGTGGACATCGGCCGCGGTTGCCAGCTGCGCAAGGTGGTGATTGACAACGGCTGCGTCATCCCCGAGGGCATGTCCATCGGGCTGGACGCCACCGAAGACGCCCGCCGCTTCTTTCGCACGCCCAGCGGCGTGGTGCTGGTCACGCGCGACATGCTCGCACGTGTGGCCCAAGAAACCCAGGGCGGCTGACCCATGGGCCTGAACATTCTGCAAGCCTGCACCGAGGTCTACCCCCTGCTGAAAACCGGGGGCCTGGCCGATGTGTGTGCCGCCCTGCCCCCCGCACTGGCCGCCCAGGGGGCCGATGTGCGGCTGCTGCTGCCCGCCTTTCCCGCCGTGGTGGCCGGCGTCACCCCCGAAGGCCCCCCGCTGCCCCTGCCCGCAGGCGGCAGCGCCGGCTTGCCCCCCGGTTGGGGCCCCGCTGCCGACACCGCCCTGGGGCCTGCGCCCTGGCTGCAGGCCGGGCATATCACCACCCACGGGCAGCGCCAGCCGGTGTGGCTGCTGCATGCCCCGGGCCTGTACGCCCACGGCGGCAGCCCCTACGTGGACGCCCACGGCCAGCCCTGGTCCCACAGCGCCCAGCAGTTCGCCTGGCTGGGCTGGGCCGCCGCGCGGCTGGGCAGCGGCCTGTGCCCCAGCTGGCAACCCGACGTGGTACACGCCCACGACTGGCACACCGGCCTTGCCGCCGCCTACCTGCACGGCCTGCGCCAGCACGGCCTGCCCACCGCCGCCACGGTGTTCACCATCCACAACCTGGCCTACCAGGGCGTGTTTGGGCCCGAGGTGCGCACCGCGCTGGGCCTGCCCGACAGCCTGTTCCACATGGAAGGGCTGGAATACCACGGCCAGGTGTCGTTCATGAAAGCCGGGCTGAAATACAGCCAGGCCATTACCACCGTCAGCCCCACTTACGCCCGGGAAATCACCGGACCCGAGCAAGGCTGCGGGCTCGACGGCGTGTTGCGCCAGCGCCAGGCCAGGCTGCACGGCATCTTGAACGGCGTGGACGACGCCATCTGGAACCCTGGCGCCGACCCACTGGTGCAGCCCGGCTTCGATGCGGACGACCTCGGTGGCAAAGCCCAGGCCAAGGCCCGTCTGCAAGAACGCATGGGCCTGCAATCCAACCCCGACGCCTTGGTGTTCACCGTGGTCAGCCGCCTGACCGAACAAAAAGGCCTGCACCTGCTGCCCGCCGTGGTCGACGAGCTGGTGCAGCGCGGAGGCCAGTTGGCCGTGCTGGGCACGGGCGATGCAGACATTGAAGCCGCGCTGCGCCAGGCCCACGCCCGCCACCCCAGCCAAGTGGCCCTGCACGTGGGCTACGACGAGGCACTGGCCCACACCCTGATCGCCGGGGCCGACGTGATCGTGGTGCCCAGCCGCTTCGAGCCCTGTGGCCTGACGCAGCTCTATGGCCTGCGCTACGGCACCCTGCCGCTGGTGCGCGCCGTGGGTGGCCTGGCCGACACGGTGGTGGACTGCAGCCTGGAGCACCTGGACGGCGGCAGCGCCAGCGGCTTTGTGTTCCAACAACTGGACGTGCCGGGCCTGCAAGCCGCGCTGCGCCGCGCCTTTGCCCTGCACCGCCGCCCCGCCGACTGGCGGGCGGTGCAACGCCACGCCATGGGTCTGCGTTTTGACTGGGCACGCGCCGCCACCGCCTACCAGCACGTGTACCGGCAGGCCCTGGACACCCCCCCAGCCAGTGGCACGGCCCATGCTTGAGCCACGGGACATGCCCGGCAAACAAAATTACAAGTCTTTTTGACACCTATCGCTTGACTGTATTTAAAAGTCAGCTATTTATTTAATCAAATACACACCATGCCCCACGACCTGTTGACCCCCGCCGCCGGTGCCGCCAGCGCACCGTTTGAATACGACCACCTGGACAACACGGTGGGCGCTCTGCGCAAATCCATCGCCAACCGGCTGGTGTACGCCGTGGGCAAAGACGTGCGCTCGGCCACCCGGCGCGACTGGCTGTTTGCCCTGTTCCACGCCGTGCGCGACCGCATGATGCACCGCTGGCGCGAAACCCTGTCCACCGCCGCCGACCAGGACGCCAAACGCGTGTACTACCTCAGCATGGAGTTCCTCACCGGCCGTGCCTTGACCAACGCGCTGCTGTCGGTGGGCATTTACGACGACGCCAAAACCGCCTGCACCCAGCTGGGCGCCGACTTTGACGCGCTGATCGACCTGGAAACCGACGCGGGCCTGGGCAACGGCGGCCTGGGGCGGCTGGCGGCGTGTTTCCTGGACTCGCTGGCCACCGTGGGCCTGCCCGGCATGGGCTACGGCATCCGCTACGACTTCGGCATGTTTGCCCAGCGCATCCAGGATGGACGTCAGGTGGAAGAGCCCGACTACTGGCTGGTCAACGGCAACCCCTGGGAGTTCATGCGCCCCGAGTTCAGCTACCCCGTGCACTTTGGCGGGCGGCTGGTGCAGGAAGGCGACCACGTGCGCTGGGTGGACACCGACGACGTGATCGCCACCGCCTACGACAGCGGCGTGCCCGGCCACGAACTGAGCAGCGTGACCACCCTGCGCCTGTGGACGGCGCGCGCCAGCAGCGGCATCAACCTCGACGCCTTCAACAAAGGCGACTACATGAAGGCCGTGGAGGCCAAAAACCAGTCGGAAAACGTGTCGCGCGTGCTCTACCCCGATGACAGCACCGACCACGGCAAAGAGCTGCGCCTGCGCCAGGAATACTTCTTCGTCAGCGCCTCGCTGCAAGACATCCTGCGCCGCTATTTGAAAAACCACGGCAGCTTCGAGCACCTGGCCGACAAAGTGGCCATCCACCTCAACGACACCCACCCCGCCCTGGCCGTGCCGGAAATGATGCGCCTGCTGGTGGACGAACACAGCGTGGAATGGGACGCCGCCTGGGCCCTGTGCGAAAACATTTTCAGCTACACCAACCACACGCTGATGAGCGAGGCCCTGGAAACCTGGCCGGTGGAGATGATGGGCCGCCTGCTGCCCCGCCACCTGCGCATCGTGTACGACCTCAACGCCCGCTTCCTGGCCCAGGTGCACGAGCGCTTCCCCAACGACCACGACCTGCTGCGCCGCGTGTCGCTGATTGACGAGCGGGGCCAGCGCCGCGTTCGCATGGCCTACATCTCGGTGCTGGCCAGCCACAAGGTCAATGGCGTGTCGGCCCTGCACAGCAACCTGATGGTGGAAACCATCTTTGCCGACTTCGCCCGCATCTTCCCCGAGCGTTTTTGCAACAAAACCAACGGCATCACCCCCCGGCGCTGGCTGTCGCAGGCCAACCGCCCGCTGTCGGCGCTGATCGACAGCCGCATCGGCACCACCTGGCGCCGCCACCTGGACGAGCTGGGCCAGTTGCGCCCGCTGGCCGCCGAGCCCGAGTTCAACAACGCCTTCCGCCTGGCCAAAGCGCAAAACAAAAAGCGCCTGGCCGAGCGCATTGCCCAGGACACGGGCGTGGCGGTCAACCCCGACAGCCTGTTTGACGTGCAGATCAAGCGCATGCACGAGTACAAGCGCCAACTGCTGAACGTGCTGCACGTGGTCACCCGCTACCACCAGATACTGGCGCAGCCCCACGCCAACTGGGTGCCGCGCACCGTCATCTTCGGCGGCAAGGCGGCGTCGGCCTACTACATGGCCAAGCTGGTCATCAAACTCATCAACGACGTGGCGCGTGTGGTGAACCACGACAAACGCGTGGGCGACAAGCTCAAGGTGGTGTTCCTGCCCAACTACCGCGTGTCGCTGGCCGAGGTCATCATTCCCGCAGCCGATTTGTCCGAACAGATTTCCACCGCCGGCACCGAAGCCTCGGGCACAGGCAACATGAAATTTGCGCTGAACGGGGCCCTGACCATCGGCACCTGGGACGGCGCCAACATTGAAATTGCCGAAAACGTGGGGCTGGACCACATCTTCATCTTCGGCAACCGCACCGAACAGGTGGCCGCCCTGCGCGCCAGCGGCTACAACCCGCGCCGCTACTACGACCACAACTACGACCTGAAAACCGCCATCGACCGCATCGCCGAAGGCGCGTTCAGCCCCGAAGAGCCCAACCGTTTCCACGACATCACGCGCACGCTGCTCGAATCCGACTACTACCTGCTGCTGGCCGACTACGCCGACTACCTGGCCACCCAGCACAAGGTGGACGAGCTCTACCGCCGCCCCACCGAATGGACCCGCCAAGCCATCATGAACGTGGCGGGCATGGGCGCGTTTTCGTCAGACCGCACCATCCGCGAGTACGCCGACGAAATTTGGAACGTGAAGCCTGTGTTTTAAGGTTTTCAGGATCAGGGCTTGCACGGCGGCGCCTCCGTGTTCAAGGTGTCCAGAACGGCCTGAGCCTCCACCCCGTGGGGCAACAGGGAAATGGTGGCGCGCAAACCCGGCACGGCGGCCATCAACGCGGCTTCCACCTCGCCACGCCGCTGGGCGGCGTGGGCCAGCGTCCAATGACCGGGTGCGTGCATGTGCAAATCTGCGTAGCGCCGCTGGCCCGCGCGGCGGGTCACCACATGGTCAAAGCGCAGCCCGGCATCGCCCGTGCCCGGCGGGGCAAAACCCGCCAGCACACGCTCCACCGCGGCCAAGATCTCGGGCTCAGCCGCCTCGTCCATCAGGCCTTGCGAAGACGTCCACAACAGGTGCACGCCCTCTTTCACGATGTGGGCCGCCACAGCCAGTGCCACCACCGGGTCCAGCCACCACCAGCCGGTGGCTGCCACCCCGGCCACCCCCACCATCACGCCACCGGTGGTCCACACGTCGGTCAGAAGGTGGCGGGCGTCGGCTTCCAGTGCCACCGAGCGGTGGGCACGGGCAGACTGCCACATGAGCCAGGCCAACGCACCGTTCAGGGCCGAACTGGCCACCGACAGCACCAGCCCCCAGCCCACCGCTTCGATGGGCGCCGGGGCCAGCAGGCGTTGCACCGCCAGCCAGCCAATGCCCAGTGCCGCCACCCCAATGAGCAGCCCCTCGAATCCGGACGAAAAATACTCGGCCTTTTGGTGGCCGTAGGGGTGGTCCTCGTCGGGCGGACGGGCCGCCACGGTCACCATGGCCAACCCGAACACGGCCGCCGCCAGGTTGACCAACGACTCCATCGCATCGGACAGCAAGGCCACCGATCCGGTCACAGCCCAAGCCCCTGTTTTCAGGGCAATGGTGGCCAGCGCCACTCCAACCGACGCCCACAACAGCCTGCGCGGCGGCAGGCCCGCCGCCCAGTGGGCCAAGCCGGTCATACCGCCAGCGTCACCCGGGCAAACTTGCGCTTGCCCACCTGCACCACATAGGTGCCTGCATCCAACTTCAGGCCCTTGTCAGACACCACGCTGGAGTCCACCCGCACGCCGCCGCCTTCGATCAGGCGGCCAGCTTCGGTGGTGGACGGCGCCAGGCCTGCGGCCTTCAGCAAAGCACCAATGCCCAGCGGCGCACCGCTCAGGCTCACATCTGGGATGTCATCGGGCACACCGCCTTTGCTGCGGTTGACGAAATCCTGCTCGGCCGCATCGGCAGCCGCTGCGCTGTGGAAACGCGCGGTGATTTCTTTGGCCAGCGCCACTTTGGCGTCTTTGGGATTGCGGCCAGCGGCCACTTCGGCCTTCAGGGCGGCAATTTGCGCCTCCGTCTGGAAGCTCAGCAGCGTGTACCAGTCCCACATCAGGGTGTCGCTGATCGACAGCACCTTGGCGAACATGCTGTTGGCCTCTTCGGTGATGCCGATGTAGTTGTGTTTGGACTTGGACATCTTGTCCACCCCATCCAGCCCCACCAACAACGGCATGGTCAGGATGCACTGCGGCTCATGGCCGTATTCGCTTTGCAGGTGGCGGCCCATCAGCAGGTTGAACTTCTGGTCGGTGCCGCCCAGCTCCAGATCGGACTTGAGTGCCACCGAGTCGTAGCCCTGCATCAGCGGGTACAAAAATTCATGCACGCTGATGGGCGTGCCCGCGTGGAAGCGGTCGTGGAAGTCGTTGCGCTCCATCATGCGCGCCACGGTGTACTTGGCGGCCAGCTGGATCATGCCCATGCTGCCCAGCGGCAGGCTCCACTCGCTGTTGTAGCGAATTTCAGTTTTGGCCGGGTCCAGCACCAGGCTGGCTTGCTTGTAATAGGTTTCGGCGTTGGCCTTGATCTGCTCAGGCGTCAGCGGCGGGCGGGTGCTGTTGCGGCCGGACGGGTCGCCGATCAGGCTGGTGAAGTCGCCAATCAGAAAAATCACCTGGTGCCCCAGGTTCTGCAGCTGGCGCATCTTGTTCAGCACCACGGTGTGGCCGATGTGGATGTCGGGTGCAGTAGGGTCCAGCCCCAGTTTGATGCGCAGCGGCTGGCCGGTGGCCTCGCTTTTCACCAGTTTCTTCAGCCAATCGGCCTGGGGAATCAGCTCTTCGCAGCCACGCAAGGTCACGGCCATGGCCGCTTGCACCGCATCGCTCACACCGGCGGTGGACGGTTGGCCAGTGGCGGCGTCGGGTTGGGCGTCAGGGGCCACGTTCAGAGGCTGATTCATAAGGGTTTTCTCAGATGCCAGCCGCAAGGCCGGGGCTATACTTTGGGGTTGTTTTGGCGGCCAATTTTAGGCGGTCAAAGTGCCCAAAGTGCCCAAAGCGCTCAACGCACGGCTCCCCTCCCTTGCACATTGTCTTGTCCGGCCTCACCCAGGCGGGGCTTGCCTCTGACACCCTGGTTTTCACACATGGTTCCATTCCTGTCAGCGCTTTCGCAATCGGCGGCAGCGGCACTGAAAGCCCACCCCCGCCGCGTGGTTGCCGCGTTGGGCGCCCTCCTGCTGGGCACCGGCGTCACCGCCTTCGGCATTGCCCCCCTGGCCCCCGACGCCGCCGACTTGCCCGTGCGCCAAGTCCTGCAAGCGGTGGAACTGGACGCAGCCCCCACCACCGCCTGGGCCGATCTGCCGCTGAGCGCCACCAACGCCCTGGTGCTCTACCGGCACGGCCACACCCGCCGCGATGACACCGTGGGCTCGCTGCTGCAGCGCCTGGGCGTGAACGACCCCCAGGCCACCGCGTTTCTGCGCACCGCGCCCCAAACCCGCGGCCTGCTGGCGGGCCGTGCGGGCAAGCTGGTCACGGCCGAAACCGATGGCCGCCAAGGCCTGGTGAAGCTCACCTTCAAATGGATCGCGGGCGACGAGGCCCACAGCTTCAACAAACTGGTGGTGGAACGCACCCCTGCCGGGTTCAACGCCACCGCCTCGGTCGGCGCCCTGACCGCCACCACCCGCATGGGCAGCGGCACGGTGTACACCTCGCTGTTCGCCGCCACCGACGCGGCCAACCTGCCCGACCCCGTGGCCAACCAACTGGCCGACATTTTCAGTGCCGACATCGATTTCCGCCGCGACCTGCGCCGGGGTGACCGCTTCAGCGTCATTTACGAATCCCTGGAAGCCGATGGTGAGCCCATGCGCGTGGGCCGTGTGCTCAGCGCCGAGTTTGTCAACGGCGGCAAAGCCATCCGCAGCCTGTGGTTCCAGGAGCCCGGCATCAAAGGGGGTTACTACTCGTTTGACGGCCAAAGCAAGCGCCTGTCCTACCTGGCATCGCCGCTGGCGTTTTCCCGCGTCAGCAGCGGCTATGGCATGCGCTTTCACCCCGTCAGTGGCGGCGCCAAACCCCATTTGGGCGTGGACTTTGCAGCCCCCACCGGCACCCCCGTGCGCGCCGTGGGCGATGGCGTGGTAGCGTTTGCGGGCACCCAACAAGGCTACGGCAACCTGGTGGTGCTGAACCACCGCAACGGTCATTCCACCGCCTACGCACACCTGAGCCGCATCCACGTGCGCAAAGGCCAGCGCGTGGAACAAGGGGTGTTGGTGGGCGACGTGGGCTCCACCGGTGTGTCCACAGGGCCGCACCTGCACTTCGAATTCCGCGACAACGGCGTGCACAAAGACCCCTTGACCCTGGCCCGCCAAGGCGAGGCCGTGCCCGTGTCAGCCGGTGCACGCCCGGCATTCAACGCCGTGGCCCAACGCATGTCGGTGGAGCTGACGGCGGCCGCGCACCACACCACCGCCAGCGCGGAGTGACCCGCCACTTCATCGGACTGATGTCCGGCACCTCGCTCGACGGGGTGGACGGCGTGGTGCTGCAGGAAACCCCCAGCGGTGTGCGCGTGACGCACGCGCACCACATGCCCATGCCCGCCGGGTTGCGGGCTGACTTTCTGGCCCTGAACACACCCGGCCCCAACGAGCTGCACACCGCCGCACTGGCCACCAACCACCTGATGCAATGCCACGCACAAGTGGTCCATGCACTGCTGGACGCGTCCGGCTTGGCGGTCTCAGCCATCACCGCGGTGGGTGTGCACGGCCAGACCGTGCGCCACCAGCCAGGGCCTGTGGGCGCCACGGCCGATCTTCACACCCCCTGGCACGCTTACAGCGTGCAACTGTGCAACCCAGCCTTGCTGGCCGAGCTGTGCGGCACCCCCGTGGTCGCAGACTTTCGCAGCCGCGATGTCGCCGCAGGCGGCCAAGGGGCGCCGCTGGTGCCGGCATTTCACCGGGCGGTGTTCGGGCAAGCCGGGCAATCGGTGGCGGTGGTCAACATCGGTGGCATGGCCAACGCCACGCTGCTGGGCGCCCAAGGCGAGGTGGCAGGCTTTGACACAGGCCCCGGCAATGTGCTGATGGACCTGTGGTGCGAAGCCCACACCGGCCACACCTACGATGCCGACGGGGCCTGGGCGGCATCGGGCCAATGCCATCAGGCCTTGCTGGCCGACTTGCTGGCCGAGCCGTATTTCTCGCAACAAGGTGTGCGCAGCACAGGCCGCGACCTGTTCAACCCACAGTGGCTGGACACCCGGTTGCAGCCCTACAGCGATCTGGCACCCGCCGATGTGCAGGCCACCCTGCTGGCACTGACAGCCCGCAGCATTGCCCAGTCTCTGCCCGGGGGGCTGGATGCATGTGTGGTGTGTGGCGGGGGCGCCCTGAACGGTGCACTGATGGCCGAACTGAAGCACCTGATGAACCCCACACCAGTGGTGCCCTCAGACGACAAGGGCATGCCCGCCCTGCAGGTGGAGGCCGCCGCGTTCGCGTGGCTGGCCCTGCAAACTTGGCTTGGTTTGGCGGGCAATGTGCCCACCGCCACCGGGGCAAAGGGCCCCAGGGTGCTGGGCGCCGTCTACCCGGCCTGAGTCAGCCCCGCCGATTGGCGGACGGGGCCCGGCCGTCAGGCGCTGAAGCTGGAGCCGCAGCCGCAGGTGCTGGTGGCGTTGGGGTTTTTGATGACGAACTGGGCGCCTTCAAGGTCTTCCTTGTAGTCGATTTCGGCACCCACCAGATACTGGTAGCTCATGGCATCGATCAACAGCGACACACCGTTCTTGGTCATGGTGGTGTCATCTTCGTTCACGATCTCATCGAAGGTGAAACCGTACTGAAAACCCGAGCATCCACCGCCTTGCACAAACACGCGCAGCTTCAAATCGGGGTTGCCTTCTTCGGCAATCAGGTCGGCCACCTTGGCAGCGGCGCTGTCGGTGAACACCAAGGCAGTGGGCATTTCGGTGTGGATTTGTTCTGGAACGGCGCTCATGGTGGTCTCTCTGCTGAAAAATCGGGGGAATGAAATACTAAATCAAATTGCTCGGGTTTGCGCTCAACCGTTGTTGGCGGCCAGCTTGAGGGCGGGTTTCTCTTCGACCGCCAATGGCAAAGGCCCCAGCAAACCGGTGATGGTGGCACCTTGGTGCATTTCCAGGGCTTTGTAGTGCACATCGCCTTCGACACGCGCCTTGGGCTGCAACTCCAGCAACTCGCGGGCCCGCACCGGCCCGCAGACATGGCCATTGATGATGATGTGGTCGGCCGCGATCTCCCCCCTGATTTGGGCGGTTTCGCTCACCACCAACAAGCTGGGTTGACCCGTTGCCGCCGTCAGGTTGCCCAACACAGCGCCATCAATGCGCAAACCCTCGCCAAATGCCAAGTCCCCGGTGATGGTGGTGCCGAATGCGATCAGGCTTTTGATGGGTGGTTGCCTTTTTTTGCCGAACATATATAGGGAATCCAACGATGTGTTTGGGTTGTGCAGCCGGTCACCCCGCAACAGGAGCGGTCAACACCGACTTGACGGTCGAGCCAAGCAAAACCCGGACCGTGATGTTTTTTACCACAGCCCCCACGGGCACGGTGCTCCGCCCTTCCAGCAGCAAAGACTGTCTCAGGGTCACGGGGTGCTGGGCGGCGGACTCGGTCACCGTCCAGGCTGCCCCCTGCAAACTGCCTTGGTAAGTCACCTCCACACCGCCCTTGAAGGGGGGCGGGTTCTTGGCCACTTGCACCAGCAGCGCACGCCAAGTCACCTGCCCAGGTGAAACGCGCCGAGCCTGCACCCCACGAACCCCCACGTCAGCGCCATGCCCGGGAGACAGGAGTTGCTCGAAGAAGGCAAGGTCGTGTTTGAGGGTTTGCGCTTGCGCTTCCAGTTGGCGAATTTGCGCCACCAGCTGGGCCTGGGCAGCGCGCTCAGCGGTCAACAAGCTGTCAGCGGTATTGGCCACCACCCCAAACGTGAGCAATTCACTGCGCAAGCGCTCGTTTTCTGCGCGCAGCTGGGCCAGCTCTTTGGCGCTCAAAGGGTCCAAGCCTGCCACATCCCTGCCGAACTCAAACGCCCACAAAGCGGCCACCGCAGACAACCCCAGCACCACTGCGACGCCCAGCCATTGCAGCGGCCACGGCACCGCACTGCGAATGGCCATGCGCGGCGCACTGATGGTCAAACGCCTTCGCCACAAACGCAATCGCATGCACCGGACCTTTCGAGCAACGTGAGACACGCAAACAAAAACCGCCCGAAGACGCGAGTCTTGCGGGCGGTTTCTGGCAGTTGAAAAAGCGGATTAACGCTTGCTGAACTGCTTGCGGCGGCGTGCGGAACGCAGACCGACTTTTTTACGTTCGACTTCGCGGGCATCGCGCGTCACGAAACCGGCTTGCGACAACGCGGGCTTGAGCGTGGCGTCGTAGTCGATCAGGGCGCGGGTGATGCCGTGGCGCACCGCGCCAGCCTGGCCAGACTCACCGCCGCCGTGCACATTGACCTGGATGTCGAAGGTTTCGACATGGTTGGTCAGGAACAGGGGTTGACGGGAAATCATGATGGAGGTTTCGCGGCCGAAATACGCCTGAATGTCCTTGCCATTCACGGTGATTTTGCCGGAGCCTTTTTTCAGAAACACGCGGGCGACGCTGGATTTGCGACGGCCGGTGCCATTGTTCCATTCACCAATCATCAGACTGCTCCTGTCAGGGCCAGAACTTTGGGCTGCTGCGCGGTGTGGGGGTGCTCGGCACCGCCGTAAACCTTGAGCTTCTTGATCATGGCGTAACCCAGGGGACCCTTGGGCAACATGCCTTTGACGGCTTTTTCCAGGGCACGGCCAGGGTGTTTGGCTTGCATGTCGCGGAAGTTGGTGCCGTAGATGCCACCGGGGAAACCGGAGTGGCGGTAGTACACCTTGTCGAGGGCTTTGGTGCCCGTGACGCGGAGCTTGGCGGCGTTGATGACGACGATGTAATCGCCGGTATCGACGTGAGGCGTATAAATGGCTTTGTGTTTACCGCGCAGACGGAGGGCAACTTCGCTGGCTACCCGGCCGAGCACCAAATCGGTGGCGTCAACAACAAACCACTCGTGCACCACGTCAGCGGGTTTTGCGCTGAAAGTTTTCATGGGTCAATGTTTCGAGTGAATAACGAACTCTTTTCCACGGTCGGTGTTTCTCTGTTGGAAACCTCTTAGGTGGGGTGTTGGCGCCGGGCCAGAGACCAGGAGCCGTTTTTGCCGCGGAGTTCTTGAAATCGCTGCAAAGCCGAAGATTATACAAAGCTGCTGCGGGTTTGCGGTAAAAACTTGGGGCAGCGGGTACCATGGGGACCTATGTTCAGTTACCGACACGCCTTTCACGCGGGCAACCACGCCGATGTGCTCAAACACGCCACCCTGGTGTCTTTGTTGCGCTACCTCACCCAAAAAGAGACCGGCCTGTCCGTGATCGACACCCACGCTGGTGCGGGCCTGTACCGCCTTGACGGTGACCAGGCCCACACCAGCGGCGAAGCCGAAGAGGGCATTTTCAAGCTGCTGGGCGGCACCAACCTGAAAACCGGCAGCAAAGGCGCGCTGATCGACGACTACCTGGCTGTGCTGCGCGAATTCAACCCGCCGCCGAAAACCGGCAGTGCCATGCACAAGCTGCGCAACTACCCCGGTTCACCGCTGATCGCCGAGAAGCTGTTGCGCCCGCAGGACCGGCTCAATGTGTTCGAGGTGCACCCCACCGACCAACGCCTGCTGCGCGGCCTGGTGGCTCAGCGCGACCGGCACCAGATCATCCGGTTGAAAATGGACGACGGGTTTGCAGGTGTCAAACCCCTGGTGCCCCCGCCCAGCCGCCGGGGCTTGCTGGTGTGCGACCCCAGCTACGAAATCAAGAGCGACTACGGCAAGGTGGTGGACATGCTGGGCCTGGCGATGACGCGTTTTGCCACCGGCTGTGCGCTGATCTGGCACCCCATCGTGGCCCGCCCCGAGGCACACGACCTGCCCCGCAAGCTGAAAAACACCGCCGCCCGGGCAGGCAAACCTTGGCTGTACGCCAGCCTGAGCGTGAAATCGGGCCAGAGCAATGCGCGCGGCGTGCCCGTGGGTTTGTCGGGCAGCGGCGTGTTTGTGGTGAACCCCCCGTTCGTGCTCGCCCCCGCCCTGAAAGAAGCCTTGCCCCTGATGGTGAATGCCATGGCGCAGGACGAACACGCCGGGTTTGTGCTCGAAACCGGGCAATGACCTCCGCCGGCCCCGGGTTCAACGCCGGGGCGGGCTGGGCTTGACCGCCTGGTGGCGGGGCTTGGGCTTTACTTTTGTGGATTTGGGTGTGCGCAGCGGTGCTGTCACGCGGGCACCGGGTGGGGCCAGTTGCCACTCCACCGTGGCCACGCCGTGCTGCGCCACGCCCAAGGTTTTGGCAGCGGCGTGGCTCAAATCGATTTCGCGCTGGGGGTGGTGCGGCCCCCGGTCGTTGATGCGCACCACCACCTCGCGCTGGTTGGCGGGGTTGCGCACCGTCACCAGCGCGCCCAGGGGCAAGCGGCGGTGGGCGGCCGAAAACACCTCTTTGCGGTAAGGCTCGCCGCTGGCGGTGCGCTTGCCCACCAAGCGGTGGCTGTACCAGGAAGCCTTGCCCCGCGCCCACGGTCGCCGAGCAGGATCCGCAGGGGCATCGGCAGGCAAGGCCCCGTCGGTGGAGAGGCGCAGGGGCTCGGCCTGCGGGTGCGGGGCCAGTTCCGGCCCGGTGGCCGCAGCGGCCACGGCCCCCCAGGCACAGGCCAGCGCCAGCGCCCCCCACCGCCACAGGGGTTGCCTCGGGGCCACCGCCGCACGCAAGCTCAAAGCCCCAGCCGCTCGCAAACGGCCAACGTGGGCACACTCTGGTTCATGCTGTAGAAGTGCAGCGCGGGCACACCGGCGCTGCGCAGCTGATCGCACAGGTCGGTTACCACGTCCAAGCCGAAAGCTTTGATGGATTCGGCGTCGTCGCCAAAGCCCTGCAAACGCAGGCGAATCCAGCGTGGCACCTCGGCCCCGCAACTGTCGGCAAACCGCAGCAAACCGCTGGCATTGGTAATGGGCATGATGCCCGGCACCACCGGCACGTCGGCGCCCAGCTTGTGGGCATCGTCCACAAAGCGGAAATAGGCATCGGCGTTGAAGAAGAACTGCGTGATGGCCGAGTTGGCCCCCGCCTTGACCTTGGCCACGTAGGCCTGCAAGTCGGCCTCGGGCGAGCGGGCCTGGGGGTGCATTTCGGGGTAGGCGGCCACTTCCAGGTGGAAATGGTCGCCGGTTTCGGCTCGGATGAAGGCCACCAGATCGGCGGCGTAACGGAATTCGCCCATGCTGCCGTAGCCGCTGGGCAAGTCGCCACGCAGGGCCACCAGGCGGCGCAGGCCCATGGCCTTGAACAGGGCCAGCTTTTCGCGCACCGAGTCGCGCGAGGCGCCCACGCACGTGAAGTGCGAAGCGCCTTGTTGCCCCTCTTGCAAAATGGCTTGCACGGTTTGCAGCGTGCCTTCCTGGGTGGAGCCCCCCGCGCCAAAGGTGACCGAGCAGAACTCAGGCTTTTTGGCATACAGCGCCTGGCGCACGGTGCGCAGCTTGTCAGCCCCCTCGGGGGTTTTGGGCGGGAAAAATTCAAAACTCAAGGGCAATGCAGTGGACGAAGTCATGGGACACGCCTCCTTGTGGGATCAAGCCCGGCCGTGCCGGGCGTGGATAAAAAATTCGCGGTTGCCGTCGCCGCCGGTGATGGGGCTGTCAAACCAGCCCCCCACCGCCAGCCCCAGCGCCGCACAGGCGGTGCGCAAACGCGCCTCCACACGGGCGTAAGCCGCCGGGTCGCGCACCAGGCCGCCTTTGCCAATGTCTTGGGGCTGCAACTCGAACTGGGGTTTGACCAGCATGAGCAAGTCGCCCTCGGCCGCCAGCAGCGGCACCAAGGCGGGCAACACCAGCGTGAGGCTGATGAACGACAAGTCGCCCACCACGCGGTCAAATTTCAAGCTTTTTTGGCATCCAGCGCTTGCTGGTATTGCGTTTTCAGCTATCAATACATCTGCACTCAGCTCGCGTGCGTTGCATTTTTCAACACAGGTCACACGCGCATCGCCACGGATGCGGGGGTGCAACTGGGCGTGGCCCACGTCCACGCCCACCACGTGGGCGGCACCGGCTTGCAGCAGGCAATCGGTGAAACCGCCGGTGCTTTGGCCCACATCCAGGCACAGGGTGCCAGACACCCCCACGCCCGACGCGGCCAGGGCACCCGCCAGTTTCAGGCCGCCACGCGACACGTAGCGGCTTTCGCTGTCGTCGGCCAGTTGCAGCTCGGCCGTGTCGGGCACGTCGTCACCGGCCTTGGCGGCGGTGCGCCAAGGGGCGGTGGCACCCACGCGCCAGGCCACGCCCGCCGCCACCAAACGGGCGGCTTGCGAGCGGCTGGCGGCTTGGCCGCGCTGCACCAGGAGCTGGTCGATGCGCAAATCAGTAGCGGTAGGTGTCGGGCTTGTAAGGGCCGGACTTGCTCACGCCGATGTAGGCGGCTTGCGCATCGGTCAGCTCGCTCAGCATGGCGCCCACCTTTTTCAGGTGCAGGCGGGCCACTTTTTCGTCCAGGTGCTTGGGCAGCACGTAGACCTTGCCGGCCTCGTACGCATCGGGGCGGGTGAACAGTTCGATTTGCGCAATGGTCTGGTTGGCAAAGCTGCTGCTCATCACAAAGCTGGGGTGGCCGGTGCCACAACCCAGGTTCACCAGGCGGCCCTTGGCCAGCAGGATGATGCGTTTGCCATCAGGGAAGATCACGTGGTCCACCTGGGGCTTGATTTCTTCCCACTCGTACCGCTCCAGTGTGGCCACCTGGATTTCGTTGTCGAAGTGGCCAATGTTGCAAACGATGGCCTGGTCTTTCATGGCCAGCATGTGGTCGTGGGTGATCACGTCGCGGTTGCCGGTGGTGGTCACGAAAATGTCGGCCTTGTCGGCAGCGTATTCCATGGTGACGACCTTGTAGCCTTCCATGGCGGCTTGCAGGGCGTTGATGGGGTCGATCTCGGTCACCCACACCTGGGCGCTCAGGGCACGCAGGGCCTGGGCGCTGCCCTTGCCCACGTCGCCATAGCCAGCCACGCAGGCCACTTTGCCGGCAATCATCACGTCGGTGGCGCGCTTGATGCCGTCCACCAAACTCTCGCGGCAGCCGTACAGGTTGTCGAACTTGCTCTTGGTGACGCTGTCGTTGACGTTGATGGCGCGGTACAGCAGGGTGCCTTTCGCGCTCATCTCGTTCAGGCGGTGCACGCCAGTGGTGGTTTCTTCGGTCACGCCGATGATCTGGGCGCTTTTGCGGGCGTACCAGGTGGGGTCCACGGCCAACTTGGCCTTGATGGCTGCAAACAGAATGGTTTCTTCTTCGCTGCCGGGGTTGTCGAGCACCGAAATGTCCTTGGCGGCACGTTGGCCCAGGTGCATGAGCATGGTGGCGTCGCCGCCGTCGTCCAGGATCATGTTGGGGCCTTC